>NZ_JBDKWG010000120.1:0-91628 GCF_040151475.1 Reichenbachiella sp. MALMAid0571 | reverse complement strand
ATCGTTCTTTCAGGTAGGTTTTTTAATACTGTTGAGTTGGTATAGCTGCCATCAACATTGATACATAAGCTACGATGCTGGTGATCTTGCTGATCAAGTTTGTCCCTTAAAGCCTTTATCTTTAAACTACCCTGCAAACTCAACCGTGATTGTTTTTTCACTTCCTTATAGGTCTGTATTTGTTCTTGAGTAGCTGTTTTGACAGGTTTCTTTGCTGTGGGGCAATGGTGAAAGCCTATAGGAATGGAACGTGATTGGTGAGGAGCCCGGCTATCAGGAATGGCCATGGACAATTGAATAAATCTTTGTCCCCAAATGAAATTGGTATGAAAAGGTGGCCCGAGTGGATCTCTGCACCATGAGGTGCCTGGTATCTTTTTACCTGTTTTCTTCACTACTCTGTCATCCATATGGGCAATAATGATTTGGTTATCATCGAGCTGTTCTATAGCGTTTTCAATACAAACATCATTTAGTTTTTCTATGTTTATGCGCTGTTCACTGAACAAACGGTAAAAACATGACCAATCCATAAATTGATGCCCACTGGCTGTCAACATGCCTGAAACGGTATGCCGTCCCAAGCATGCTAAATTGCCATAGACCAGTTGCCTGGCTTTTTGAGCAGTCCTTGATTGAGAGAAAGCATCTGAGCTTTTCTCAAAAAGCTCGTCCAGTTCTCCAATTATGGAAGTGGCTTGACTTGAAGTTTTTTTTTAAGACCTGATACTGCCTCATTACTTCTGGTCAATACAAGTTTTTGATGGTCGTCAATAAGCCATTCTACCGTTTCGCCACGTTCAAATTCCATGGCCTGTGCTAGCGCAGATGGAAAATTGATATACCACTGCTCGCTCTTTGCCCTTTTGATGAGCTGAATTTTAGTTGGAAATCCCATGATTTTATATCTAGCTGTATAACTAGATATAAAACTAACAAAAAATGCTCATTAATGAGCATGAAAGCTATTATTTTCACTCAAAACCACAACGGATGGTTATTTATCTAGTTAATAGCTAAAGTCCAGATTTGGGATGTATCCCAAACCATTCTATCTTTTCTGTAAGCCCAGCTTTCTGAAGTCAAATTTTTCAACCCTGGCATTGATATCCCTGGTTGAGAGTTTGTAGTAGTGCTTAGTGGTCCTTTCGTCAGTATGCCCGGCCTAACGGCCACAAATTGGGTTTCTATGCCCCGGCTTTCCCAAAATTGTATGCTGGAGTGACGAGCCATTTTGTTGTTTAGGTTTCTTCCAATCCCAGCCAGTTTAGCCAGTATCTTCAGTTTATCATTGTATTTTTGGTCACTGATCAAATCCGGAAAAACATACTCCGGATCCAAACCCTTTTGTCCTTCAATAATGGCAATAGCATGTTTGAATTTGTGTACAGGCACTATATAACCCTGTTCATTTTTGAATCTCGATCCTACAATCACATACCCCAGATCACTGGATTTGATTTCATCCCACTTTAGTTTTCTCAGGTCGGAGTAATAAAATCCGGCAAAGAAACACATCAGCCAATGCTTCCTGGTATCTTCCAGATCCAACCTGTCTTCAGGGAGCTGCACATTTATCAATTCTAAAATCTCTTCTATCTCCAGATGGTCACGTTTAGGTTTCGATCTTTTTGCGCCTAAATCCACCTCGTAGAAAGGATCCTTTTCCAGATATCCATGCTTTACAGCATGCTTAACAATTTTTTTAAACGGGTCGAAATATTTGATCACTGTAGATCCGCTTAACCCCAGGCCTGTAAGATATCTACCAAAGTCCTGAAGCATGGGTTCGTTTATTGCCCGGAGTGGGATGCTTGAATTGTAGTTATTCAGGTGCATTTGAAATGTCTTGTACTTCTTTATGGTGTTCATGCTATTGAACTTGACTTTAGGGTCTTTGAAGTAATTTTCAATGTACGCATTTAAGGTATTGGAAAAATTCCTTTTGTTCATGAAGTCCGCAATTGCCTTTAGGTCCACAACATGCCCCATAGCGGTAAGTCGGTAAATAAACCCATTGATAGCATTTACTTTATCACCGATTATTTTATTGAGTTCAAAATTATGTGGGTGTGACTCCTTTACCCATTTATCCGTTTTACCCGACCAGTATTTCAAAGCAAGTTTTTGATCTGTAGAAAAGTATTTGGGTTTTCTATTGATAATTACCCGAATGTCAATATTATATAAGCCAGATTTGGTTTTTATATTGTTTCGATTGATTACCGGTGTAACTGAATGTCCCATGATTTTTCAAACCTACACAATAAAAATATGTAAACAAATAGTGAAACAATTACCAAAAACAAACGAAACAGAACGTAAAGTAAAACTTTAAAAAAGTAGGTTTAAGGCATTAAAAAAGCCAACTTTATGTGAAGTTGGCTTTTGTTTGGTGTTGTTAGAAGTGGTCTCACCAGGAATCGAACCTGGATCTAAAGTTTAGGAAACTTCTATTCTATCCGTTGAACTATGAGACCGGTCTATTTGACGGCAAAAATAAATAAATTCTAATTTCAAATAAGATCGAAATCAGTAAGATTTTGATAAATGGCATTTACAGATCGGTAAGATCAAAAGTATCCATAAAGGCAGTGGTGAATTTTCCTGACTTGAATTTTTCGTCATCCATCAATTTGATATGAAAAGGAATAGTGGTTTTTATACCCTCAATCACAAATTCTTGCAAAGCCCTTTTCATCCTAACGATCGCTTCTTCCCGGGTTTGAGCAGTTACGATCAGTTTGGCAATCATTGAATCATAATTTGGGGGAATTGTATAGCCGGCATAAACATGGCTATCCACCCTTACACCATGCCCACCAGGTAAGTGTAGATTGGTGATTTTCCCGGGACAAGGCCTGAAATCTTTTGTAGGATCTTCGGCATTGATTCTACACTCCATAGAATGTAGTTGAGGGAAATAGTTATTCCCAGAAATCTCAACTCCTGCTGCTACTTTGATTTGTTCTTTTATCAGGTCAAAATCGGTAACCTCTTCGGTGATAGGGTGTTCTACCTGAATACGGGTATTCATCTCCATAAAGTAGAAATCTCCGTGTTTATCAACAAGAAATTCTACGGTACCGGCACCTTCGTATTTAATAGCTTCAGCTCCCAAAATAGCGGCTTTTCCCATTCTTTCTCTTAATTCCTGATTAACAATGGGTGAAGGGGTTTCTTCTGTAAGCTTTTGATGTCTTCTTTGTATGGAACAATCCCTTTCAGACAAATGACAAGCCCTACCATTTTTATCTCCTACAATTTGTATTTCAATGTGCCTTGGCTCTTCTATAAATTTTTCCAAATACAAAGCATCATTTCCAAACGCTGCACCTGATTCTTGTCTGGCATCATCCCATGCCTTTTGAAATCCGGCATCATTATGGACAATACGCATGCCTCTACCTCCACCTCCGGCAGTTGCTTTTAGAATCACCGGATACTTAATTTGGTTGGCAATCTTGATCCCTTCTTTTACAGAATCCAACAAGCCATCCGAACCGGGAATGGTAGGTACTCCGGCTTTCTTCATAGTATCTTTGGCAGTAGCTTTGTCGCCCATGCGGTCGATCATATCTGCACTGGCACCAATGAATTTAATACCGTATTCTTCACAGATTTTAGAAAATTTGGCATTTTCAGAGAGAAAACCATAACCGGGATGGATAGCATCTGCATTGGTTATTTCTGCTGCTGAAATAATATTAGGGATGTTTAAGTAAGATAAATTTCCAGGAGGAGGCCCAATACACACTGCTTCATCTGCAAACTTTACATGTAAGCTTTCTGCATCAGCGGTAGAATATACTGCTACAGTTTTGATGCCCATTTCTTTGCAGGTCCTGATAATTCTCAGGGCAATTTCACCTCTGTTGGCTATTAATATTTTTTTAAACACTTTTCGGAAGGTTAAGTGATAAAATCAGAAAAAGAGAAAATTAAAGCTCCTGTTAGGAAGGATCCACCAAAAATAAAGGCTGATCGTACTCAACGGGTTGAGCATTTTCTACCAATATTTTTACGATTTTACCAGAAACTTCCGATTCGATTTCGTTAAACAATTTCATGGCCTCAATGATGCATACCGTTTTGCCGACAGATACTTCATCTCCAACAGAAACAAATACATCAGATTCAGGGTTTGCCGAGCGATAGAAAGTCCCAATCATTGGAGATTTGATCTCAATATAATTAGTAGATGCAGTATTTGCTTCCACAACCGGAGCAACAACGGGTGCTGGAGCAGCAGCAACGGGTGTAGCAGCCTGCACTGTAGGAGCTGTTGACACGGATTTTTCTATTACCTGAGTTTTACTCCTTTTAATCTTTATTTTCAATTCTTCAGTTTCAATATTTACTTCTTCCAGCCCGGAAGCTGATAGAAAGTCAATAAGGTCTTTGATTTCCTTTATCTTCATAGGTATGTGCTAATTATTATTCGTAATTAAGAACGTCAAATTTAGGTATAAATAGTATTTGTCGGGTAAATAAGCATGATAAATTCCGCTATCCATAAATAAGGATATAAGCTCCATCAACTCTTTACTTTACCCTTTCTGAATATTGCCCTGTTCTGGTGTCAATTTTGATTCTTTCATCAGTGTCGATAAAAAGAGGCACCTGTACAGTAGCACCGGTATCAACTGTTGCTGGTTTGAGTGCATTGGTGGCAGTATCTCCTTTCAAGCCAGGTTCGGTATAGGTTACAGTCATTTCTACAAACTGAGGCAACTCACATCCCAAAATCAGTTCTTCTTCTGCATGATAGATAACCTCCACTTCCTGCCCGTCTTTTAAAAATTGTGGTGCATTTATTAAAGACTCTTCAATGTTTACCTGCTCAAAGGTATTGCTGTCCATAAAGTGGTAGCCCATGTCGTCTTTATAAATAAATTGATAGGCTCTTCTTTCAATCCTTGCTGTGGTTACCTTTACTCCGGCAGTGAAGGTATTGTCAATTACTTTTCCGGTTTTTATATTCTTTAGTTTGGTTCTGACGAAAGCCGGCCCTTTTCCCGGTTTTACATGTTGAAATTCAACAATTGAATACAACCCATGATTATATTCAATACACATTCCATTTTTAAAATCTGCTGTAGATGCCATGTTTCAATGATCAGTTTGTTTTCTGAATAGGATAGTTTTTTATTTAGGGTCGTATGCCCATTTTAGGTAAAGAGATCCCCAGGTAAACCCACCACCAAAGGCAGCCAACACAAGGTTGTCTCCTTTTCTAAGTTTACTTTCATAATCCCAAAGACAAAGCGGGAGTGTCCCACTTGTAGTATTCCCATATCGCTCAATATTCATCATTACTTTTTCATCTTTTACACCCATTCGTTTGGCTGTAGCATCGATGATCCTCTTGTTAGCCTGATGCGGCACAAGATAAGCAATATCTTCTCCCTTTAAATTGTTCTTTTCCATTAGTTCTGCAGCCACATCAGCCATATTGGTTACGGCAAACTTAAATACCGCAGAACCTTCCTGTACCACATAATGGTCTCTGTTTTTCACAGTTTCTATAGAAGCTGGCATCATGCTGCCTCCTGCGTTCATATAAAGGTGCTTTACTCCCGATCCATCAGATTTCATGATAGAATCAATGACTCCATTACCTTCCTCATTTGGTTCAAGCAATACAGCTCCTCCTCCGTCACCAAAAATAATACAGGTAGATCTGTCTTCGTAATCTACAATTGACGACATCTTATCTGCGCCTATTACAATTACTTTTTTGTATTTACCAGTCTCAATAAACTGTGAGCCTGTAGCCAGAGCATATAAGAAGCCCGAACATGCTGCAGCCATATCAAAACTGAATGAGTTGATGGCACCAACCTTGTCTGCAATAATATTGGCTGTCGCAGGAAAGAGCCTGTCAGGGGTAACGGTGGCACACAATATAAGGTCAATATCCTTAGGGTCAGTATTGGTCTTTTCAAGTAGTCCTTTTACGGCCGCTGCTGCAATCACAGATGTACCCTGCAATTCTCCTTTTAATATTCTTCTTTCTTTTATACCTGTTCTGGTTGTGATCCACTCGTCGTTAGTTTCCACCATAGTTTCCAACTCAGCGTTGGTCAATACATAGTCTGGAACATAACCCTGTACTCCTGTAATAGCTGCTCTGATTTTACTCATCTGATAAGGGTATTGATTTTAGAATTAAGTAGGAAAATTCATTAAAAAATTCGAAGCAAATTAAATAAAATATTTTTAATCGAACCGTTAGGTTCAAAGTTGAAAAACCCAAATCCGATTAAACAAAGAAAGTCCCGCAAAACGGGACTCAAAATATTTTATCAAGTCAGGGTAGCATTAAGCTACAGCTTCTTTTTCTATTACAATTTTTCCTTTGTAGTATAAATTTCCTTCATACCAGTAGGCTCTATGCGGAAGATGAGCTTCACCTGTAGTAGGACAAATCATGTAAGTTTTAGCCTCACACTTATAATGCGTTCTTCTTTTGTCCCTTCTCTGTTTTGAAATTTTGCGTTTTGGATGCGCCATTTTTGTACTATTTTAATTTTTCAAATTCTTTAATTGCTGTAATGCTGCCCATCTTGGATCAATATCTTCTTCCTGACTTTCACTTTCATCATCTTCAGAAGAGTATATCAACTCCATGCCTTCAGCATCATCTTCCCCAAACTTAGGATGTAACCTTTTCATCGGTATGGCTACATTTATAAATTCAAGGATATTTCTTTTTACATTAAAAGTCTGAATTCCATATGGAACAATCCACACATCATCTCCACTGTCATCCAATTCATCTCCATATTTCAGGATCAGTCTTTCATTGATAGCAAGTGGAAACATAAACTCCTCCAGACTTCTATCACAAACCAACTCCACTTCACCTTTTATTTCAAACAAAAGAGTTATCAAGAGTTCTGATTTTTCTAAAGTGACCTTGCACAAGCCTTGCCCCTTTTCTACTATCTGCTCTTCTTCTGCTTCTTCCACCTCGAAAAGTTCATCGCTGAACTCAAACTCGAAATTATGGACTCCAAGCCGCAATCCATAAACATCTATATCGTAGGCCCTTTCGCTCTTTTTACTCATTGCTTCGAATAAAGTCCGCAAATTTAGAGATATAATTTGAATTAAAAAATTCTTGTTGGATTTTAACACATTTGCCATAATGATAGCTTCATATTTATCGAAAGAGGCGGTTTGCTTGAGCTGAAAAGAATTACATAAACCTGCTGATTGTACTTGATTAACTATCGGTATAAAGTTAAAATGTTCCTATCAATTTGACTTTGAAAAAAAAGAAGGAATATGGCTTACAGTCCTTGTTGCTTAATATATTTTACTCAAATAAAGTTTTTATTGTATTCATTGGTAAGAACATTTTCCCACTGTCAGGAAGTTTAATAAACCCATACTTGTCATAAAACTGTTCCGCTTCATCATCTATAGGGTCAACTACCACTGCAAAAGAACCTACACTTTTGGAGATTTCGTAACTCCTTCTTAATGCGTCCACCAACAACAACTTTCCAATTCCTTTTCCTTGAAACCTATTGTCTATTGCTAATCTACCAAGCAGGGTAGTTGGAATAGAATTGTATGATTTTGGTAATTTTTTCTGAAATCTTTCTGGTATCAGGATTAGAGGAATACTGTTATTTGCCAAAGTGTAATAACCTTTTATTAAATCTGTTTCTTCATCATTTAGAACAAAACAAGCAGACAACTTTCTTTTGATATCCTGATTGGCTTGTTTTTGAAAGTAATTGTCAAGCAAACCTTTGCCACAACAAAATTCTTTTTTTCTATGACTGGAATTTAGGACTTCTGTTAGTTCTTTCATTCAGCTAAAAGTGATTTGTATTCACTAGCTGCCTTGGTAAGATTTTTATTTGCTTTTGGCGCATGGGTAATGGCGTCAAAAAATATTTCACTATCCCTTTTTGAAGCAACTATTTGCTCATTCTCCGATATGATTTCTTTAGCTTTTTCCTGAACGGTCAAAACGACAAAATCAGTTAAACTTCTATAGCCACCAACTTGTGCCGCTCTTTCGAAGAACATTTTTTGTTCTTTTGATAAACGAGTGTCAAATCGAGCTTTTTCTTGTTTCAATGCTTTTGTTGCCATAATTAGAAATTTACATTCAAACAAATGTACGCTATAATACCGTACTGATTAAGTATTTGAAGTATTAATTTCGGTGATGTTATTTTTATTTTAGTGTAGGTAGAACCGTACGTACACTTTTAATCCTAATTTGCTGATGTCAATAAATCCAATGATTAGTCCGAGTATTAAGAAACCTGGATCTATGAATATAATAACTATGTTTATCATTTACGTAAAATTTTTACGTATTTGCTTGGGCTAAAACATATCGCTCTAGAAACTATATCTCTTTTATGCCTTTCTCAAATCTAATGAATTTTTAGTTTCGTTTCATCTTTTTCATCATCCCACGTATGTTGTATTTGTCTTACTGAAATTACTACCAATTCACAAAAAATCAAACTACCAAGCTGAATTCAGCACAAGTCAATATCTTTACCTTTTCACTTTTTGATTCATCAACGTTATGAAAAATCCCCACACCTCCCTGTTTCTGATTGCAGTATTCTTTTTCCTGAATGTCATCCATATTTCCGCACAAGATCCTGAGCGGTTTAAGGATCAGGTAGAGATGCTCAGTCACAAGAAATACAAATTCAAGAAACAGGATGAAGTCATTCTTTTTACGGGCAGTTCGAGTATCAGAATGTGGAAGAATATTCAAGAGTACTTTCCTGATAAAAATGTGATCAATACTGGTTTTGGAGGCTCTCAAATGAGCGACCTCCTGTTTTATTCCAAAGCATTGATTTTCAAATATTCTCCCAACAAAGTATTTATCTATGAAGGAGACAATGATTTAAATGACAATAAATCTCCAGACGAGATAATGGCTACTACCAAAACACTGGTCGCTCAAATAGAAGCTAAATTAAAGGGAGTGGAAATAATATTTATTTCTCCTAAACCAAGCCTTTCCAGATGGCCTTTAAAAGAAAAATATGAGGCACTCAATAGAATGATGGAAGATTATTGCAATACCAAAGAGAGCCTGTTTTTCGCAAATGTATGGGAGCCAATGCTCGGTGAAAACGGTAAGCCAATGGAAGACCTATTCATCCAAGATGGACTTCACATGAAGCCCGCTGGATATGATATTTGGGCTAAAGTGATAAAGGAATTTTTGTATTAGGGCAAACGCAATTAAAAATTCCACTATCCCCGGACTTCTGGGGTCTGTGAGAGTTGACTGTAATTTCGAGGGATACCGCAACTTGTGCGGTAAGGAGGTTTTGTTTTTAAATGCGTTTGCCCTGTTTTGTGTATTGATATACTGAAGGAACGTTTTACTCCGCTCAGAAGATTCGTTCTACAGACACACTTACTTCGTCCAGATCAAGCATGGCATTGATCAAACTTACCTTTTCGAAAGTGCTAATTGACTCAACTGCTATATCGGCTTCTGTCAATTTAGATTCCTGAATCAGCCTTTGGCGTTTTACTCCGTTTAACAGTGGCTTCTTGGGAGTGGCCCAATTGATACCATCAAAGAAAGCCAGGTTGGCAAAATAGGAATCGGTACAAAGACCATTTTTTACAATAATAATGTCATTGTAGTTTTCCCTAAGATCAAATAATTTTGTCAATTCGGAACGGTCTTCATACTTAAAGGCATAGTCTATATTGTCTCCATGTACAACCTTCAAACTATTTATATCCTTTTTTACATAAGGGATAAATTCTGACAAAACGGAAGCATCGTCATACACAATACGGGCTTTAAATTTTCCGGATTTGGGGATATTTGTCAGGTGATCTTTCAGCGAAATGGGAGTACCGGAAAAGAACCGCTGACAAGTTTTGTCAATCCTTTCCTGATGGAGATTTAGGTTTAGTAACTCTCCGTCAATGCAGCAAATACTTTCAATAAATCGGCACATATACTTTGTCAATCATTTCCTGATATTCGGATTTCGGGTTGCTCATTGAGTGAATGCCCCCGCCACTTTTAAATACCATCTGTTCACCTTGTTGCTCTATAAAACGGATCATTACCCCACTGTCCATATTTCTGCCATCAAAAACACCAAATACTCCTGTATAATATCCCCGATCGTAGTTTTCTGCCTTCTTTATTATCTCCAGGGTTTTGTGTTTTGGTGCTCCGGAGATCGAACCTGCTGGCAGCAAAGAAAAAAGCACTTCACCCATATTTTTGAGTTCCTGATCTCCCAGTAAGCCGGAAATTTCAGAACTTACCTGAAGCAATTTTTTTTCATGAGTTTGCACTTCATCGATGTATCTAAACCGATCCACTTTCACCTGTTGGGCATAAATACTCATATCGTTTCTTATCAAATCGACGATGGATACATGCTCTGCCATTTCCTTTGTGTTTTCTAAAATGGAAGCTTCCGCATTGTCCAGAGAAGCATCTATTGTACCCTTCATCGGAAAAGAAGATATTTTATTTCCTCTCAACTGTAAGAATATTTCCGGCGAAAAAACCACAAACTGATCCTTGATCCAAAGCTTGAATTTTGCTTTGCTTCGAAAAAAAATTTCTTTGAGTGTGTGGTTGCAGGTAATGGGCGTAGGGAAGGTGAGGTTGGTAAGGTAAGAATTCCCAACTTTCAATTCATGATGCACTTCGTTGAATATCTTCTCGAATTGCTCGTATGATATAGGCTCTTTCTTTAAGGTAAATTTTTTATCAGAAACAGGGGTTTCTACGAAATTCTTGCACCCGTTTACATCAAAAAGTATTTCTTCCGGGTTGACCTGACTGAAGGGGAGTAAAAGATTTTTCTCACAAGCAAAATCGGTTACAAACAGGAAAGGTTTGGCTTTTTCAACCAAAGCATTAAACTGTGAAATTGCATCAGCCTTAGTCAGCGTCATTGTTGTACTTTTTGCCTGTTATTCTGCTCCACATTTTCTTTTCAAATTCCCAAAAGAAAGTAAACTGACCAAAGACAAATCCATAGGCCAGCAGTATGATGTTGTAAACAGGCAATATGAACATATAGTAAAGAATGGAATAGAGGAGACTACTTTCTTCTGATCCGGCAATCCATGCTACTATTGGTTTTTTGATGAAAAGAATAGTAAAACCAGTACAGGCAAATACCACCAGTACGATTACTACCTGATACGTACTTTTGAGATTCCAACGGGTTTTCAGTTTATCAAACATACCAATATAACTATAAGAGCCTGTTGATTTTTTTATCGCTCATTTTTTTATCCAAAACAAGGTATTGTTCCCAAAAATCATTTTTAGGAACTCCAGCCACTACTTGTACAGGTTCTTTTTTTACCGGATGAATAAAATCCAAAGTTCGGGAATGCAGGTTGATGTTTCCGTCCTGATTTGGTTTGCTAAAACCGTATTTCAAATCTCCTCTGATAGGGCAACCCATGGATGCAAGCTGCACCCTGATCTGGTGAGGCCTTCCGGTCAGCGGCCTTACTTCAAGTAAATAATGGTCGTTGAGTTTTCCCAAAACCTCATATTTCAGTTCTGCCTTTTGGCTACCTTCTACTTGTCCATCGTAAGCAGTGGTTATATTTTTAGAAGTATCTTTTTTGAGCCAGTGCACCAGCTTATCTTCCTTCTGGGGAGGCCTGTTTTTCACAACTGCCCAATAAGTTTTATTCACTTTTCTATCCTTGAAAAGTTTGTTCATTCTTTCCAGTGCCTTAGATGTTCGGGCAAAAGCAATGGCACCACTTACCGGCCTGTCCAGTCTATGCACACAGCCCAAAAACACATCTCCGGGCTTACCATATTTCTCTTTGATGTAGTCTTTGCAATAGTCCAACAGCGGTTTATCCTTTGTTTTATCTCCCTGTACAAGTACACCGGGTTCTTTATCCACCACCAGTAGATGGTTGTCTTCATACAGGACTATAAATGGTCTTTTCATAAGTTGCGCAAGTTAGAAAATCGGCAGGTGATAACCTAAAAAACGATTCTGTGGGAGATGCCAAAGTACTTAAATATGTATGCCCGGTAGATATCACATTTATGTATGACTATTGTTTTCAATAATTATACCTTTGCAATCTCAATTTTTAACCCATGGGAAGTGTGAAAGAAATATTATCGGTTTCATTAATACTGTTTTCTGTAATTGATATTATTGGTAATGTCCCTATAGTCATCAATTTGCGAAAAAAGGTAGGCCATATCCAATCCGGCAAAGCCACTATTGTAGCCGGAGCTATTATGGTATTGTTCCTTTTTGTGGGGGAGACCATTCTGAATCTCTTTGGAATCGATATTGGGTCATTTGCTGTTGCAGGAGCACTTATTATGTTTTTGATAGGAATGGAAATGGTATTGGGTATAGAGCTATTCAAGTCTGACCCTGATGAAGTAACCAATACGGCTTCTATTGTTCCTATTGCTTTTCCTTTGATAGCAGGTCCCGGCACTATGACATCACTGATTTCACTTAGAGCAGAATTTGATCTTTACACTATCTTGATTGGTATAGCCATCAATGTAGTACTGATTTATCTGGTACTAAAATCATCCAACTGGCTGGAAAGAAAACTGGGATCAGCAGGCTTCAATATTCTAAGGAAAGTGTTCGGTATTATTTTATTATCAATTTCAATCAAAATTTTTAAAACTCAATTTGCCCTCGGATAATTATATGGTAACGATTTATACAGATGGGTCTTCCAGAGGAAATCCGGGTCCGGGTGGATTTGGTACAGTTTTGCTTTCGGGTAACCATCGCAAAGAAATATCAGGCGGATATAGAAAGACCACCAACAACAGAATGGAATTGCTGGCTGTAATAGCCGGGCTGGAAGCGCTAAAAAAAACCAATACAGAAGTACTGATTTATTCTGACTCCAAGTATGTAGTAGATTCTGTAGAAAAGGGCTGGCTTTGGGGTTGGGTGAAAAAGGGATTTAAAGGGAAACAAAATGCAGACTTATGGAAACGATTCATTCCTGTGTACAAACTACAAAAGGTAAAATTTAAATGGGTGAAAGGCCATGCCGGAATACCGGAAAACGAACGCTGCGATCAACTGGCAGTGGAAGCAGCCACACAACCCAACCTTCCTCCTGATATTGAGTACGAGGCAAATGGTCTTCGCACCGACAGGTAGCTCGCAATAATGTGTTTTAATTAGTTGTTTTATACTTAATAGTTGCATTAGCCAAAGCAACCTGATATATTGGGTGAACCATATTCAACAGCATGCACCATGAAGATCAATATCACATTATCAATTATCCTATATCTCATTTCATTGAGCACTCGGGCACAACACCATAACTCGTGGAAATTCGGAAAGTATTTTGATGAAAGTGGCAATTCTGTAGAAGGACTTATTTCTTATGGTTATTCGCAAAACCCTAAGTTCAAATTTAAGGAAAACGATTCTTCTAAAGAGATGAAAATCAAAGCCTCAGAGGTAAAAGGTTTTGTAGTTGAAAAAGACAGTTTTATTGTTATCCACAATTTCAAAATTGATTCACGTACATCTGTTACCAGTGGCATTATTCCGGTAGATTTTGTGCAGGTTATTGAAAGTGGAGATTTGACACTTTACAAACACTATTCTTCAGTGTATGTTGGTGGAGATTCTTATTCCAGTATCCATGGTTCTTCATCAGGAGCCGGAAGTTCTAATTTGATAGAGACGTTCATTATCAGAGAATCAAACACGGGTGTCTTGTGGACGATCTACTCTGAACCTAAAAAACTCCGTGCTCAATTGTTAGATATTTTTCAGCATGACCCTGTCCTACTATTTAGAGTGAGTCAGGAAGATTTGAATTATTCTGATCTGCCTGATCTGGTGAAAAAATACAACGAGCGTTACATTTAGATCTATATAGACACCCAACTTCTATTACCCATTGGGAAATTCTTACTTCCAATTCAAGCAGTTTAGGATAGAACAAGGAGATTGTGCCATGAAAGTGACCACAGAAGGATGCATTCTTGGTGCTTGGGTTAGCAGCAGTTCCCCCAAACGAATTCTTGATATTGGTAGCGGTACCGGATTGTTGTCGCTGATGCTGGCACAACGATATGCTTGCCCTATAGAGGCCGTTGAAATAGATAAACTCACCGCCAACCAGGCTCAATACAATTTTCAAAACTCAAAATGGAAAAATAGATTAACTATACATCCGTTGGACATCAAGGATTTCGTTAAAAAATGCGATCACTCTTTTGATCTGATCATTTCAAATCCTCCATTCTTCAAAAAAAATTTTAAGTCTGAAAATGTAGCCAAAAACCTGGCCATACATGATCAGAATCTTCCTCAGGAAATGCTGCTGATGACAATTAATAAAATGTTGAATGAAGATGGGCATGCCTTCGTTATTTATCCTGAATATGAAGCCAACCAAATTATCGAAGTTGCCAATCAACATGGTTTGTATGCTGTAGAAGAGTTGGTAATAAAGAACAAGCCGGGAAATATTGTGTTTAGAAAAATAGTTGAGATAACAAAAAAACCTTCTTTAAAAGAAAACGTCAAAGAACTACATATTAGAAATAAACAAAATGAATTTACAGAAGATTACATCGAACTCTTAAAGCCCTTCTACCTGCACTTGTAGCAATTCATCAACATCCAATTATTAACAAATCATTATTTTTTTAAATTTTAATAACCTTTTAAAAGTCTTGTCGTAAAATTGCATCGGAAACTATAAATGAATCAAAAGTTTCCTTAGTTTTTTAACAGAGAAAGATTGAATGTAGCAGAAAATATACTGGAGAAAGCAGACGCATTATTCAATAAATATGGAATACGAAGTATTTCGATGGATGAAATTGCAAGAGAGCTGGGGATTTCAAAAAAAACCATTTATCAGTACTTTAAGGATAAGGATGATATGGTTTACCAAATTACCAGAAACACTATTGAAAAAGACAAAAGTGAATTTGAAGCTGCAATGAAACAATCAGGCAATCTGGTAAGTGCGTTGGTTCAGATGTCCAAATGTTTGAGAGAGAATTTCAACAAAATAAATCCTTCCCTGATTTTTGACGTACAGAAGTACCATCCACAATCCTGGAGTATGTGGATGGATTATAAAAACGATTTTATTTTTAATACCATACTGAACACAATTGAAAAAGGCAAAACAGAAGGAATTTTCAGGCAAGAAATCAATGCAGAAATCCTCGCCAAATTCAGAATAGAACAGGTACAAATGTCATTCGACGAAAAAATTTTCCCAAGAAACAAATTTGATTTTAAAGAAGTCCAGCTAGCACTGTTTGACCATTTTGTACATGGTGTATTAACACCAAAAGGACTAAAAATTTATGATGACCTAACGAAACCAAAAGGAAATGCTTAAAACTCAAAAACCAATTTGCCTATTATTATTGTTTTTATCGCTTGTAGTGATAAAAGCATCGGCACAGCAACCAACCAATCCGCAGCAATATAGTTTGCAGGAAGCGATTGATTATGCCATCAAAAACAATACAGAAATATTAAATGCTGATCTGGAAAACAAAATATCTCAGAAGCAGATAAATGAGATATTGGCTGATGGGCTACCCCAGGTATTTGCCAACCTTGATTTGGTCAACAATCATAACATCCAAACAGCCTTTGTCCCGGCCAATGCTTTTGACCCCAGTGGCGACCCCAATGAAGTGGGAGCATTGGCTTTTGGTGTAAACTATACCGGATTGGCTTCATTGAGGGTAGAACAAATGATTTTTGACGGTTCGTTTTTCGTTGGTTTGCAAGCAGCTCGTATCTATACTGAACTGTCAAGGAAAGCACATATAAAAACAACCATTGATGTAGTGGAGGCAGTCACTAAGGCGTATTATACCGTATTGATCAACAGGGAGATGGCCGAATTGGTAACTAAAAATTATACCCGATTGGATTCTTTACTTACCGATACCAAAATAATGTATCAGAATGGTTTCGTAGAACAAATCGATGTAGATCGTATCAAAGTGGAGCACAACAATGTGAAAGTAGAAAAAGATCATCTGGATAAAATGCTCCGAATTAGTGAATCACTGTTCAAATTTCAAGCTGGATTTGATTTGAATGCTCAAATAGAATTGACGGATAAAATTGATAATGTAGTATTGGATAAACACGTAGAAAAGGTAGATAATTTCAACTATGAAAACCGAATAGAATATTCCAGTTTACAAACTCAAAAAACATTGAACAATTTGGATTTGAAAAACACCAAATCTCAATACATTCCAAAAGTGAATCTTTATGCCACTTATGGCGCAAACACAGGTACTCAAAAATTCGGAGGACTGTTCGACCTGAACGAACATCCATGGCATAGATTGGGTGTAATTGGTGTTGGCATGAACTGGCAGATTTTTGATGGGATGAGAAAAAGTGCTCAGGCTCAACAGAAAAAATACAAGGCTGAGCAAATCGAAAATGATATCAGTTCAGCAATGGTAGGTATCGACCTTGAAATAGAGCAGAGCATCAGCGATTATAATAAAAGCATCGACAACATGAATGCTCAAAAGGAAAACATGGAGCTGGCTCGGAATATTTATGAAACCACGGAGATTAAATATAAGGAAGGTGTGGGTTCCAACTCTGAAGTATTGGATGCTGATGCTTCGCTCAAACAATCCCAAACTAACTATTACAATGCATTCTTTGAAGCCTTAGTTTCAAGGGTAGAATTGCAAAAGGCACTGGGTGAATTGTATAAATAACTGACTAAAAATTTTAAATTCAAACATACTCCAAACCGATGAAAAATATATTACTAATAATTGGATTGACTCTTATAATTGCCACAGGATGTGATAACAAACCTGAGGTCGAAAAAAAGAAAGAAGAGCTTAAAAATGCTCAATCAGAACTAAAGGATCTAAGCACCAAAATTTCTAATTTGGAAAAGGAAATTGCAGCACTTGATCCTGATTTTGGAAAAAAAGAAATCAAGAAAACGCTGATTACTGCATTGAATGCAGAAAAAAAATATTTTGAACACAAAGTTGAAGTAAGAGGCTCTGTAGAATCGAGAAAAAATGTAACTGTAAGCCCGGAGATTCCGGGAAAAATCAAAAGCATTTTGGTAAAAGAAGGTCAGAAAGTACAAAAGGGACAGACACTACTTACTCTTGATGCCAGCATCATCAGAAACAATATTGAAGAATTAGAAACCTCAATGGAACTTTCTAAGACCGTATATGAAAGACAAGCCAATTTGTGGAAGAAAAATATTGGAACTGAGATTCAATATCTTCAGAGTAAAAACAACTATGAGTCTTTGGAAAGGAAACTCGCAACTTTAAATTCTCAGTTAGATCAGGCAATTATCAAAGCACCATTCGATGGAAGTATTGATGAAGTGATTGCCAAAGAAGGCGAGATTGCCCAACCCGGAATGCCACTTTTTAGAATTGTAAATCCAAATGATGTATATATCAGATCGGATGTGTCTGAAAGGTTTATAGGAGTATTCAAATCAGGTGATGAAGTAGATGTACATTTCCCATCACAAAATAAGACCATTGTTTCGACCATCACTTCTGTGGGGCAAGTGATCAATAGCCAAAACAGAACATTTGAAATTCAGGTTGCCGTGCCTTCCGGATTTAGTTCAATTAGACCTAATCAGGTTGTAGTATTGAAACTTAAGGATTATATCAATGAAGAAGCCATCACAGTGCCTACCATGGTGATTCTCAAAGACAGCAAAGGTAGCTATGTATTTAATATAGTGAAGGAAGGTTCAGAGTTGGTTGCCAAAAAAGCCCATATCGAAACAGGTGTTAGTTACAACAACGCAACTGAGATTTTGTCTGGAATCAACCCCGGTCAAAAAATAGCGAACAAAGGGGTTCGAGACTTAGCTGAAGGTGTACTTGTGAGCCTAAATTCAAATAACTAATCTGAATTCTTTCCAAACAATATAATTCAAAAACATGGAAGAAATATCGTCTAAAAAAGTAGAGAAGGAATTTGGCCTGACCACCCTTTCAATCAATAACAAAACTACCGTTTTTGTATTGACAATATTGGTGATTGTCATGGGGATTTCTGCTTATATCAATCTACCAAAAGAGAGTTTCCCTGAAGTATCTCAGCCAATCGTATATGTAGGAACTGCCCATCCCGGCAACTCGCCTGTGGATATGGAAAATCTTATCACCAGACCGATTGAAAAAGAACTGAATATCATTGATGATGTAGAAGATATCAAGTCAACATCCGTTCAGGATTATTCTACTATTATTATAGAATTTACCTCCGATACAGACATTGATGATGCATTGACAAAAGTAAAAGATGCAGTGGACAAAGCTGACTTACCTACTGACCTTGAAAACGATCCCGACGTATTTGAAATGAATATTTCCGAGGTTCCGGTGATGAACATCAATTTGTCGGGTGATTACAGCATAGAAGAACTGAACGACCGTGCGGAATATCTGGAAGATGAAATTGAAAAGCTGAAAGAGGTGTCTCGTGTAGAAATCCGGGGTGTAGATGAAAAGGAAGTACGGATCAATGTAGATCCGTACCAGATGGAAGCCCGTGAAGTCAATTTTGGAGATATCGAAAATGCCGTGAAAAACGAAAACGTTACTTTCTCCGGAGGAAATGTAAAAGAGGGAACTATCCGTCGTTCTTTGCGAATAGTAGGAGAATTTGAATCTCCAAGCGAATTGCTGGATATAGTAGTAAAGGCCGAAAAGGGAAATATTGTTTACTTGAAGGACATAGCTGAAGTAGAGTTCGACTACAAAGAAGCCCATAGTTATGCAAGGTTGGAGAAAAAACCTGTGGTGATGGTAGATGTGATCAAAAGAAGTGGAGAAAACTTACTAATAGCAAATGATAAAATCCATGAGATCATAGATGCTGCCAGAGAGAACGGACAGTTACCAAAAGACATCAATATAAATATTACTGGTGATCAGTCTGAGCAAACCAGAGACATGGTTGAAAGTCTTGAAAACAACATTATTTCAGGAGTGCTTCTGGTTGTAATGGTGTTGTTGTTTTTCTTAGGCACCCGTAACGCACTATTTGTGGGAGCTGCAATTCCATTGTCCATGTTTATGTCATTTATGATTCTGGGAGCTTTTGGCATTACTATCAATATGATGGTACTCTTTTCTCTTATTATGGCATTGGGTATGCTGGTGGATAATGGCATTGTAGTGGTGGAAAATGTTTACCGACTCAGAGAAGAAGGCTATTCTGCTTTTGAAGCTACTAAAAACGGAGTAGGCGAAGTTGCTTTGCCAATCATCGCATCCACATCCACTACCCTGGCAGCATTCCTTCCGTTGGCTTTTTGGCCTGGAATTATGGGGGAATTCATGAAATACCTTCCCATTACTCTGATGGTCACTTTGGGATCTTCTTTGTTTGTCGCTTTAGTAATCAATCCTGTTTTGATTGCAGTGTTTATGAAACTGGATTCAGGTGAAGCGATCAATCATAAAAAAACCTGGATGTACACCGGAATAGCATTGATATTTGGTACTCTTTTGCTCGTCATCAAAATGACGGTCTTAGGAAATCTATCCATCATGTTGGGACTATTGATCCTTACGAATGTTTACATTCTGGCACCTATTTCCAGAGTCTTTCAAAACTCATTTTTGCCCTGGCTGGAAAGATTGTACAAAAGCCTGTTGACTTATGCCTTCAAAGGTAGTAACCCACATTTTTTCTTTTGGGGAACAGTAATACTGTTGTTCTTTTCTTTTGCGTTAATGGTAGTATTTCCACCAAAAGTCAACTTCTTTCCTGAAACTCCTCCAAAGTATGTCAATGTATTTATCGAATATCCAGTAGGAACGGACATTGAAACAACCAATAAATTTTCCAAGGAAATAGAAGACATAGTACTTGACGTGGTTGAGCCCTATGGGAGTGTGGTAGAGTCAGTCATTGCCAATGTTGGTGAGGGAACAGCAGATCCTTTGGATCAAACTGCTTTTGGTCAGAAAGACACACCAAACAAGGGTAGAATCATGATCAATTTCGTGGAATTCAAAGATCGGGGTGGTGTTGATACAAAAGAAATTTTGGATACGCTCAGGGCATCCATAAAAGATTACCCGGGCGTATCTGTGGTGGTTGATAAAGATGTAAATGGCCCTCCTGTAGGAAAACCCATTAGTATTGAAATTTCCGGGGAAGAATTTGACCAGCTCATAGCAGTTGCCGAGCAAATGACCAAAGTCATCAATGAGTCAGGTATCAAAGGAATCGAGAGACTCAAATCAGACATGGAAACCAGTAAGCCTGAGTTGATAGTGAATATTGACAGAGAAAAGGCACGAAGGTTTGGACTATCTACCAGTACCATTGCTATGGAGGTACGTACATCTCTATTTGGTAAAGAAATATCCAAGTATAAGGAAGGTGAGGACGATTATGAAATACAACTCAGGCTTCAGGAAAAATACCGTCACGATGTTGATGCCCTTATGAACAAAAGTGTTGTGTTTAGAAACCAAACCAGTGGAGAAATGCATAGCGTTCCGATTTCATCAGTAGCCAAGGCTGAAATCAGTTCTACTTTTGGTTCCATCAAGCGTAAAGACCTTGATCGTGTGATCAGCCTGACTTCCAATGTAGAAAGCGGGTACAACGCTACGGATGTAAACGATCAATTGAAAGAACTACTGGCTGACTTTAAAATGCCTCCGGGATATGAGTTTAAGTTTGGTGGAGAGCAGGAAAAGCAAGCAGAAGAAATGGCTTTTTTGAGTAAAGCACTGTTGATTGCCGTATTTCTGATCTTCCTGATCATTGTATCCCAGTTCAACAAGGTAACATCTCCATTTATTATCATGATATCTGTTGTGCTTAGTACCATTGGTGTATTTCTTGGCCTGATTATATTCAGAATGGAATTTTCAGTAATGATGACTATGATAGGTATTATTTCTTTGGCTGGAATAGTCGTGAACAATGCTATTGTATTGATTGACTTTATAGAGTTGAGCAGGAGCAGGAGAAGAGCAGAATTGGGTACGAACGAAAAATTGCCTTTTGATGAAATTATTCAAGCCATCATACAGGCGGGAGCTACCAGGTTGAGACCAGTGCTGTTGACTGCAATTACCACCATACTTGGTTTAATTCCTTTAGCGGTTGGGATCAACATCGATTTCCTTCAGTTCTTCCAAAATTACAACGCCAATTTTTACATGGGAGGAGACAATGTGGCATTCTGGGGGCCTATGTCCTGGACAATTATTTTTGGATTAACATTCGCTACATTCCTTACCCTGGTGATTGTACCGGTCATGTACCTGTTCTTTTCTAAAATCAACAGAAAGTTGGGAATCAGTTGAAATAAAACCTTTGTCCAATTCTTAAAAGCACTTCTCTATGGGAAGTGCTTTTTTATTTCATTATTTTGAAAAAACTAAATAGATCAAGTTTTTCCTGCAATTACTCAACCAAATAACTCCCCCACTTTGCAATGCTTCGGAGAATAGGTATTAACTCCCTGCCTTTATCGGTGAGGCTATATTCCACTCTGGGAGGTGTTTCGGCAAATGCCGTCCGTAAAATCAGTTTGTCATTGACCAATTCATTGAGCTGTGCCGTCAGCACTTTTCTCGAAATACCCATAATGGCATCATCCAACTGCCCAAATCTCATATTTGACTTTTCCAGATTATAAATTATCAATGGCTTCCACTTACCACCAATAACATTCAAAGACATTGTTAAAGGACATTTACAATCAACCGTTTTCATGACGTTGGTGCTTTTTGTTACTTCATTTCAACAACTTTTTTTAAAACCTGACTTTTAATAGTTACATTTAGTAACTATTAAAAGTCACTTTTCGTAACAGATACAAATATAAAAACGAAAGAATGGAAAATAAAATTGTATTTATTACAGGGACCAACAGTGGGTTTGGTTACCTAACAGCAAAAAGTTCAGCCAAAAAAGGATATACCGTCTATGCTTCCATGCGAGACATTGACGGTCGTAATGCTGACAAAGCGAAAGAACTTTCATCTATAACCAACATTACGGTTGTTGAACTGGACGTAACCAATGCTGAAAATGTAAAAGAGGTGATTGCATCAATTATTTCTAAAGAAGGTAAGCTGGATGTGGTAGTGAACAACGCCGGATATTTTGGAGGTGGAATTACTGAGGCATACACTGAAGATGACTTTGAAAAAATGTTTGATGTCAATGTAAAGGGAACATGGAGAGTGATTAAAGCAAGTTTACCGCAAATGAGAAAGCAAGGAGACGGTTTAATTATTAACACTTCCAGTGGGCTAGGTCGTTTTTCCGCTCCTTTCATGACCATTTACAACAGTACTAAATTTGCTGTAGAAGGGCTCACCGAAGGGTTGCACTACGAAGTAAAACCCTTGGGTGTAGATGTGGTTTTAATTCAGCCGGGAGCATTTCCAACAGAAATTTTTGGTAAAACTACTTACGGGTCAGATCAGGATGTAACCAGCGGCTATGGAGATTTGGCTAAAATACCGGAACAAATTGGAATTGGCATGGGACAGATGTTCGAAACTATGAAGCCAGACCCACAAATGATTCCTGATGCTATCCTTAAGCTTATTGACACGTCCAAAGGCCAGCGGCCATTAAGAACTGTAGTTGATGGAATGACAGGAACAATCATAGAAAAGGCAAATGAACAAGTTAAAGAAGGATATGTTGATTTTATGACAGCTTTCGGCATGAAAGAAATGGTGAATTAAGTTGTTCCTCTTTTTAAAGCAAAAAGTCAAAACGTAAATCGTCTTGACTTTTTGTTTTTTACTGACAATTGGAAATACCTGTCCGGTAAAGATTGTGATTTTTTTCAAAACCTAATAAAAAACAGCTCACAGCCTCATTTCAGAGAATTTTCAATTAATTTGCAATGGGTAAAGTAAAGTTATACGTTATAAAGCATACTTCTGTATAGTGGACAAAATAGGTGATATAGAAATCAGAGTTGTTGGCAAATCAGGTAATTTGGACTTAAAACCTGAAAATTACGACATCAAGCATATTGCAAGCATATTGCAAAATGTTGAAGATTTACTATACCCAAATAACAAAAAAGATAGACCACTGATCACCTATGATATTCAAGAAGGTTCTGTTAAACACATTTTCAAAACCCCGATTCAATATATTATTGGTTTTAGTGCCATATTGACCCAAATTCAGGAAACAAATTCTATCGACTTTCTTGATTTAAAAACTGCACGTGCAATAGAAAACATCCAACAGCTTTCACAACAAAAAAATTACGAATTTCAATTTAGTACTTCTATAAAAAAAGACATTGAGCTTTCGATAAATCCGTTTACCAAATTCTTTAGAACAGAAAATACTTGGGTTGACGCTGAACTTTATTTCTATGGAATTTTAAAAGATGCAGGAGGTAAAAGTAAAGCAAATATCCACATTGATACAGAAGACTATGGGTATTTAGCTATTGAAACGGTTCAGGATTTTTTAATGGAACAAGAAGAAAATTTGCTTTATAAAAAATATGGTGTTCGTGCATCAGGAAAACAAAATGTTGAAACTGGTGAAATTGATACTAAAACCTTGAAATTAATCGAGCTTATAAACTATAATCCAAAGTATGATTCTGACTATCTATCACTGCTAATAAATAAAGCGAAGAAAAGTTGGCAGGGAATTGACACGGATGATTGGATATCAAATATGAGGGGAGGTTATGAAGCATAGTGTTCTACTTGATACAAGTTTCTTTGTTCGTTTACTAAATGACCAAGACAACCTTCATAACAATGCAAAAGGATACTTTCGCTACTTTTTAGAGAATGAAATTGTTCTTAAAGTTTCTACCATTTCCATAGCTGAGTATTGTGTAAAAGGTAAAATTGACGAATTACCACTCCGTAATGTTCAAATCATTCCGTTTAACTTAGATCAGGCGCAAAGAACAGGAGAATTTGCTCAAGTAATATTTACAGAAAATAAGGTTAGCAAAGCAAAACTTGAACCCAGAGCAATTATACCCAATGACTCAAAGCTGTTTGCACAAGCTGATTTAGATATAACCATCACATATTTTGTCACTTCTGATGGAAGATCAAAAAACACACTCGCAACTTTAAAAAAACAAATAAATCCTAAGTTTGAAATAATTGACATTGCAAGCCCCTACAATGAAATATTTGGAATTTTGGATTTACATTAAGGGAATAAAGCCATACAATCAAGCAATTTTTACAGTTGATCGTCTCAATCCTTCCTTAGTTGTATTCAGTAAGAGACGTGCCCAAATAAATCATATTTTGTAAAACAAAACAACTCTAATAAAGACCTATTTTTGCTTAGAATTCACTTCCATCAATAAAACATTTATGCTCGGATTAAAATTGGCTACAGACCCTCGATGGGCTACACTGGTTGAAACAAACATTGAAGAAATCTTGACCGATCACGCATGGTGCGAGCAAAAGGCAGCCACCAATGCCATTACCATTATTTCACTCAATCCTGAGCATACAGATTTAGTGACTGATCTGTTGCTTCTGGCACAAGAAGAGTTGGTACATTTTCAAATGGTCCATGACATCATCAAAAAAAGAGGTTACTCCCTAGGTCGTGAACGCAAGGACAGTTATGTCAATGAACTGTTTAAAGTAGGCATTAAAGGCGGAAGCCGTCAACAAAGTCTGGTGGGCAGGCTCCTGTTTTCAGCTATGATAGAAGCACGCAGTTGCGAACGTTTTAAAGTACTGTCAGAAAACATCAAGGATGAAGAATTGTCAAAGTTTTACCATGAATTGATGATCAGCGAAGCAGGTCACTACACTACTTTTTTAGGTTTTGCCCGCAAGTATGGAGAAGGAATTGATGTTGATCAGCAGTGGAAAGACCTATTGGAACAGGAAGGACAAATCATTCAAAACTACGGCAAATCAGAAACCATTCACGGGTAATGATTCAAAAAAGAAAGCTCCACTTGCCCAAAGCACTCAGGAGGACTATCTTAGTTGTTGAATGTCAGAAAAAATAAACGTTTTTTGGTTTAGACGAGATCTTAGGTTGCATGACAACCATGGCCTCTTTATGGCTCTCCGTTCGGGACTTCCAGTGCTCCCAATTTTCATCTTTGACAAAGAAATTCTTTCCGGTTTACCAAAAGACGATGCAAGGGTAAGTTTTATCCATAATACCCTGAAAGGCATCAACCAACAGCTTCAAAAAGTTAATTCTTCCTTATTCATCAAGCATGACCACATCTTAGAAGCCTGGAAAAAAATATTGGATCAATACGAAATTCAAGAAGTCTTCACCAACCATGATTATGAACCCTATGCACTGAATAGAGATAAGGAAGTTCAGCAATTATTAGAAGTGAAGAAAATAGGATTCCATACCTTTAAAGATCAGGTGATTTTTGAAAAGGGTGAAATAACAAAAGCTGACGGGACTCCTTATACCATTTACACTCCTTACAAAAACAAGTGGCTGGAGAAATTTTCTATTGAAAAAAACACTCTTCCATTTAGCTCAGAAGGTCTTTCTAATCATTTTTTCAAAAAGAATTTCAGTTTTCCAACATTAGAGGAGTTAGGTTTTTCAAAAAGTGAGATTGATGTCAGTCCGTTTGAAAAAGAATACATAAAACAATATGATCAATACCGGGACATTCCATACCTGGATCGAACAACAAGGCTGGGAACACACCTGCGGTTTGGAACAATTAGTGTGAGACAAGTGGTACAAATTGCCGCAAAAACCAATCAGGTATTTTTAAGTGAACTGATTTGGCGTGAGTTTTTCATGATGATCCTTTTTTATTTTCCACAGGTTGTTCATCAAAGTTTCAAACCAAAATACGACAACATCAAGTGGTTAAATAATGAGCAGCAGTTCAAAGCATGGTGCAATGGAGAGACTGGCTATCCAATGGTAGATGCTGGCATGAATCAACTGAATCAAACCGGGTTTATGCACAACAGGGTAAGGATGGTGGTTGCCAGTTTTTTGTGCAAGCATTTGCTGATAGACTGGCGATGGGGAGAAGCGTATTTCGCAGAAAAACTGCTGGACTATGAGCTGTCCTCCAACAATGGCAACTGGCAGTGGGCGGCAGGTTGCGGTTGCGATGCTGCTCCCTATTTCAGAGTTTTCAATCCTACTATCCAATTGAAAAAATTTGACCCAGACCTGAAATACATAAAAAAGTGGCTTCCTGAATTTAACTCGCTAAATTACCCTCAACCAATAGTTGATCATTCCGTTGCAAGAGACAGGGCTATTAGTACTTACAAATCAGGCATAGCAATGTGAGATATGAGTTTAGAAACAGAATTATCATTCAAGAAGCACTCCGGTATTTTTACATTGACAACTGAGCAAAAACTACCCATCAGCCTTGAAGAAGCATGGGAGTTTTTTTCATCACCCAAGAATCTGGTAAAAATCACCCCTGAGCATATGGGATTCAAAATTACCTCAGGAGAACCATCAAAAATGTATCAGGGACAAATCATTACGTATCAAATAGGATTACTTCCCGGAATAAAGTCGGGATGGGTGACAGAAATCACTTACGTGAATGAACCTAACCTGTTTGTAGATGAGCAGCGTTATGGCCCATACAGCATGTGGCATCATGAGCATTCATTCGGGCCGACAGAAGGTGGCATTTTAGTCAAAGACAAAGTTTCTTACAAAATTCCGTTTTGGTTCATAGGCATTATCGTAGAAAAAATATTCATAAGAAAACAACTCAAAAACATCTTTCAGCATAGAAAGAAAGTTTTGAATCAACTTTTTAATTGACAAACCATGTTCGGATTATTTAAAAAGAAAACGCAAAAGGAAAAGCTGCAACTCAAATACGAAAAGTTGACTAAAGTAGCTTTTGAACTTTCGCACACCAATCGAAAACTTGGAGATGAAAAACTCGCTGAGGCAGATGCAGTCATGCGTGAGATTGAATCTTTAGAGAAACAATAAAACTTTGTCCCGACCATAAATGACCTTTGCTATCTGATACAAACTTTTGGATGTTAGCTAAAGCTTCTTTTACTTTAGCACATTATGGATAGAAAGATAAAACTGATTTGGGATTTTCATGGCGGACATGCCAAGGGCACTGCGGCTCACCACAGCATTCATCTGGGTGAGTTTGCCACAAGAGAAAAACTAAGTAGTCATGGTCATGGTGCTGAAGACTTTTCCGAAATGCACTCAATCGCTTATCTGATTGTGGATGAAAAAGACATGATCACAGTGAGGGATGCCCTCAGGCCACAAAGAGCCGAAGAAGCTTAAGTGAGTGACTAAACAGACAAACAACAGAATTAACCTTTTGCATTTTTTCTCAAAATTCCGACACGAAGTATTCTGGCCAGCATTCATTCTGCTGCTTACAGCGTTGGTCTATAGTATTTTAGATCAGGAGGCATTCTTTGAATCTACCATAGCCATCAACAATTTCATCATCAACAAGTTTGGTTGGCTATTCAGCGTGGGCACACTTCTGATGTTTTTAAGCTGTATGATGCTTTATTTTCATCCGGTCTCAAAAAATAGAATTGGTGGAAAAGATGCCATACCCATGCTGAACAAATGGCAATGGTTTTCCATAGTATTGTGTACTACCATTGCCACGGGAATCATATTTTGGGGTACGGCCGAGCCCATTTATCACATAGTTTCTCCACCAAAGTTTTCGGGTCTGATACCAAACTCTCAGGCTACCGGAGCATTTGCCATGTCTGTGATGTACCTGCACTGGAGCTTTATTCCTTATGCCATCTATGCCGTGCCTGCTGTAGTATTTGCCATAGCATTTTACAATAAAAATCTACCCTTTAGTCTTCAATCCACTTTGTTTCCTTTTTTTGGTAAAAAAAATATAAAATGGCTTGGTTCCGGGATCGATGGCATCTGCTTGTATGCTTTGGTTGCCGGTATGGCTGCTTCTCTCGGAGCAGGAATACTCACATTGTCTGGTGGTTTCAACTACCTGTTGAATTGGAATCCAACCTGGTTGTTGTTGGTGCTTACTCTGACCATAGTATTTTCGTTTATCCTGTCAGCAGTCTCAGGTCTGATGAAAGGCATTCGTATTTTGTCAGATATCAATGCTAAAATTTTCATGGCATTGGCTCTTTTTATTCTGGTAACCAGCAATATTTTCTCAATTGTCAAACTATCAGCAGAGGGGCTTTGGATTTATGCAACTCATTTCTTTGAGTATGGCACTCTATCTATCGCCTATCCCGACGATCCCTGGCCAAAAAGCTGGACAACTTTCAACTGGGCAAACTGGCTGGCATGGGCACCCATTACTGCCCTTTTCTTAGGGAAATTATCCTATGGATATACCATCCGTCAATTCCTACTCTTCAATTGGATTATCCCTTCTGTGTTCGGTATCATTTGGATGTCTTTATTTAGTGGCACAGCCATTGATATTTTTCTAAATCAGGGAATGGATTTGGGAATGGTGCTATCCAAAGAAGGGCCGGAAGCCATTATTTATCAAATTTTCGAAACGGTTCCTTTTTCAAAAATCATTGCTGGCGTTTTTTTATTCACGGCTTTCTTGTCGTATGTGACAGCAGCAGATTCGAATACAGAAGCGATGAGCGGCATCAGTTCCACAGGCATATCCCCTACTTCTCCAAGCCCTCCGGTGATCATCAAAATAGCCTGGGGGTTGACCATTGGCACAGTAGCCTACACCATGATAAGCATGGCAGGTGTAGGAGGCATCAAAATGCTATCCAATCTGGGAGGACTACCTGCCCTGATTTTAATTTTGATGATCAATATTGGATTGCTAAAAATGATGTTTTTTTCTAAAGGTAAATTGTAATCAAGGGATTACTTATTGTTGTACAATCAGTAAAGAAAAACAGAATAAACAATGGCAATATTTCTACTGTGCGGCCTTCACCTACGCAGAGGTAATGACTCACCTTCTGTATTCGTCATACCTGTAAAGGCAGGCATCTCATGATTTTAAAAAAGCAAATGTTTTTGCCGCATGGAAAAATATACTTTGATAACTCTCCGGGCCGTCAAACTCTGGAAGTGTAAAAAAATGATCATATTTGAAAACATGACGTTCCTTTTTTATAATTTATGAAGCCATCCACTCCACTTGCAAATGCACAAAAAATCAAACTCTTTGCCAAAGAATTGGGCTTTGACTTTTGTGGTATAGCTAAAGCCGGTTTTTTGGAAGAAGAAGCTCCGAGATTGGAACAATGGCTCAACCAAGGCATGCACGGGCAAATGCACTATATGGCCAATCATTTTGACAAACGTCTTGACCCGACCAAACTCGTAGAAGGTGCCAAGTCGGTTATTTCTCTTATATACAATTATTACCCCATTGAAGACTTAACACATAAAGCCGGGTACAATATTGCCAAATACGCTTATGGAAAAGACTATCATTTCGTGATCAAAGACAAGCTCAAAACGTTTTTTGAGAAGATAACAGAAAAAATTGGTGAAGTAGCTGGTAGGGTGTTTGTAGATTCAGCTCCTGTTCATGAACGAGCATGGGCTGCCAAAGCAGGAGTAGGTTGGATAGGAAAAAACAGTCTCTTACTCAACAAAAAGCAAGGTTCATTTTTCTTTTTGGCCGAGATCATACTCGATCTCGAACTGGAATATGACCTGCCTGTAACTGACCATTGTGGTACATGTACTGCTTGTATGGATGCCTGTCCCACAGATGCCATTTCCGATCCTTATGTCGTAGATGGTAGTCGATGTATTTCTTACCTTACTATCGAGTTGAAAGAAAATATACCTTCTGTATTCAAAGACAAATTTGAAGACTGGATCTTTGGCTGTGACATATGTCAGGACGTTTGTCCCTGGAATCGTTTTTCAAAACCACATCAGGAACCGGAATTCAACCCTCATCCGGATTTGAAAGACATGACCAAACGGGATTGGGAAGAAATCACCGAAGAAGTTTTCCAAAAAATATTTAAAAAATCGGCAGTAAAGAGAACGAAGTTTTCGGGATTGAAACGGAACGTCAGGTTTGCAAGGAAATGATTTATTAGACTTATTTAAGACTATGAAAAAATCAATTACATGACTCTAAAGTTTAAATAACCAAAAGCTTTCTTACAAAATCCGAATAAATAAGACAAGAGGGTTTAATCGTTCGTTCAATTACTTTCTGATATCTATAATTCCCTAATCCAAATATTTCGATAGCTCACTGGGTTGGAGTGATCCTGTAACATAAGAGGTAATTTCCCGTGGGCCTTGTTTTGTGGCAGTCCGACATATGGAGTAGTACCTTTTATTTCGGTATGGTTTTGAATCAGTACATTGTTGTGAAACACAGTGATATATGCTGATGATACTTTTATGCCATCATCATTAAATACCGGAGCTTTATAGATAATATCATAAACCTGCCATTCTCCCGGCCCCTTAGATGCATTTACCAGTGGCATAGTCTGCTTGTAGATAGCACCAGCTTGTCCGTTGGAATAAGTTCTGTTTCCGTAGCTGTCCAAAACCTGAAGCTCATAATTGGATTGCAGAAAAATACCACTGTTGCCACGCCCCTGGCCATCACCTTTTACTTCAGCTGGAGTTCGCCATTCGATATGAATTTGCGCATCTCCAAATGACCTCACTGTTTTTATGCCATCTGTACCATTTACAATCATGGCATTGTCTTTAAGGTCCCATTTCGCCTTGCCACCTTTTACCGAAACCCATTCATCCAGGTTTTTTCCATCAAATAGCACAATGGCATCTTCTGGTGGAGCTGCCATGCTGGTTGTTTTTACTACTCTTGGTTCAGGTTCCCATACTTCCGTGTCTTTTGGGTCTTTAGTTTGTCCCAGCACATATTGCGATGAGGCGATCAGGCATATAATTAAGAATTTGTTTTTCATGATTTTGTTTATTGTATGTGTACTGTATTTTTCGTTTTAGCTCAGGCTTGAACCTACTTTTTTCAGTAAGTCTCTGGTAAGAATGATTCCTTCTTCTTCACTTACATTTCCTCCTTCAAACTCTATGCCTACATATCCGGTGTATCCTGCATCTTTTACATAAGACATCATTTTTTTATAATCGATTTCTGATTCATTTCCGTTGGCATCAAAATCATGGGTTTTAGCACTTACTGCTTTGGCAAAAGGCATCATTAGTTCTACTCCTTTATATTTATCGTATTCTTCTTGACAGATTGTTTTGCCATCAGCATCCTTACCTCTCGAAATACAGAAGTTGCCAAAATCAGGCAGTGTACCACAGTTGGGTAAATTCACTTGCTTCATCACGTCTGTCAGCCATTCTGCATTGGAAGACATCCCTCCATGATTTTCTACGATAACATTGATGTTTTTCTCTGCACCGAAAGTGGCAAGCCTGCCAAGACCATCTACTGCAGCAGTTTTTTGATCTTCAGGCGAGCCATCACCCGCTGCATTTACCCTGATAGCGTGACACCCTAAATGAACCGCAGCATCTACCCATTTGTAGTGATTTTCTACAGCTTCTGTTCTTTTTTTATCGTCTGTAGTTGCAAGTTGACCTTCGCCATCTATCATTATAAGTACATTTTTCACACCTTCCTGATCCGCTCTTTTATTCATTTCGTTCAAATAAACTTTGTCTTTTGCTTTGTCCTTGAAAAAAGAGTTGACATATTCGACTCCATCTATTTCAAAACTTCGTGCCTTAGCTGCAAAATCGAGGTTGTCCAATTCTTTAGCGAAGAGTTGTCTGTGTAGAGACCATTGAGCTAGCGATATCTTAAAAAATAATCCGGCAGCTACGGCTTTCTCGACTGTTTCTATTTGTTTTTTGTCTTGGCTTTTCGAATTGTTGGTGCAGGAAGACAGACCTAAGATTGATAGCCCCGCCATAGTTTTGGAAGAGTTTTCAATAAATTTTCTTCTTTTCATAGAATTATAAATTTTGCTCTGGTTAGTAATAAAACTTAATAGTTAAGTTTTCAACCGAACAATCTAGTTATTTATTTATAAAAGGTGGAACGTGACCGGAGAAAATTGGAGATTTGAAACAGATTTTTTTATGTGATGAATTGGAGTTTTGAGTTTTGAAAAAAAAAATAAAAAAAAGACGGAAAATCTGGTTCACGCAGGTGAAATGTTGCTGAATTAATAATAGATTTATTAAATTCTAAACTGAAAAATCAACATGTCGAAAGGAACTCCCTTGAGTAAAAGGTCTAATTTATAGTTGATAAGGAGATGTTGACCACTTACTATAACTATCAAATCATTAAAGTATGGAGAAGAAGCAATTGAAGAATACGGTTTTAACCGAGGTGGCCTGGGAGGTTTGTAATCAGGTAGGAGGTATTTATACTGTGATCAGATCCAAGGTGCCTGTTATGATAGACAAATGGGGTGACAATTATTTGTTGTTAGGCCCATACATACACCATAATGTGGCTACTGATTTTGAATCGGCTGAATCAGACGATAGCAATATGAGTAAAGCAGTTGATCGGTTGAGAGAGATGGGTTTAGAAGTACATTATGGTACGTGGCTTGTGTCTGGAAGACCTAAAACCGTTTTGTTCAATCCTTATTCTGTGATGCATGAGTTAGGGAATATCAAATATTTTTACAATCAAAATCACCATATAGATTTCAAAAACCATGATCCATTGTTGGATCAGGTATTAGCATTTGGATATATGGTAAAAATATTCTTGTCTGAATTGACAAGGATTTGTTTGGATGACGGAGTACAGGTTATTTCTCATTTTCATGAGTGGATGGCTGGTACTGCCATCCCGGATTTACGAAAAGAACAGATTCCTGTCAAAACGGTTTTTACTACCCACGCCACTATGCTGGGGCGATACCTGGCTATGAATGACCCTTTCTTTTATGATCATTTACCATTTTTGAATTGGGAAGTAGAGGCAAAGAATTTTAATATTGATGCTGTTGTTAGATTGGAACGGGCATGTGCACATGGTTCTCATATTTTCACTACGGTGAGTGATGTTACAGGCCAGGAATGCATTCACCTGTTGGGCAGAGCACCTGATCAAATTTTACCTAATGGGCTTAACATAGAGCGGTTTAGTGTATTGCATGAAGTTCAAAATATCCATCAAAAATACAAGACAAAGATTCAACACTTTGTGATGGGACATTTTTTTCAGAGCTATTCGTTTGAACTGGATAAAACACTTTTCTTCTTCACTTCTGGCAGGTTTGAATATAGAAACAAAGGCTATGACTTAGCACTTGAAGCTCTTGCCAGGCTCAATTGGAAAATGAAAGAGGCGAACTCGGATATGACAGTAGTGATGTTTATCGTCACCAAACAACCTGTCCATTCTATTAGCCCACATGTGCTAAACTCAAGAGCGGTGCTCGAAGAAATAGATGACAACTGTGATTCCATATTAAAATTAGTGAAAAAGAAGCTATTTCAACATGCAGCCAGCAATCAGGAAGACCACAGACTACCATCACTCAATGATATGGTGGATGATTACTGGAGGTTAAGGTATAGACGAACCATACAATCCTGGAAGACGGGTAATCTGCCAAGTGTTGTCACACACAATTTGGTGGATGATACCAACGATGCAGTGTTGCAATTTTTGAGAAATTCTAATCTGGTGAATAAAGCAGAGGACCGGGTGAAATTTGTTTACCATCCTGATTTTATTTCTACTTCCAGTCCATTGTTTGGACTAGATTATGGTGAATTTGTACGGGGATGCCATCTTGGAATCTTTCCAAGCTACTACGAGCCATGGGGATATACACCTGTAGAGTGTTTGGCAAGTGGAGTTCCTGCAGTTACATCCGACTTATCCGGATTTGGAGATTACATTAAAAATGTGCCTACAGGAAATGAGGAACATGGCATGTACATAGTTGAAAGAGCTAAAAAAGATTTTAATGACTCGGCTGATGATTTGGCTAATATTCTTTTCAGATTTGTTCAGACGACCAGAAAAGAAAGAATTACTATGAGAAATAAATCTGAAGACCTCTCTGAGGTTTTTGATTGGAAAAATCTATACTCCGAATATCAAAAAGCCTATTTGCTTGCTACTGAAAGTGTTTCAATAGAGGCATAAAAGGTAGATTTGTAATAGAAATCACAAATTTTAAACTCAAAACCATTTAACTAATAAACCAATTACAACATTATGTTTAGCGAACAAGAAAAAAAGCAGATAGAAGAAAGAGGTTCTGACATAGCACAGGTTGAGCAGCAAGTTGAGAACTTTATTAACGGATTTCCTTTTTTGAATGCGGGAAGAGCGGCTTCAGTGGGAGATGGTATTCTCAAATTCAGTGATGATGAAGTCAAGCACTATCAGCAGTTGTATGTAGATAAATCAAAAAGTAAAAAGATTATCAAATTTGTCCCGGCTTCAGGAGCGGCCAGCAGAATGTTCAAGGAACTGTTTGCTTTTTTAGAAGATAAGAATTTTGAAAAGAATAAGGCTGTTCAGCAATTTATTGCAGGCCTAAGCAATTTCGCATTTTATGATGAATTAGTGTCGAATTTGAAATCAAAGAGAATAAATGTAGAAAAAGCGTTGGAAGATAAGGATTATAGTCCTGTAATATCTGAGCTGTTATCTTCAGAAGGTATGGACTATGGCAGTTTGCCCAAGGGGCTGTTGAAATTCCATAGATATGGAGATAGAACGAGAACCCCTGCTGAAGAGCATTTTTCAGAAGGGGCATCATACGCTGTGAGTGATGGGAATGTTGTGTACTTACATTTTACGGTTTCTCCAGAGCATCAGGAGAAATTTGAAAAGCATGTGAATGAGATTAAACCATATTACGAGCAATTGTCTGGCGTTACCTATGAAGTAACTTTTTCACAGCAAAAAAAATCAACAGATACCATAGCAGTTGATCTGGACAATAAACCATTTAAAGAAGAAGAAAAAATACTATTTCGCCCTGCCGGGCACGGAGCACTGTTGAGTAACTTGAACGATCTGGATGGAGATGTTGTGTTTATTAAGAATGTTGACAATGTGGTGCCTGACAAGTTGAAAGAATCAACCATACTATATAAGCAGGTGATTGGAGGATTGCTTTTGGAGCTTCAGGACAAGGTATTTGAGTTGACGCAAAAGTTGAAGGATGGGAATTCGGCAATTAAAGAATCAGAACAATTTTTGAGAGACAAAATAAATTTGAAATTACCTGAAAGTTACGCAGATATGAATGCACAAGAAAAAGTAAAGTACTTGTTATCTAAGCTTGATAGGCCGATTCGTGTTTGCGGAATGGTGAAAAACACAGGAGAGCCGGGAGGTGGGCCTTTTTGGGTTAAAGATCAGGATGGTACAGAAGCCATACAGATTGGAGAAACAGCCCAAATAGATTTGTCTAATCCTGATCAGGCAAATATGTTGAAGAATTCAACACATTTTAGCCCTACCGACTTGGTGTGTGGAATAAAAGATCGAAATGGCAACAAGTATGACCTAATGGAACACAGAGATCCCCAGACGGGTTTTATCACCAGTAAATCTAAAAGTGGAAGAGACTTAAAAGCGCAGGAATTGCCCGGACTATGGAATGGTTCTATGGCAAATTGGAATTCTGTGATGGTGGAAGTGCCACTTTCTACTTTCAATCCCGTAAAGACAGTAAATGATTTACTGAAGCCAGCCCATCAATAAATAAGTCATTCTCACTCTATTAAACCTCGAATTAACAATTTTTAACAGAATTGGTGGTAGAGGCTTGGTAATATCATTTTGTATCTACAAAACTTAATTTATTTTTGCTACCCTCTTAAAAATAAGTAAATGAACATGGAAGCAGCTGCAAGCATTGATTTGAAAAAAGAACATCAGGAAAAGATTAAAAGTGTCTTTGAAGAGATGAAGAAGGTGGTAGTAGGGCAAGAGTACATGGTCAATAGGCTGATGATAGGACTGTTTACTCAAGGCCACATCCTGCTCGAAGGGGTTCCAGGGCTTGCGAAAACGCTTACGGTAAACACGCTGGCCAATGTGTTGCACCTGGATTTTAAAAGGATACAGTTTACACCTGATTTGCTGCCGGCAGATTTGATTGGTACCATGATCTACAACCAAAAAGCTTCTAATTTCGAGGTAAAAAAAGGGCCGATATTTTCCAATCTGATACTGGCAGATGAGGTGAACCGATCACCGGCGAAAGTACAGTCAGCCCTGCTGGAAGCTATGCAGGAACGACAAGTAACTATTGGTGAGACTACCTATCAACTCGACCGCCCTTTTCTGGTGTTGGCTACACAAAACCCTGTGGATCAGGAAGGAACGTATCCATTGCCGGAAGCTCAGGTAGATAGATTCATGATGAAAGTGCATGTGAACTATCCTTCAAAAGAGGACGAATTAGAAGTCATGAGAAGGATGTCTAACCTGGGATTTAAAGGAGAAGTGCAGACCATGTTGACAAAAGAGGATGTATTTGGCATAAGGGATGAAATCAATAGCATTAAGCTTTCAGAATCACTGGAGAAATATATAATAGAACTGGTGTTTGCAACCAGAGATCCTGAACAATATGGAATGAAGGAAGAAGCACATTACATCCAATTTGGAGCATCTCCCCGTGCCTCCATTAATCTCAACCTTGCAGCGAAAGCAGTGGCTTATCTTGAAGGGCGTGATTTTGTCTTGCCAGAAGACATCAAGGAAATCGCAGATGACGTGTTGAACCACAGAATCATCCTCAATTATGAAGCTGAAGCTGATGGAGTAACCACTCACCATATTATCGACACGCTGTTGAAAAAAATTAATATTAACAGGTAGTTCGCTACTGAACGGTATAAACTATCTTACTGTAATTCAGTATTCTAAAATCACATGACGGAAGGAATTGCTTCTTCGAAAAAAGCTGGCTTTTAAATTTAATTTCCTTGGAGTAGTCCAATTGAGCCTCCTTTACAATTTCTTAACAATCATAAAATTAGGTTAACAATTGCCCTCATTATTTAACCTAAGTATAACAGGCAGTTCCTCACCTGTTAACAATTAAGATTCAATTTTGCCGAACAAATAAAAAGTTAAAAATTGAATTTTAATCTAATTAAAAAAGAAATGAAAAAGATTTTAACACTGGCATTAATAGCTGGAACAATGCTTTTCGCAGTATCATGTGGTGAAGACGATCCGGTGAACCTGGATGCTCCAACCCTGACACCTCCAAGTGCTTCTTCAGTACAAGTGTCTAATGAAGTGGCGTTAAACTTTACTTATGCTGCAGCCGCTGGTTTCAAAAGTTCTTCAGTAACTGCCACAGGTGGTACTGCTACTATCACAACTGACGGAACTGCCGATGCTGAATCAGGTACTATTACTGTTACATTCACTGCAGGAGCTACTGTAGGAGCTGGTTCAGTAATCTTAACCATAACTGATAATGAAGGCGATACTCAGGTATCTACTGCGGTTATCACAATCTCTGCAAGTGCAGTACCAACTATTGCTGGTATTACTACTACCGGATCAACTACTGTTGGTCAAACTTATTCAATAAGTGGCATTGTTCTGACAGCAGAAGACGGGTTTGATACCTGGAGAGTTGAGATCGTAGGTGGAGATGTATTGGTTGATGATTTAGATATTTCTGCGGAAACCTCTCCTTATACAGCATCTTTTTCCCAGGAATTTGATATTGAAACATTGGCTGGAACTACTGAAATCAAATTTACATTGACTGATGGAGATGGAGATGTAGCAACTTTTACACAAGTGCTTACTTTGGCTTACCCTGAATTTGAAGAAGTAACTGTAAGCAACAACATTACCACTGCCACTACCTGGACTGCTGATAAAATTTATGTATTAACAGGAAAGATTTTTGTTGAATCAGGAGCTGTACTTACAATTAATGAAGGAACCGTAATAAAAGGACAAACCGGAACAGGAACGAATGCTTCAGGATTGTATGCTGCCAGAGGTGGTAAAATAGAAGCGGTTGGTTCACCAACTAAGCCTATCATTTTCACTACTGTTTTGGATGATATTTTCCCTGGGCGTATTACGAGTCCTAACCTTGATGAAACGGATAGTGAGTTATGGGGTGGAGTAGTATTGTTGGGTAAAGCACCTGTCTCAGTAGGATCTGGAACGGAAGCACAAATTGAAGGTGTTCCTGCAAGCGAACCTCTTGGACTATATGGTGGAACAGACGAGGATGATGATTCTGGAGAACTACAGTATGTATCTATCCGTCACGGTGGTACTACTATTGATCCTGTGGCTGGAAAAGACATCAATGGGTTGACCCTTGGTGGAGTAGGTAAAGGAACTGTTTTGAAAAATATAGAGATAATTGCCAACCTGGATGATGGTATAGAATTTTTCGGAGGTACAGTAGATATCTCTAATGTAATCATTGCATTTCAAGGTGATGATGGGCTGGATGTTGATCAGGCATATAGCGGAACTATCAGCAACTTTATGTTGATTCAGTCTTCTGCTGGTAACGATGGTTTGGAAATTGACGGCCCTGAAGGTGCTTTGAATGGCCAGTTTACTCTCAAAGACGGAACTATCAAGTCTGTTGACGGTGAGGGAAGAGCTGCAACATTCAAATCTAAAGCTATGGCTGCCGTAAGCAATGTACTCTGGACAGGATATGATGATGCAAAAATTTATATCAGGGCGAGCTACACTAATTGTACTACTGCTAAGTCAGATTCTTTTACAAATTTAACAGACGCAACTCCAAGCCTGACGTTTACAGATGTTGACTTTGGTTCGGTATCAGTTTACACAGAATCTGATGATGGAGCTGCTACCCCTGTAACTTGTACAGTGCCTGCTGTAGATCAAACTGCTGCTGAAGGCAAAATAACAGATGGTACAGCAACAGGTGCCTCTGATGTAACTGTTTGGAATAACTGGACTTTATCTTACGCCTTAGATTTGCTATAATAAAGGCTAAAAATATGATTGTGAAACCCCGGCTGATTCAGCTGGGGTTTTTTATTTTCCTGAAATCCGGATATCGTGAACAGTACTAATATTATCTAAATGTTATCATTGTTAAAATACGATTAAATCTCCTGATTGGGTCAATTATTATAGTTTGTCTTTCTAAGTGAAAAATGCAAGATTTTATGTTACCTGTATGTTAATTCAAAGCTCAGGAAGATTCAAAATGATAAATATTTCATAAAAGTTTTGACCAACCTTCAGCCAACAGTCAGTGCTACTTTTGCACAAAATTTAAGCCATACAAAATGAAAAAAAGTTTTCTATTGTTGTTATTGATCAGCCTTTCCACCATCACATTTGCTCAGAAAGGATTTCTCAGGGGAAAAGTAATAGACGCAGAAACCGGAGAAGGCCTATTTGGAGCCACAATCTCTAAACAAGGTACAACTACAGGTACATCAGCAGATTTTGACGGAAACTATTCACTGCCATTAGAACCAGGTACTTATACTGTTGAATTCCGATTTTTTTCTTATGAGACAAAAACTGTCAGCGAAATTGAAATTATTGCTGAGAAAGTTACTTCTTTAGATATTGAGTTAGGAGAATCAACAGAGCAGTTGGAGGAGGTGGTAATCACCGCCAAATTGCTAAGAGATACAGATGCGGCATTAATGTCTGTACAGAAAAAATCTGCCAATACCATTGATGGGATATCATCTCAGGCGTTCAAAAAACTTGGTGACACTAATTTGTCATCAGCTATGAAGAGAGTGACTGGGGTTTCGGTACAAGATGGGAGGTATGTATATGTGAGGGGATTGGGTGACCGATATACCAAAACCACCTTGAATGGAATGAGCATTCCCGGTTTGGATCCTGAAAGAAATGATGTGCAAATAGATATTTTTCCAACGTCTATTCTGGAAAATGTAGTGGTATATAAGACCTACTCACCTGATTTGGCTGGTGATTTTACAGGTGGAATGGTGAACGTAGAAACCAAAAGTTTTCCTGAAGAAAAAACCACATCAGTTTCTGTAGGTGTTGGTTACAATCCTAAAATGCATTTCAAAAATGATTTTGTTACTTATAATGGTGGAGGTCTTGATTTCCTTGGGTTCGATGATGGAACAAGAAAGCTACCTTTTGACCGTCAAACAGAAATCCCTTTTACACAACAGGACGATCCTGAATTGGAAAAGCTGACCAGAAGCTTTAATCCTCAAATGGGTGCCCAGAAAGGCTCTAACCTGATGAATACCAGCTTCTCTTTTAACCACGGCAATCAAATTCAGAAGGAGAAATCCACTATAGGATATGGAGTTATCCTAAACTATCAAAACAAATCTGAATACTACGACAATAATCAGGTAGGTTTCTTTACCAAAGCAGAAGAAGTAGATATAACGAAGTTGAACAACGACAAATTTACGAGTGGTGCTTTGGGTAGAAACAATGTGCTTTGGAGTGCATTGGCAACAGGATCAATCAAATTTGATAACCACGAGTTCAGCACAAGTATTTTGAGGACACAGAATGGCATTAAAACCACATCAGACAGAACCATAAATGATTATGAAGAAACAGGTCAGACCATATTAGAAGATATATTAACTTATACACAGAGGTCAATTACAAATAACATTATATCAGGAAAGCATAATTTCAACAAGTTGAAATTGGAGTGGGCTAATTCTTATACGATTGCTCAAATCAATGATCCGGACTTCAGGGTTACCAGAATAGGAGTAGATGAGTCAGACGAAAATAACATTCGGTATTCAATAGCCGGAGGACAAGGAGGACAATCAGCGAGGTTTTTCAGAGACCTGCAAGAAACAAACGAAAACTTTAAGTTTGATTTAACATATTCTTTGCAAGAGAAGAATAAGATCAAGTTTGGGGGAGCTGCTTTGCTTAAATCAAGAGATTTTGCTACAGACAACTATTTAGTTGATAACAATTCGAGAACTGAAAGTATTCAGGACGATCCGGATTGGTTATTTCAAGATGAAAATATTTGGACTGTTGAATCAGGACAGGGAACTTATATCAAAGGGAACTACGAAGCACCAAATAATTTTGAGGCAAAATCAAATGTATATGCTTTCTATGCTATGGGTGATATGCGTTTTCTGGATTCAAAACTTAGAGCCATATACGGCGCAAGACTTGAGAAATCAGATATGTATTATACAGGTGAAAACAACTCAGGATCAATTGTATATGCCAATGAAAAGACTTTTGATGAAACAGATATTCTTCCGGCGGCCAGTCTGGTATATTCTTTAAGTGAAAATGTCAACTTAAGGGCTTCTTACGGCAAAACTTTGGCCAGACCTTCTTTCAAAGAAAAGTCTATTGCGCAGATAGCCGATCCGGTTGCAGGAGTATTGTTTAATGGCAACATTGATTTGAAAAAAACCACAGTAGATAATTTTGACCTGAGACTTGAAAACTTTTTCGGAAATGGAGAGATGTTTTCCGTATCAGCCTTTTACAAGAAATTTGACGGACATATAGAGATCACAAGGTTTGAAGTAGATGCTACTCAGATTACTCCAAGAAATGTAGCAGGAAGCTTCGTTTATGGCCTTGAATTCGAATTCAGAAAGAATCTTGAATTCATCACCAATGGTTTGACACTGGGTTCAAATGTGTCGGTTTCTCATACGGAGGTTGATATTACCAAGGTTTTTGTAAATGAAGCAAGAGACAGAACAGAATATGACGTTCGTTCTGAACTGGCAAGAACAGGCGAGACCGTTAAGGATAACCGGCCAATGGCTGGTCAGGCTCCATACCTGATCAATGCATTTTTAAACTATGCCGATTTGGATGAAAAATACAACTTCAACCTTTCTTACAATGTTCAGGGAGAGAGCCTGGCGATAGTTGGTTCAGGAAACATTCCTGACACTTACAACAGAGCCTTCCACGCTTTAAATCTTAATGTATCCAGAAGTTTTGGGTTAGAAAGGCGTTCTAAGGTGACATTCAGGATAACCAATATCCTCAATTCCAAGAGACAGCAGTTTTTTAAGAATTATGAAGCTGCCGATCAAATAGCATCGTTTTTAGAAACAGGAACGACCTTCTCTTTGAAATATGGGTTGACTTTTTAAGCTGATTTCGCAGACTTGTGTAGTAACCGGATTACTGAATGCAGACCTGACAGGTTTTGAAAACCTGTCAGGTCTCTCTTGCGAAACTCATCGAAGATGGCCATGGCCGCTTTCAACTCATTGCCACTGTGGAGCATGCGGGTAAGGATACCCTCTGTGAGTACTTCTATACGTGTGTATACCGATCCCTGCTCTCAAAGCGGATGCGGTAGCCGACCGTTTTGCCGACTTCCTCACCCAGAAAATATGCCATGCGCAAAGCGATAGTCTTGGCGGCCATTCAGTATGTATATCTTCTTGCCAGCCATCCAGGGCTCATTCAGGAAGGCAGTGGAAGCAGGGTACTTTTTCCCGCTCAGGCAGGCGCATTCACAATCAGGGTCTGCTCTACCCGAAATTTCGGGGATAATTTCCTTTACAGGCAGGTCTATGGACAAAGCGGTTTTAAAGTAATCAGGTTACTCGAAGTAGGCTGATTCAAACCTGTAAGGTTTTAGAAACCTTACAGGTTTAAGTACTGCCAGTGTAGAAAGAGACCTGACAGGTCTCCAAAACCTGTCAGGTCTGGGTACTACTCCTGTAAATTGATTTTATTTGCTGATGGTTTTGGTATCAAACCAAGTACGTATGATTACGATAACCATAATGTGCCCTTATATAGTCCATAGCCTGGTATAGATTGATTATGTTTATCACAGCCTTTAAGAAATTAATTTGAGATTCGGTTTACACTGACGCCTATTCTATGCAGTTTGTTTGGATTAGGGCTTTTTTTTTGACAAAAATAGTTAAATTACTACTGTCTAATTTTCGTAATTACCAGAATTATTGAGGGTTAGGTGGTTACAATTCAATTGATTGTAGTATTAAAACAAAAGCGAGAGCTTTTTGACAATGAAAGATTGGGAGATACTTGAAAAAGTAAGTCAGGGAGATGAAAAGGCTCTGGAGTATCTTTATAAGAAGCATTATAAGATGATGACCAGACTGGTTATCAATAATAATGGAACGGAAGATGAAGCAAAAGATATCTATCAGGAGGCTCTTGTGGCATTTTGGCAAAAGGCAATAGCTGGGAATCTGGTGTTAACATCGAAGATTAGCACGTACCTTTACAGTGTATGTTTAAATTTGTGGAGAAAAGAACTTGACCGGAAAGGAAAGTTTGCAGAAAGTGACAAGGAAGAGTTTACTTTTCAAGAATTTGAGAAGAAAGAAAGGATAAGGATAATACATGAGTGTATTGAAGAGTTGGGAGATACTTGTCGTAATATATTGACTTATCATTATTTTGATGGTATGTCAATGACAGATATAGCTAAGAAATTAAATTTGGCAAATACAGATACTGCCAAAACAAAAAAATATAAGTGTAAGAAGAAACTGGATTTGTTAATAAAAAGGAAGTATTCTTCTTCTGACTTTTTAGATTAAATATGTCAATTCAAAGCGAATATTCAAGATTAGTTAATAAATATCTCGACAATAATATGTCGGGATCGGAAAAGTATATTTTCGAAGATCAGCTTACAAGTGATCCTTTACTCAAAGCAGAGTTTGATCATCAAAATGAAATCATTGGGGGACTCAAAGAGTATAGAAAAAACCAACTTAAAACCCAACTAAACAATGTAAGCATTACTCCGGGGTTATTGGGGATTATTTCCCAATCTGCTTCAATGAAGACGCTTTCAATAGTTGCTGCTTCTATTTTGACAGGTAGTGGTGCCTACTATTATTTTTCTAGTGAAACTACAGTAAAGGTCAATTCTTTGTCGCATGTGGAATCAAAGCTAGACTTTATTTCTTCTCCAATGGACTTGAAAGGCTCAAAGGAAAAACTTGATTACAGGTACACCAAAAACACCAATGCAGCAAGCTGGTCTATCCCAGAAATGAAAAATGAAGAGGCTGCTGAAAAATCAGAAGTTGAACCGAATATTATTGATTTTCATGTGCCGGAGATAAGTGAAAATATATCTGGCGACACTGACCCTCAGCCGGATCAAATTTTAGAGAAAGCAGTTTCACGGAATGCTCCTTTTGCCGATGTGGCTAAGATTGAAAAGATAGACATTGAAAATATTACTAATAATCGATATAAGTTTCATTATAAGTTAGATCATAACAAACTCTACTTGTATGGTAAGTTTGAAGCTTCTCCGTATGAGATAATAGAAATCAACAGTTCTCAAAGTAAAAAGTTGTTCTTTTATTACAATGGAAATTATTTCAGGTTGAATCAGGACGTGAAAGAAATATCCCCCTTATTAAGTATTCAGGATTCTGAAGTAATTAGGGAATTGAATATTATAAAATCTAAGAGTTAATAAGCTCTTGGTAGAAAATTTTTACGGTTCACTTGCTTTTGCTGCACATTTTATTCTTATCAGATAAGCTACTTTTACATATTAGGCGTTAATTTTGGGTTCAATGTCTGTAAAAGAAAAAAAATTCAAAAAGAAAAAACTGGGAAGCTATCCCTTTGTCAGTGTAATATTTAGTATTACGCTCGCCTTATTTGTGATAGGCTTATTTGGTTTATTGGTAATACTAACCGATAAACTGACTCAAAACATTCAGGAAAATGTGGAAATGCAGGTTTTTTTGAATAAAGACCTGAGTAATAATGAAGTCACCAAGATATCTAAAACACTTTCTTCCAAGGATTATGTTTACGTGAAAAATGAGATACCTCAGGTAACCACAATTACTAAACAAGAAGCCGCAAAACAATTCATTGAAGAAACCGGAGAAGATTTTGTTAGTTTTTTGGGTGATAACCCACTTAGGGATGTTGTCGTTTTGAAAATAAAACCAGAGTTTCACCTGTCAGAGAATCTGGCTGAAATCAAAAAGGAAATCGCAACAATCAGAGGTGTCTATGAGGTCACTTATATCGAAAATTTAGTGAATAGCATAAATGAGAATCTGGCTAAGATTAGTGTAGTACTCATTGGATTTTCATTGATACTGTTTCTTGTAGTTGCCATTTTAATAAACAATACAATCAAATTGGCGTTGTTTTCACAAAGATTTCTGATACGAAGTATGCAATTGGTTGGAGCTACTTCCACATTTATTCAAAAACCTTTTTTGATCAGAGCATCTTTATACGGGTTTATTTCTGGTGTGTTAGCAGTTGCCATTTTAGGTGTGCTACTTTATTTTGCCAACACTAAAATTGAGGGTTTAAGTGAATTGCAGTCAAACGACAAGCTGCTTATTTTGACCGGTATTATACTGGTTTTGGGAACGGTTGTTGGTTTTATCAGTACATTTGCAGCCATTAAAAAATACCTCAAATTATCTTTGGATGAATTATATTGATAGCCATGAGTAAGAATAACAAGCTTGCCTTTACTAAACAAAACTATATCTTGATGGTAGCAGGTATAGTGGTACTCATTTTGGGTTTTATACTAATGTCGATGGATACAGAACCTTACGGGTTCGGTATATTGGGTCTGACTATTGGCCCCATGACTGTTTTAGCCGGGTTTATTATTCAATTTTTTGCTATTCTGCACAAGTCCAAAGAGGATAAATGACATTTCTGGAAGCAATTATTCTGGGGATAATTCAGGGTCTTACTGAATTTCTGCCAGTAAGTAGTAGTGGACATCTCGAAATCGGAACGGTACTTTTGGGAGTGAAATCGAAAGACAATTTACTGTTTTCCATAGTGGTGCATGGTGCTACTGCACTTAGTACAATTGTTGTTTTTCGAGAAGATATTTTTCAGATCATCAAAGACATTTTTAAATTTGAATGGAACGATTCAGTGGAGTTTTCATTGAAGATGATTATTTCAATGATTCCTGTTGGCGTAGTGGGTGTATTATTCGAAGATAAAATAGAGTCATTTTTTGGAGGTCAGATTTTACTGGTCGGGTCTATGCTCCTGCTCACTGGGTTGTTGCTATTATTTACTTTTTTCAGAGGACAAACCAAAGGCAGTGTAACTTACCCCAAGGCAGTATTAATTGGAATAGCTCAGGCCATAGCGATCATGCCTGGCATATCAAGGTCTGGAGCTACAATTTCGACAGCTCTGCTACTGGGTGTTGATAAAGAAAAAGCTGCTAAATTTTCCTTTTTAATGGTTTTGATTCCAATTCTTGGTGCGATGCTCCTCAAAGTGAAGAATCTCATAGAAACCCCCGAGCTGGCATCAGATATATCGTTATTGTCATTAACTGTCGGCTTTTTGACTGCATTTATCTCCGGGTTATTGGCATGCAAATGGATGATTTCCATTGTGAAAAAAGGGAAACTGATTTACTTCGCCATTTACTGTTTCGTTATAGGAGGGGTTGCAATAATAGCCTGTTTGATATGAGGGATTTTGATTTTGAAAAAGGAGAGGTACTACTTGTTGACAAACCTCAGACCTGGACTTCATTTGATATAGTTAAAAAACTCAGGTATGCCCTGAAGGTTAAGAAAATTGGACATGCCGGAACACTGGATCCCCTGGCGACAGGGTTGTTGATCGTATGTACGGGTAAGTTTACCAAGAGAATAAATGAATTTCAAGGCATGGATAAAACCTATGAGGGCATAATTGAAGTTGGTAAAACCACACCTTCTTACGACTTGGAAACAGAATTTGATTCGGAGGCAGATTACACCAATATTTCAGAAAGTGCTTTGTTACAAGCTGCAAAATTGCAAACTGGTAGCTTTGATCAAATTCCTCCGGTCTTCTCAGCTATTAAGGTGGATGGAAAGAGAGCGTACAAAAGTGCCAGGAAAAATGAGGAACTGGTTATGAAATCAAGACCCGTTCAGATTGATGAATTTGAACTCACTAAAATTGATTTACCTGAAGTTCATTTTAGAATAGTATGCTCAAAGGGTACTTACATCAGAAGTATTGCTCATGATTTCGGAAAGGAGCTAGGTTGTGGAGCTTACTTAAAATACCTAAGGAGGACAGCTATTGGTGATTTTAGGGTGAATGATGCGTATGACATGCAGCAGTTGATTGCCCAAGCGGAGAAAATTAGAGCGGAGAAAAATAGTGAATTATCTTGAATGCATTGAGCAATGATTGTATTAGAAGGAGATAAGCTAACTGATAAAATTCCCAATGCCATCGTGACCAGTGGGACTTTCGATGGAGTTCATATTGGTCATCAAAAGATATTAAATGGGATTAGTGAGCAGGCAAAAAAATATGGAGGAAAAAGTGTTGTTCTTACGTTTTGGCCTCATCCAAGGTTCATTATCAACCCGAACGAAAAAGGGTTGAAGCTTCTATCTACGTTCGAAGAAAAATCAAAATTGATTGAAGAATCCAACATAGATTATTTGATAAAACTGGCTTTCACAAAAGAATTTTCCAAGCTAAGCTCAGAGCAGTTTATCAGGCAAATCCTAATCGATAAAATTGGGACTCAAAAGTTAGTGATTGGATATGACCATCATTTTGGTAAAAACAGGGAAGGGAGTTTCGATTACTTAAAGTCAAACACAGAGAAGTTCGGCTTTGAAGTTCAGGAAATTCCAAGACAGGATGTGGATCATATCGGGGTAAGTTCTACGAAGATTCGGAATGCCTTGATCGAAGGCCAGGTAGAAGTGGCAAATGAATATTTGGGACGTCCTTACGAGCTTACGGGCGTTGTAGTCCATGGAGACCACCTTGGTGCTCAAATCGGATTTCCTACGGCTAATATTGAAGTGGCAGAAGAATATAAATTGATCCCTGGCAATGGTGTTTATGCTGTAAAAGTAATGGTGGCTGATCAAATGTATGACGGGATGATGAACATAGGATTCCGACCAACCGTTGATGGTAATTCTCAAAAGATGGAAGTGAATATATTCGATTTTTCAGGCGATTTATATAATAAATATATTTCTGTATCTTTTATCAATTGGATTAGAGAAGAAAAAAAATTCGAGAATATTTCTGAGTTGAAAAATCAATTGATTCATGACAAAATTACTACCAAAACCCTCCTTGGAGTCTGATTTAGTAGATAGAAAGCAACCAATACCTGTTCAGGGTCATTGCTATTATTAACTATTAATAAACTTTTTTCATATAGAACAAGATTTAGCACAACAATTGCTTAATTATTAACGTTGCTATTTTCATAAACTAAACTAATAGTTGTAAATCCTCGACCTATGAACAAAAAAACTACTTACGTAATAATTGGTGTAGCACTGGTGCTAGTTATTATTTTCTTTACTTATGGATCAGGCTCTGATGAATCAGCATCTATTATTGTGGATGTTTCTAAAGGCGAGTTTATAGTTGATATAAATGTGACTGGCGAACTGGAATCTAGAAATTCTGTAAAAATAATGGGACCTGGGAATGAGGTAAGACAATTTAGAATATATGGTATCAAGGTTGAAAACATAATCCCTGAGGGAACTGTAGTTAAGAAGGGGGATTTTGTAGCTAGTCTAGACCAATCGGAATTATCGGGGAAAATCAAAGATAAACAAATTGAGCTGGAGACTGCTGAGTCGCAATATATTACTGTGAAATTAGATACTACTTTAGAAATGCGAGAAAAGAGGGATGAATTGGTAAACCTTAAGTATGATGTTGAAGAGAAACAACTTGTTCTTGACCAATCTCAATATGAACCCCCTGCGATAATAAAAAAAAATGAAATAGCCGTTGAAAAATCAAAGAGAGCTTACGATCAAAAAACAGAAAACTACCAAATTAAGAAACAGCAGAATGTGGCTAAAATGGTGCAAGCAAGAGCAGCTAGGGATAAAGTTCAAAGAGAACTGGATGAGCTAATGAAAATTAGAGGCAATTTTAGAGTTCTTGCTCCAGAAGATGGGATGGTTATATATGCGAAGAGTTGGGATGGAAAGCCAATAAAAACTGGAAGTCAAATCAGTACTTATAATCCTGTGGTGGCTACCTTACCAGATTTGACCACAATGAATTCCAAGACCTATGTAAACGAAGTAGATATACGGCGAATAAAGAAAGGACAAGTAGTAGATATTGGTTTGGACGCCTTTCCTGATAAAAAACTTACAGGTAAAATAACCAGAGTAGCAAATGCTGGTCAGAAAAGACCAAATTCTGATAGTAAAGTTTTTGAGGTAATGATTGAAATAGATAAAGTTGATCAAATGGTTAAGCCTGGAATGACTACAAGCAATAAAATATATACAGCTAAAATTGATGAAACACTTTCAATACCATTAGAGTGTTTACAAAATTATCAAGATTCTATATCATTTGTTTTCATTAGAGATATGGGCAGTTACCGCAAGCAAGAAGTTCAAATAGGTGAAACAAACGCAACCCATGCTCAAGTCCTCTTAGGAATCGGAGAAAATGATAAGGTTTATATGTCCATGCCAAATATATCTGAGGAAGAAGAAATTCTTCTTTTGCCAGAGTTAGATGGGAAAAGAAATAATGTCGATAAGTTAGAAAAGGGACTCAAAGACAACGAATCCCAGAAGCAATTCCCAAGAAAGCCTAAGCCGAGCGCATGATTTCTAACAAGTTATTAATGAACCTATATATAGCTTTAGAAGCTGTATTAGCAAATAGAATGCGCTCAATTCTAACAGGATTAGGTATAATATTTGGAGTGGCTGCTGTTATTGCTATGTTGGCCATAGGGAGTGGTGCGCAGCAGGAAGTCCTTGACCAAATGAAACTTGTTGGCGTCAATAATATTGTCATTCGGCCAGTAGTTGAACAGACCGAAGAGGTCATTGCCAATGAAGAAGGAGAAAAAGAAAAAAAACAATTTTCGGCAGGCCTGAATGTTTTGGATTTAAAAGCATTGAAGACAGCTATTCCTGGAATTAAAAAGGTAAGTCCCGAAATTATTCTTGATACTTATCTTATTAATAATGGTATTAGGAGGACAGCAAAATTGGTCGGAATTGAACCAAGCTATTTTGACATATTTAATTTTGATCTGGAACGAGGCAGGAACTTTTCAGAATATCATCTTGAACATGGAAGTCCGGTATGCATTATTGGAAAGTCTATTAAATCAAAATTTTTCCCGTTTGAAGACCCACTAGGAAAATATATTAAATGTGGGAATATTTGGTTAAAAGTAATTGGTATCCTTGAAGGAAGATTGATCTCATCCAATAGTATCGAAAATCTTGGTATAAGGGATTTTAACATGGATGTATATGTTCCTATAAAAACCGTACTTATTCGATTCAAAAATAGAGCCGTGATCACAGAGGAAATGTTGATGGAGGCAAATAAGGCAAGTGGTGGTAGCTTCATTATCATTGGTGGTGGTGAAGAAGAAGAAGAAGTAGAATTAAGTAAGAACTATCATCAATTAGACAAAATGGTTGTTCAAGTGGGTGAAACGGAGCTTTTAAATCCGATTGCTGAAGTAATTAATAGACTACTTACTCGCAGACATAATGAGACTATAGACTATGAAATAGAAATACCGGAACTTCTACTCAAACAGCAACAAAGAACCAATGATATTTTTAATTATGTACTGGGAGCCATTGCTGGCATCAGCTTACTTGTGGGAGGTATAGGTATTATGAATATTATGCTGGCTTCCGTGTTGGAACGAATAAAGGAAATTGGATTGCGGATGTCTATGGGAGCTAAGAAACAGGATATTGTTAATCAGTTTTTGTTTGAGGCCATGATGATTAGTATTACCGGAGGTATTATAGGAGTCATTTTAGGTGTCACATTTGCCTTGTTGGTAAGTACTCTGGCTGGAATTCCTACTGTAATTACAATTAGTTCAATCATATTATCATTTGGTGTAGCAGCATCGGTTGGTTTGATTTTCGGAATCGCTCCCGCCAGAAAAGCTGCAATGCAAGACCCAATCCAATCTTTACGATATGAATAAGCATTTAAAAATTGCATGTGTACTTATGTTTGTAGTACTTAATGTAAGTGCGCAGAGCCTGAAATTATCGCTCAATGACGTGATAGAAATGGCCAAAGCCCACTCTCCTTCAGCTAAAATAGAGGAAACCCGGAAAGAAACTCAATATTGGGCATTCCGACAATTTAAATCGAATTATAATCCCGGTTTATATTTTTCAGGTGATCTTCCAGGATACAATAGAGATTTTAATCAAAATCTATTGGACAATGGAGAATATGTATATCAACCCAGGGAGCAATTATCTTCATCGTTAGGTTTGTGGCTTGAGCAACCTATAGCTGCAACTGGCGGAACGGTTAGTATCAATAGTAGAATAAACCAAATTAAAAATATAACATACAACACCAAAGGATACAACAATACATTGTTCAATATTCAATTGTTTCAACCCATATTCGGATTTAACGAATTGAAGTGGGATAAACAGACTGAACCTCTGAGGTATGAAGAATCCAGAAGATCGTATGTAGAAGAAATGGAAGCCATTTCTCAAAGAGCAACAGAGCTGTATTTTGATTACCTGACCGCTCAGATAGATTTACAAATTGCAAAGTACAACTTGGCCAACAATGACACGATTTACAACATACAACAGGGACGGTACAACATTGGTACTTCGTCCAGAGATGAATTGCTACAAGTAGAGCTTCAACTGCTGACATCACGTCAAGGGGTAACTCAAGCCAGCTTGGATATGAAAACTACCAAATTGAGACTGGCGAGCTATATTGGATTGCAGGGAGGGGCTAATAGTGAGTTAGAGCTATTGTCGCCACAGGAGCTTCCTGAATTTGACATTCCTCTTGAACAGGCCATACTCTATGCAAAACAAAACAGAGCGGATTATATTGCTTTTGAAAGAAGTAAGTTGGAAGCAAAAAGAGAAGTGGACAGAGCCAGATCTCAACGATTTCAAACAAATTTAAATGCCTCCTTTGGTTTGAATAAGGCGGGTACTACTTTTAGCGATTCTTACTCTGATCCCAATGATCAACAGCGAGTGAATGTATCTCTTTCTTTTCCTATATTGGATTGGGGCAGAAGCAAGTCGAGGGTACAAATTGCGCTAGCACAGCAGCAACTCAGTGAATATACATTAGCCCAAGGCCTTCAAAATTTCGAACAGGAAATCATTACTAATGTGAGCCAATTTGAAGTATTGAGAGCACAAGTAGAGATTGCTAAGAAATCCGATGAAGTAGCGCAAGAAAGATATGATGTAACCCAAAACAGGTATTTAATTGGTAAAAATGACATTACCAATCTCAACATTGCACTTAAGGAAAAAGATGAAAAGAAAAGAAGTTATTTGTCAGCACTAAGGGCTTTCTGGACTGCATATTTTGAACTAAGAAGGCTCACACTCTACGACTTTTTAAATGATGAACTTTTATATCAGATAGAAGACTGATTTTATTTAGTAAGGAGCATCATTCATCAATGATAATATTGTTTTTCATATAATGATAAACTCCTAACTTTGCGGATTAAATTTCATCCTTCTAAAGAAAGGCTGTTATTTTGAACCCTAAAGACAAAATAAATGAAGAAATCCAATATCAATGTAGAAGTAAGCCTTGATGAAGGTAATATCCCCGAAAAAATCAGATGGCAGGCAGATGATCATCCAAATCAAAAATGGATGGAATCTAAAGCCGTTTCCATTTCTATATGGGATTCTGAACAGCAAGATTCTTTGTCACTGGATTTATGGACCAAGGATATGAATACCGATGAAATGAAAAGGTTCTATATCAATATGCTTGGAGCAGCTTCAAATACTATTCTGAACTCTACAGGAGACGAGTTTATGGCTGAGGAAATTAAAAACCTTTGTGAAAAATTGGTCGAATATTTAAAATTTCAATAACCTTAATAAAGAATTAGATTTTTTTGAACATATTGTAAAAATACCCTCTTATTTTGTGATTTTTTAAGTAATATTATCCTTAAGTATTTCTTCTTGAAATATTTTCAATTAAAACAAATTACTTAAAAAATGAAAAAAAATATGAGTAAGTTATTTACTAAGACGCTCATGTTATGCTTGTTGTTTTTTGCTTGCACCCAGGCAATGTCACAAACGAGCATCTCAGGAAGTGTCAAGGACAGCAACACCCAGGAATCCTTACTAGGGGTCAACATTCTGGTTAAGGGAAAAGTATTAGGGACAATTTCCGGAACGGATGGTACGTTTTCCCTCAATGTAGAATCCGCTCCTCCTCTCACCTTGATTTTTTCGATGGTTGGTTATGCCAGTCAGGAAATAGAGATTAACGACTCGCAGGTAAATGGACTAGAAGTGACTTTGGAAGAGAATGCCATACTTGGTCAGGAAGTGGTAGTCTCCGCATCCAGAGTAGAAGAATCCATCATGCAATCACCAGTTTCCATCGAAAAAATGGATATTCTGGCGATTCGGGATGCACCAACCGCAACTTTTTACGATGCTTTGGCAAATTTCAAAGGAGTAGATATGAGTGCTCAAAGTCTTACTTTTAAGTCGGTAAACACCCGTGGATTTAGTGCCAATGGCAATACCAGAATGGTACAGCTAATTGATGGTATAGACAATCAGGCTCCCGGGCTTAATTTTTCTGTGGGTAATATTGTAGGTATATCAGATTTGGACTTAGAGAGTGTGGAATTGTTGCCTGGAGCAGCCTCTGCCCTATATGGACCAAACGCACTTAATGGCATATTGCTGATGAACAGCAAGAGTCCTTTTGAGTATCAGGGACTAAGTGCCTCAGCCAAACTGGGTGTAACCCATGCTGATGGTAGAGATCATGATGCCTCTCTTTACAAGGACTTTTCAATAAGATATGCCAAAGCGTTCAATAACAAATTTGCATTTAAAGTAAATGCTTCATTCTTAAACGCCCAGGATTATATGGGAGTAGATTATAGGGACAGAAGCAATCCTGCGCTTGAAAGACAAGAAAATGATTATGCTACAAACCGTGCTGCTAATATGGCTTACGATGGAGTAAATGTATATGGAAACGCCGGTTTTAACTTGGGTACACAGGTTGCCGATAGAGCAATTGCGGCCGGATCTGCTCCTGGTGCATCAGCTTCAGATATAGCTACAGCAAGTCAGTTGTCTGCTGTGAGAACATTGATCCCAAATGATGTATTTACACCCAGAGGTTTTACTGAAGCAAGTTTTGTCGATAATACAACTGAAAGTCTCAAGTTCAATGCAGCACTTCATTATAGAATCAATGATGAAATAGAAGCTTTTGTGCAGGGAAACTGGGGCTCAGGAAGTACGGTATATACGGCAAACGACAGATTTGTACTGGACGGGTTTAAAATTTGGACAGCCAAAGCAGAAGTAAAAGGATCCAATTTTTATGTGAGAGGGTATAAAACTCAGGAAGATGCCGGGGATAGTTATGCCGCCAATACCCTGGCTACTATACTAAACCTCCGTGATGGTTATTACAGCAACTATTTAGGGGCTTTTGTAGGAGCCAGAACAAGCTCCAATCCTGCTACGGCGGAACAAGCTCATGCTGCGGCACGTGCTTATGCTAATTCTCAACAGTCACTTCCGGGTACAACTGCTTTTAACAATCTTGTATCTGATATTAGAAGCGAAGCAATTGATGGTCTTTCTGCAGGAGCTAAGTTCTTAGATAAGTCTAGTATGATGCACTTTGAAGGGATGTACAATTTTTCAAAACAAATTGAAGCATTTGACCTGATTGTAGGAGCAAACTATAGACGATATAGTTTGAATTCTGAAAAAACGCTGTTTTTGCTGGATGAAAATGGAGACGAAGTTGGATGGGCTGAATATGGAGCCTATGCTCAGGCATCTAAAGCCCTGGCAGATGACAAATTGAAGGTGACAGCTTCTTTGAGGTACGATAAAAATGAAAATTTTGCAGGTCAGTTTTCCCCGAGATTGTCAGCGGTTTTTTCTCCTACCTTAAACCATAACTTTAGAGCTTCTTTTCAAAGAGGATTTAGAAACCCTACAGCTCAGGATCAATTTATTGACTTAGATGTGGTTGTGAGAAGACTGGTAGGAAGCAATCAAATAGGGATTAACAAGTACCATATGGAGTCTAATCCGGTTTATCTACGCCAGGATGTGGATGCTGCCATTGCTGCTAACAATGTAGATAATCTCAAGCCTTATGATTTTGAAGAGTTTAAAACAGAAAAAATCAGTACATGGGAAGTGGGCTATAAAGGACAGTTGTTTGACAGACTATTTATAGATTCTTATTACTACTACAGTTCATATACAGATTTTATTGCTGAGATTCTTTTGGTACAGTCCACTCCTTCCGGCTCTATTCCTGATGCCGGACCCGGAGACAAGATGGCTTTCATTACGCCTGGAGGACTGACTCAGGAATACGGATTTGATGTCAACGCAACCGGAAATGTTACTTCTCACGGATGGGCTGTAGGTGGAGATTATTCGTTGGGTCAGGGATGGCATTTGGGTGGAAATATCTCTTTCAATAAGCTGCTAAGTGAAAAGGAATTGGTTGACCAGGGCTTTAGAGCTGCATATAACACTCCGGAGTACAAAACAAACCTCAATATTAGCAACCGAAACGTTATAAAGAACCTTGGATTTAGTGCTGCTTTGAAATGGCAGGATGCATACAAATGGGAATCGGCATTTAGCCAGATTGCTGGTAATGTTGTGCCTTCATTCACTACAGTTGATGCACAAATTAGTTACAAATTGTCAAGCATGAAGTCCATGGTGAAAATTGGAGGATCCAACATCTTCAACAAACGATATACTACTTCATTTGGTAATCCTAGTCTTGGATCACTTTATTACATATCGATCACATTCGATGAATTCCTCAACTAATACAAAACCATGAAGATGATGAAAAAAACAAAATATATATCAATACTCTTTACATTCCTTGTTGTTCTCAATGGATGTATCGATTCGGAAGATGAATTAAAGACAGAATTATTGTTGAAAAATGACCCGGGAGAAAGTGCCCAAGTGAGTTCGGGTACTGCGGACTTTTCAAAATATGTCGCTGTTGGTAATTCGATTACTGCTGGTTTGATGGATGCAGCTTTGTACAATGCAGGGCAAGCAAATGCTTACCCTAATTTAATTTCAAAACAAATGTTGCTCGCCGGTGGAGGGAGTTTTAATCAACCCGATATTAATTCAGCAGATGGCTATAACAGTGCTGCATCAGATCCTTCCAAAGGAGTCATTTTGGGAAGGTTTGTCTTAGATACAAGTATTCCTGGTCCAGTTCCAATTGGTCCTGGAGACATTGCATCAATATTAACTCCATACTCTGGAAGTTTGAATAATTTTGGCGTACCTGCTGCCAGGGTGGTTGATTTGGTAGCTGCTGCCTATGGTACTCCTGATAAAAATGGAGATGGAATACCAGAAGGAAATCCATATTATGTGAGGTTTGCTTCTGATCCTGAAACTTCTACTGTCTTAGGAGATGCTGCTACGGCTAACGGTTCGTTTGTTAGCATTTGGATAGGCCAAAACGATTTGTTAGGCTACTTGTCGAGTGGTGGTACTTCAGAAGATGTAGAAGAAAATCCAGCTGCAATTCAAAATCCATCTTCGCTTACTGATGTTACCAACTTTACAGGAGCTCTTGCTGCTGTAGCGGGTAATATGACTGCTGGAGGTCAAAAAGGTGGGGTTATAGCCAATTTAACTGATGCAACCTTTACTCCATTTTTTAGAGCAGTTCCATACAATGCCATTCCACTGGATGCTGCTACTGCAGCTTATCTGATGGCAGGGCCAAATGGAGATGACGGGTTTAATGATTACAACGACGGCTTGGATCAACTGGCCTTTTTTGGGTTTATTAGCCAAGCGGATGCTGATGCAAGAAAAGTTAGTCTTGTTGCAGGTGCCAACCCTATTCTGATAGAGGATGATCAGCTTCACGATATCTCTCAGTATGATCCTTCTCTCGAAGGTAGAGGACAAATGAGACCTATTAAAGCGAATGAGTTGGTATTATTAACAGCCGCAACCGTTCTCAATACAGTCCCTGAAGGCAGGACAGCCATAGATGTTTATGGTGTTACCTGGCCATTGCCAGATAATTATACATTAACGGTTGATGAATTAGCAAGACATGCTTCAAGACTGGCAGATTTCAATACAGTAATTTCTGCTCAGGCGACTACCAGTAATCTGGCATTTGTAGATGCTTATACCCTCATGATTAGTGCCGCTATTGGTGGTGGCATTGAAGTAGATGGACAAATGTTGAAACCTGATTTTTCACCTAATGGCTTTTATTCTACAGATGGTTTACATCCAAATCCAAGAGGTCAGGCAATTATTGCTAATGCTTTTATTGATGCGATCAATACCAAGTATGGATCAACATTACACAAAGTTGATGTATTGAATTTACCTGGTGTGAGTTTGAAATAGATATTTTTTGATGTAAAAAAAGCCGTTGCAAATAATTTGTAATGGCTTTTTTCATATTCAGGCTTTGGCTTTATAGTCTTGCAATCTTTTTTTAATTGTTTTCCTCACTTTATTTCTGATAATGGGAGACCAACCCAACAATAGGCCAGGCAGTCCAAGAGCCATACTCGACCACTTCCAAAAATCAAAAACATCCGTATGTTCTACGATTTTACCCTGATCAAAGTGAAACCTTGCCCGGATTTTATTATGAACTTTCCTTTTTTTTGATCCAAACTCATATTTGGCTTCCCAATTTACTCCGCCATTTTTTTCATCAGCCCATTCTCCATTATAGGATATTTCCAAATTACCTCCTTTTGATAACAGCATTTGCCACATATATCGTGTGTCTTCTGAGCTGAGTTTTCCGAAGGCAGGGTCTTTAAATTTTACATTCATGTGATAGCAAGAAAGCATGGTGTCTGTATCTCCTTTCGAAAAAGCATCATAGAACTTCCTGATCAGTTTGACGTTTTCTTCCATGGTAGTGGGATTTGTTTGAAATTATGTTTATATAAATTTAAGCAATCTATCGTAGATTCGATTGTCAGAATCAAAGACAATCATGCATTAACAAAAACGGATAAAATTAACTATGGGAGGATTTGGAGCTCTTGGCATGATGAACAAAAGCCTTAAGGACAATAAGGCATTGCTCGGTAAGAAAAAATCGCTGAAGGAGCTCTATAGAGAATTAGATAACGTTAAAAGTTCAAAATTTTATCTCAATGAAAAACCGAGCCCTAAAGAGTTAATAAGTGCTTTGAGAAAAAAGATGATCAGAGAGTACCGTATTAGACTATTAAAGTTATTAGCTCTGATATCCATTATTGGAATGACGGTAGCTGTTTTTTGTGTAAAGCTTATTTTCTAACTCGGAATGCCTCGTCTGAAATTGTCGCAAACTACTGCAGTGGCTATAGCCACATTGAGTGACTCGGCTTGTCCATAGCCAGGAATTTTAATCTGATTGGTTATTAATGAAAGGAGTTTTGGACTTATTCCCTGAGACTCATTACCGAATAAAAATATCCCATCACCACCAAAAGTGATGTCGTGGACATTGTTGCCCGATAAAGTGGCACCATAAACAGGTAATTTTGTTTTTTGAATGATTTCGTGCAGATTTTCATAATACACATTTATTCTTGTAAAAGAACCCATGGAAGCTGAAATCACCTTTGGGTTGTAGGCATCTACAGAATCTTTTGAGCACAGAATAGAAGAGAAACCATACCAGTCCGCTATGCGGATAATTGTACCGAGGTTGCCCGGATTCTGAATATTATCGAAAGCAAGAAAATGTCCGTAATTCAAATGTAGAGCAGGTAGTATAGGAGTACTTACTACGGCCAATGCAAAAGCGTTGCTTTGAAATGAACCTGTTTTCACTAAATCTTTTTCAGTGACTAATTCAAATGGTCTTTGACATTTGTTTATAAGTTCCTGATTTCTACTCAGAAAATCTTCTGTGATTAATAAGTTGTTGATTTTTAGCTTAGAATTTAATAATTCCTGCACATTTTTTTCACCTTCTACCACAAATGCTTTTTCCCTTATTCTGTATTTTTTTAATTGTAGGGATTTAATGAATTTTGCATCTTTATTTGTGATCATCGAAGGGTTTATTTGGTGTTACAATATAAAGAGAATGTTGTAAATGCTATTGTCATGTAGTCTAGTCTGGCCAATGGTAAATTACATTTTTACAAATGACAACAATTGACTTGATTTTCGTTTATAGTTTGAAAATAACTGTGATTAAGATGGATGGTTCAAACATAGTATATTAATGCTTAAATATATCTTTTCATTCTTTAAAAATACAGTTATCATTCCAAAGGCTGATCGCCTCTATTATTTTCTGATTTACATCTTGTTTGTCTCACTTTTGAGTAGTTGTATGGGTGTGAAGTTTTTAAAAACCAATGAAAAAATTCTTCATAGTCAATCCATCAAAGGTGCCAAAGGCTTTAAAATGGAAGACATTGAGTCTTTATATGAAAACAAGCCAAACAAGCGATTGCCATTATTACCTGTTGCACCCTATATTTATTTGTATCAGGATGGATTGAGGAAGTTTGATCCTGAGAAATATGAAGCTAAAAAAGAAAAGCTGAGAAAAAAGTATGAAAGGAAAATAGAAAAAGCAAACGACAACTCCAAAAAAGAGAAGAAACTACAGGCGAAGTTAGTTCGGAAAATAGACAAGCAGGATAAAAACATAAAGGAAGGAAATCTGGGGATGCGTATAGGAGAACCACTGGCGGTGTACGATACTACGCTGGAGCGGGTTACTGTGGAAAAGTTAAAGTCATATTTTGATTCGAGGGGGTATTTTAATGCTGAGGTTTCCTATTCTACCGAGCCTATAGGAGAGAAGATGGTAAAAGTCATATATGAGGTGAATAGGAGAAAATATTATTTAATTGATTCGATCTATTATGGCATTTCAGACTCTAAAGTAAAGAACCTGCTGATCAGTACCAATACTAGTGCTCATGTCCAAAAGGGGCATGTGTACAATCAGGAAAATATAGTGAAGGAGAGAGAAAGAATTACTGATTTGATGCTGAACAATGGATATTATGACTTTAACAGACAGTTTTTGAACTTTCAGGTAGATACTGCATACCTGGGGAATAACAAAGTGACTATTGGTATTTTGATAAAAAATCCGCCCAAAAAAGAAGGTTATAAGGTATATAAACTCGATTCCGTAATTTTCACCACAGATGCAGATATCAAAGGCGTCAGATCAACTCGTCAACAAGCTACTTACAATACCGTTAGTTATCAGTTTTATAAAAAAAGATATGCGAAAAGGCTAATGGATTGGAGGGTATTTATTTATCCTGATAGTATCTATAGTAAAGCAAATACGCTCGAAACACAACGTCAGTTTTCAAATCTGGACATCTTTAAATTTATAAATGTGAATTATGATACTACAGGAGGGAAATTTATAGCCAACATATTTACCAGTCCACTTCAAAAATATCAGACTTCTACAGAAGGAGGCATCAATGTGAGTCAGGGACTGCCGGGCCCATTTGTGAATTTTAATCTAAAAAACAGAAATACTTTTAAAGGGTTAGAGGTTATGGAACTCAACGGAAGGGTAGGTTTTGAAGGGTTGGGAGGAGCATCGAAGAGTGGGAATGGTTATTCCAGTTTGGAGTATGGAGTCAATTTGACATTTACTTTCCCTCAGTTTTTATTCCCTTTTGGAGAAAAGTTTAAATCCCGTATAGGTAGATATAATCCACAAACCAAAATCATATCAGGACTTACCTATACGGACAGGCCTGAATATCTTCGTTCGAATATCAGCTCCTCAATGAGCTACAACTGGCAAAACAGGCAAGATAGAATTTATAACCTGACTATCGCAGATGTAAGCTATATCATATCTGATATTACAAGCGAAAGCTTTAGAAAAACATTGGAGGAATATAAGGCTCAGGGTAACAACCTGATCAATTCATTTAGCAATTCATTTGTAAGCAGTACCAAGTTTGCAGTGATCAATAATTACAACGATTATGGCAATAAAAAGCAAAAGTCTTCTTACCTGAGATACTCTTTAGAAGTAGGAGGAAACCTCTTTAAATTGTTGGGAGAACAATATTTGGAAGAAGGAGTAGAGCAATTTCAATTTGCAAAAATCCGAACTGATTACCGTTCGACCGTTCCTATCAATTCTAAAGAATCTTTTGCGTACCGATTTCATGTAGGGTATGCTTTGCCCTATGGAGAGAACAAAACGCTTCCTTATGAGAAATTCTTTTTCGCAGGAGGCAGTAATAGTGTGCGGGCGTGGGAACCGAGGCGATTAGGGCCGGGATCGTACTATCCTGCCGATACTCTCGGCAATTATTCCAATAATTTTGAGCAACAGGGAGAGATTCTTTTTGAATCCAGTATAGAGTACAGGCATAAGATTTTTGGATTTGTATATGGAGCAATTTTTGTTGATGCTGGTAACATCTGGACGGTACGGGAAGACGGATCTCGTCCCGGTGCTCATTTTGAGTTCGATAGATTTTATAAAGAAATAGCTGTTGGTTCAGGTTATGGATTGAGGTTCGATTTCAATTTCTTGTTGATGAGATTTGATGTTGGGATGAAAATTTATGATCCTTCAGGTCCTCCGGGAGCTAAATTTATTGGAGATGCAGGATTTAAAGACCCGTCATATAAAAATTACGAAAGGCTGGTGTTCAATATAGGAATTGGTTATCCTTTCTGAGAAATAAGAAGAGAAGAAAAAATGAATAAAGAAGAAATAAGAGATTGGTTCAAGGAATTGCAGGATGACATTTGTGGTCAAATAGAATCAGCAGACGGGAGTGGAAAGTTCAAAGAAGACAACTGGGACAGACTGAATGGTGGAGGGGGTAGAACCAGAGTGATTGAGAATGGAAGTGTGATAGAAAAAGGAGGAGTGAATTTTTCTGCCGTATATGGAGCTACGCCTCAGAAAATACTGGATGCTTTAAAATTAGATCAGGCAGATTTTTTTGCTACCGGAGTGTCGATCGTGATGCATCCGTCTAGTCCGATGGTGCCTATTATTCACATGAATGTTCGTTATTTCGAAATGAGTAATGGAATCAGTTGGTTTGGTGGGGGAATCGACCTTACACCCCATTATGTAGATAAAGAGGATGCCCGGTATTTCCATAAAACAATGAAAGCGGTTTGTGATCGTCATCATCCGGATTATTATAAAGAATTTAAAAACTGGGCGGATGATTATTTTTATGTAAAACATAGAAATGAAACACGTGGAATAGGTGGAATATTTTTTGACAGGTTGTCTGCTAAGGGTGACATTTTCATGGAAGATCGCTGGGCATTTGTACAGGAAGTGGGACAGGTTTTTGCACCAATTTATACTCATCTCATGACCAAAAATAAAAACCTTCCTTTTGGTGAGAATGAGAAAAAGTGGCAGTTTTTAAGAAGAGGACGATACGTAGAGTTCAATCTGGTACTTGATAAAGGCACAAAATTTGGATTGGATACAGACGGGAGAACCGAGTCGATACTTATGAGCCTGCCACCACAGGCCAACTGGGTATATGATTACCAACCGACTGAAGGCTCGAATGAAGCTGAAACGCTAAGCTTGCTCAAAAAGGGAATAAACTGGACAAGAGAATGATCGAATGGTTTGATCAGATTGACAAAGAATTGTTTCTGGTACTCAATGGAATGCATGTTCAGGGAATGGACGCTGTAATGCTTTGGATTACTGATAAAAAATCATGGATTCCCCTATATATTTTATTCGTTGGTTTGATTATTTATAAAACAAAATGGAAAAGCATCTGGGTTTTTATAGCCATAGGACTGTTGATCACTGTGGCTGATCAGTTTACTTCAGGTTTGATGAAACCATTTTTTGAAAGGTTGAGGCCATGTCATAATCCCCTTTTATCCGATTTGGTTTACAATATAGGAAAATGTGGAGGCCAGTTTGGTTTTGCTTCCTCACATGCGGCCAATACTTTTGCCATTGGTACTTTTCTATGGCTTTTCTTTAGAAAGGAATATAAAGCATTTGTTTTGATGTTTGTTTGGGCTGGAATTGTTTCCTACAGCCGAATTTACGTAGGAGTACACTATCCCGGAGATGTTTTGGTTGGGGCTTTTGCCGGTGTTTTTTTTGGCATGGGAATTTTTTGGCTTTATGAGTATTTTATATGGGGAGCATATAAAAAGACATAGTTTTCCTTCACCTTCAATAATTTCTATAAAACTCTTTTAGACGATTGGTTAATCTCGTGTAAATCGGTTTGGTAAACTCAAGAAACATTTGTTTCGGTGGAGGTGGGGCTATTTGTGTGTTTTTCACAATGCTAAGGTCATTTTTGCTAAGCGCCCTTTTGTCTCCATTGTATGTACCCCACTCGTTGAACCAGACAAACTCGCCAGCGAAATTTTCGAGGAGTATTCTGGAGTCTGTCTGGCCTTTTACTATTTCCAGGCTTAGGACTCCCTTGGATATTATTTCCATACGATTAACTTTCATGTCTGCTTTTACCACACCCATAGCAGCTTTTTTAGTGCCATCATCCAGAGTTACTTCTCCTACTTTTATGGTGTCACTTTTTACTTCTCGCACTTGTTGCAAGGTGTGTGTTTCGCCCACTATAAAATCATCAAATTGCATTTTTATAATTTGGTCTGGGTTGGTTAATCCTTCCTTTCTCGCTTGGGTATAGGAATAGAACCTTACAAATTCGTTCATCTCTAATTTTCGAAGAAAGTCTGCAACCAGATTGTGAAACTGCTCTCCGCTTTCTTTGTAAGTTCTGGATGGTACTGCCACTTGATCAACTATTACTTTCAGTGTCGCTGCATATTTGGCCTGGTCAATCTTTGCATGAACATCCTTATAGTTTGGAACGAATGCATCGGCATCCAGAAAATGAAAATAAGCCTTTTTTGCACTTTCTCTGGTATTTAAATTTAATGAAGAAAGTCCTGCCTGATACTGTTCGTCAGCAGCTTTGTTTTTTGCCTCGCTTAAATTTTGATAATAGTTGGCAGGAGACGGTATAACTTGTTTAGCAGCGGGAGATCGTTGGATTTCTTCATATAAAGCGTTTAGCTTATTGTATGAGTAAACGGTCTCTGTCCACACAAATGGGTGATTAGATGATTTGAGGTTTCTGATGTTCGACAAATAAAACTCCTGAGCCAATGGATAGGCTTGTCTCAGTGTCTGCCTTGATTTTTTGTTTTCCGGGTTCTTTCTGAGTTTTTCAACAGACTTAACAACCGCATTATAGTAATCTCCCTGTTCCAGCATTTTCTTGCCAGAAGAACAAGAAGCCAGTACAAGCAATACTAACAAATGAGTGAAATGTTGTTTGATAAAGTTTTTCATAACGGGTCAATTTCAACAATTCTACTTTAAATTAAAAATAGATTATTAAATTATCTAAAGTGGGATTTTAAAGTACGGGATAAAGGATACAAAAAAGCCTCCTCAAAATAATTCGAGAAGGCTTTTCAGGGTTGTAAAAAAAATTATTTTTTACTTTCTGTTACTTCAATATCTTTTTTCAAATCTTTGATGATTTGAGCGGTTTCTTTTGTAGTTATTTCGGTTTTAGCCTTAACCTCATGAGAACTATTATGGTTTCCTCCTAAAATTGGAGCAATTACCAAACCTACTAAACAAGTCAATTTGATCAATATATTCATTGATGGACCGGAAGTGTCTTTGAAAGGATCACCTACTGTGTCGCCAGTAACGGCTGCCTTATGAGCCTCAGACCCCTTGTAAGTCATTTCACCGTCTATCATTACTCCAGCCTCGAAAGACTTTTTGGCATTGTCCCACGCTCCTCCTGCGTTGTTTTGGAAGATGGCCCACATCACACCGGAAACACATACTCCGGCCATATATCCACCAAGTGGCTCAGCACCAAAAACCAATCCTATGACGATAGGTGTAATGATGGTGATTAACCCCGGAAGTAACATTTCTTTGAGTGCTGCTTTTGTTGAAATATCAACGCATTTTGCATACTCAGGAGTTCCAGTTCCTTCCATGATTCCTGGAATTTCTCTAAACTGTCTTCTAACCTCCTGCACCATTTCCATAGCAGCTTTTCCAACAGACTGCATGGCCAAAGCGGAGAATACAACCGGAATCATTCCCCCAACGAATAACATAGCCAGTACGTCAGCTTTAAATATATTGATGCCGTCGATTCCCGTAAATGTGACATAAGCTGCAAACAGTGCCAATGCTGTTAAGGCTGCTGAAGCAATGGCAAAACCTTTACCAACTGCAGCAGTGGTATTACCCACTGAATCAAGAATATCAGTTCTCTCACGAACTTCTTTTGGTAATTCACTCATTTCAGCAACACCGCCTGCATTGTCAGCAATAGGACCGAAAGCGTCAATGGCCAATTGCATTGCAGTGGTAGCCATCATCGCAGATGCCGCAAGGGCTACTCCATAGAATCCTGCTAAAGCATAAGAACCATAAATAGCAGCAGCAAACAAGATTACTGAAGCGAATGTTGATTTCATTCCGACTGCCAATCCTGCTATAATGTTGGTAGCAGCTCCGGTAGAACTGTTTTGCACAATATCCATTACTGGTTTTTTACCCAAACTGGTGTAGTAGGCAGTTACAAAAGATATTAATGCTCCTACAGCCAATCCAATCATAGCTGAATAAAATACATGTCTGGAAGGTATTTCTTTCATTCCTTCTCCAAAGAAATTCATCGTAAGTATGTCTGGTAACATCCAGTCGATTAAAAACCAGCTTGCAATTAGGGTGATTAAAATAGCCACCCAGTTTCCTGTATCCAGTGCTTTTTGAACCTGAGATTCCTTAGCTTCATTGCTGGAAATTTTTACGAATACAGTTCCAATGATAGAAGCAAGAATACCTACACCTGCAATAACTATTGGAAGTAAAATTGGTCCCATATTATTGAATCCATCCGTAAACTGACCAGCAGCAGACATGTCTTTTATTAAATAATTTCCCAGAACCATAGCGGCAAGTACAGTTGCTACATACGAGCCAAACAAATCGGCTCCCATTCCTGCAACATCTCCTACATTGTCACCTACGTTATCAGCGATAGTTGCGGGGTTTCTTGGGTCATCTTCAGGAATACCTGCTTCCACTTTACCTACCAAATCAGCTCCTACATCAGCTGCTTTTGTGTAAATTCCCCCACCTACTCTTGCAAACAATGCAATCGACTCTGCACCAAGAGAAAATCCTGCCAGAGTTTCAAGTACAACAGTCATGTTTTCATAGAAAGAGCCTTCCATTCCCATAAACTGACTTAGGAAAAACATAAAGAACAGACTCAAACCAAGAACGGCCAGGCTTGCTACTCCTAATCCCATAACGGTACCTCCACTGAATGAAACTTTTAAAGCCTCAGGTAAGCTGGTTCTGGCTGCTTCTGCGGTACGATTGTTCGAGTCTGTTGCAATCCGCATTCCTATGTTTCCTGCAAGGGCAGAAAAAACCGCACCGAAAATAAATGCTGGTACTATCATCCAGCTAGTTGTATCTACCAAGGTTGAAATGCCAAACAGAGCAGCTGAAGCAACTACGACAAATATCAAAAGGAGACGGTATTCTGCATTAAGAAAGGCAAGAGCACCTTCTTTAATTGCTTTGGAAATTTCCTGCATTTTTTCATTTCCCGGGTTTTGCTTTTTTACCCATGCCATTTTGATCAGCATAAATATTAAACCCACACAAGCCAAAGCAATTGGCACATAAATTATGTTATTCATTATTTAAAGATTTAGTTAGTCATTTGCATAATTAAAAAAGGGCATGAAGCCCTTTTAAAAAACTTGCGCAAAGATATATGAACAGCATAAAATACAAAGTGTAAGTAGTTATTTTATACCACTTTATGGCCAATAAATGAGTGTGCACTCTTGAAAAATGCACACCGTTAGGCTGGCTGGAATTATTCAATGTTATTTGGACTGGATGTCTTAGACTCAACGCTGAGTTATCTAAAATCAAAATCATATATTTGCTTTCCAAAAAATCAAGACTATTGAAACAAATTATCAGCTTCTTTTTAAAGAATGTTCCCAGGAAATATTTGCAGCTTTTCAGTCATGTTGTATTGAAAATAGTTTCTATTTTTTACGTAGGAAATAAAGTACAATGCCCTGTTTGTGAAAGTAACTTCAGGAAGTTTTTACCTTATGGGAGAGAAGCAAGAGAGAATGCATTGTGTCCAAACTGCCTTTCTTTGGAACGCCATAGACTAATGTGGTTGTTTTTGAAGGAAAAAACAGATTTTTTTACTTCAAAAAAGAAAGTGCTCCATATTGCCCCTGAAATATGTTTTATAGAGCTTTTTGAGAATATCCATAAGGAGAACTATATCACCGCCGACCTAGAATCTCCTCTGGCGAAGGTGAAAATGGACATACACGAAATGCCATTTGAAGACAATAGTTTCGATGTAGTATTTTGTAATCATGTGATGGAACATGTAGCTGACGATTTTAAATCAATGGGGGAAATTTTTAGGGTTCTTAAGCCAGGTGGTTTTGCTATTATTCAAATTCCAATATTTCATCCTGTTCCTGACATTACTTTAGAGGATTCTGGTATTACAGATCCAAAAGACAGAGAGAAGCATTATGGCCAGGATGATCATGTAAGGCTTTATGGTAAGGACTACCCTGATCGTTTGAGGTCAGTAGGCTTTGTGGTAGCAGAGGATAATTTTGTAAACCAACTTTCTATCGAACAACAAACAAAATATGCTCTGCCAAAAGATGAGGTCATTCATTTTTGTGAAAAAGCAATATAAGAATAAAGGTGTTTTGTTCATCACAGGAAATAACTATTGATCTTCTATTCCAGAATACTTTATTGGCAGGGTACTTCAATTGTAATGGTAGAGCCTTTTCTCTCTGGTTGGGTATCAAAATCAATTTTGGCGTTAATTAAGTTTAGTCTGTATTGTATATTGTTCCACCCATTTCCCTTGCTATTTTTGAACAGATTGATATCATATCCGGTACCGTCATCTTCTATCAGAATGATCAATTCATCTGAATATCCGGTCAATTGAAGCTCCACATTAGTTGCTTTTGCATATTTTACTATGTTAGACAACAATTCCTGAATTACCCGGAAGAGCGATAATTTTACAGTCTCATTTAAGTTTTCTGGAACGTCGAACGTATTCAGTTTTATACTCAAAGTTTTTGATTCATTGATTCTGAATATCAACTCTGATAGAGCCTCTGTCAAACCGGCTTTCATAAGTTTATGCGGCATCAATGTAAAAGCAATGCTTCGAATTTCATCATGAATGTTATTAAGTATTACCTGAGAGTTTTCGAAGGTTGTTTGATTGGAAGCATCAGAACTATCGGACTTGTGGAGGCTAAATATATTGAGTCCCAATGCAGAAACCGATTGGCCTAGTCCATCGTGAATGTCTCGTGCAATCCGTTTTCTTTCATTCTCAAGAGAATTTATTACTGCGGAGGTTTGTTGTTCTTTCAATTTTTGTTCCTGTACCCTCAGAGTTTCTTTTTGCTTGTTTCTAATGTTATATTGCCAAAACACGAAAATAAGAGCTGCTATTATAAGTGTAAGGAATAATCCAATGATAATTAATATATTGACTTTTAATTGCGCTTCCTGTTCCTTGAGTTCAGCATTTTGATTATCTATTTTTTGTTGTTTTTTAATGATTTGATAGCGAGCTTCCAATGCATCATGTGCCCTGTTTTGCTTGAGTTGAGAGACCGAATCCTGAAGTTGTAGTCGTTTGTCCTGAAATATCAGAGCTTCATTCAATTTTCCCAGTGATCGGTTATAGATATTTAATGAGGCATATACATCCATGAGGTTTTCAATACTGCCACTGGAAATGGCATGTTGCTGAGCTTTATTAAGATAGTAACTTGCCGAATCATATTTTTTGAGCATAGAAAAAGTAGTTCCCAGATTATTGAAATTGTTTGCTAGTTCAAAATCATCAGCTAGCAGGGTATTCAAACTAAGAGCACGGGTGAGCCAGGATTTTGCTTTTTGATAGTCTTTTGTTTCCAGATAAATACCACCAATACTGTTCATTACTTTGGCGAGTTTTATTGAGTCCTCATAAGTGAGTAACTCAATATTGTTTTTTTGGATATCTCCAAAGGCATTGAGAGATTTGAAGTGAAAGTCTAGTGCTTTTGAGAATTGTTGTTTGGATTGATAATTTACCGCAATACTGTTCAACACGTCGGCTATTTCTGAAGACTTTACCCTTGAAAATATTTTGGACAGAGAATATCCAATATTACCATCTTCGATACCCTTGTCATATTTTTTATAATCATGGTAAATAATGGCATTGTCCTTATAGTGATGAATTATTCTGGAAGAATCACCCAGTATTTTTGAAATATTTAGAGCACGTTCATTGTAAGCGAGTGCCTCGTCATAAATACCAATATCCAGATTGATCAAAGACAATTCATGGTACATATCTATGAGACCTAAGGAGTCTTTTATATCTGTAAAAATAGCTATTGCATTTTCGGCATGGACGATCGCACTGTCGTATTTATTTTGATCGGAATAAAACAAACACATAGTAAGATGAAACTCTCCCGCACTGATACTGTCCTGGCGATTTACAGGATCACTGTTTTTGGATTGAGATTGATGAGACAGTAAGAAGAAAGAGATTATTCCAAGTAAAAACCTGATTAGTTGGGTATGCATATATGGCAGCCACTTTTTTTTCATTCCAATCTTTGCTCATTTGTTATGATAGGCATTCGAAGATAAGTTTTTTTCGAATGAAATTACAACAGAGAGAAGTACGGAAATCGAAGTAGCAGTTTATCCACACCTTGAGAAAGCCTATGAACTGGCTTAGCAATTAGACCGCATCTATCACAAAATGTAAAAGACAAAGGTGTAGGGTTCACTAAACTGGCACAATGGTATGATCAGGTAGAAAAGTTTAGTTAACATATTCTGATACATTCAAATTGAACAACCTTGTTTTTGGATTTTCCGAATTTTGGATTTCAAAATCAATTCGGATCAAGCAATGAATGCCTGTCAAATATAAATTATCTGAATTTTTTTGTAAGAAATTAGACTAGAGCAGGAACTAAAGCTAGCTCTATAAAAGCCAGCCCTAGTATATTAACCTGTACATCAATAACCTGTTCCTGCCGGTTGAAAAGATCTAAATGGAGTAATCAAATAACATTAGTAATAGCTGGTAATAACTCCATTAGATAGTTATTTATCGCTAATTTATATTATAAAGTAAAATAATCAAATATTTTATACATTTTAATAACATTAAAAATAATACTATTAAAAATAAAGTGAAATGCTTTTGTAAATAATACAACCTCATGAAACTATTGATTAGCATATTTTGTTTGGAATAGCAAAGCAGAATATTACTTTTGCACAAAACATTTGAAATAAATTTAAATTAAAGAGAAATGATTAGAGTTGGAATTAATGGTTTCGGACGAATCGGAAGATTGGTTTTCCGAGTTGCAGCAGAGAAATCTAACATCCAGGTCGTAGGTATAAATGACCTTGTTGATGTAGAATATATGGCTTACATGCTAAAGTATGATTCTACTCACGGAAAATTCAACGGAACTGTTGAAGTAAAAGACGGCAAGTTGGTCGTAAACGGCAATGAAATCAGAGTAACTTCTGAAAGAAACCCAGCAGATTTGAAATGGAGTGATGTAGGTGCTGACTATGTTGTGGAATCTACAGGTCTTTTTCTTACAAAGGAATCTGCTCAGGGGCACATCGATGCAGGTGCTAAGAAAGTAATTATGTCTGCTCCTTCTAAAGATGATACTCCTATGTTTGTAATGGGGGTAAATCAGGACAAATATACTTCTGATATGCAATTTGTATCAAATGCTTCTTGTACTACCAATTGTCTTGCTCCTATTGCCAAAGTTTTGAATGACAACTTTGGAATCAAAGAAGGCTTGATGACAACAGTTCATGCTGCTACAGCAACACAAAAGACTGTTGATGGGCCTTCGGCAAAAGACTGGAGAGGCGGACGTGGTGCTTACCAAAATATTATTCCTTCATCTACAGGAGCTGCCAAGGCGGTAGGTAAAGTAATTCCTGAACTAAATGGAAAATTAACAGGTATGTCTTTCCGTGTTCCTACAGCTGACGTATCTGTAGTAGATTTAACGGTAAATCTTGAAAAACCCGCAACTTATGAGGAAATCAAGACTGCCATGAAAAAAGCCTCTGAAGGTGAGCTAAAAGGGATTCTTGGATATACTGAAGATGATGTGGTTTCTACTGATTTCTTGGGAGATAGTAGAACATCAATCTTCGATGCAGGTGCCGGCATCCAATTGAGCGATACTTTTGTGAAAGTTGTTGCTTGGTATGACAATGAATGGGGCTACTCTACTAAAGTTGTTGAACTGGTAGAATTTATTAATTCAAAAGGTTAACCAACAGCATTGTTAAAATAATTAAAAGGTTGCCATTGGCAGCCTTTTTTATTTTACAATGATTCCTACAGATTTCATTTCCAATATTGATTGTTCGAAATCCGTTGGCTTCAGGTTAACTGCTCTGGTACCTTGCTTCAGAACTTTCACACTGTACCCTAATTCCGTAGCATCTATAGCTGTAAATTTCACACAATAGTCGGCAGCCAGCCCAACGACAGTCACTCTCCCCACATCTTGAGATTGCAAATAATTATGTAAACCTGTCGATTGTAATTTTCCATTATCATAAAAACCACTGTAACTGTCAATACCCGGATCAGTTCCTTTCACAAACACTTTTTGAACTATATCCATTCTCAATTTTTCAGAAAATTTCGCCCCCAAAGAATTTTGTACACAATGAGTCGGCCAGAGTATCTGCTGAAGCCCATTTAAATTGATGATTTCTCCTGGTTTTCTATCCGGGTGATTGGCAGCAAAACTACCATGATTGGCCGGATGCCAATCCTGAGTAGCCACCACCAAGTCGTATTGGTTCTGAATACTATTAATGAATGGTATTACTTCATCTCCATTTGGAACAGCCAATGCTCCTCCCGGCAAAAAATCATTTTGTACATCAACAATTATTAAGCAGTTTTTCATCCCTCTTAATGATTTCTAAGTTTCAGTATCAATTCATTTTTTAGCGCAAAAAGGCTCTCTTCCAAGCCTACCGGATATTTGTGTGGAAACTCAAACCTCTTTACACTACCATCCATACTTTCCATCTGTTTAAAAACATGTTTTTTTATTTCTCTGATTTTCGGAGGATTATAAACTTTAGCTCCTTTCCTGAAAATCGGAATTAAAAGATTCAAAACCTGTTCTTCCTCAAGGGAAAAAGATTTACGCTTAGTAGCATCTGAAGGGTCAATCATTTTAAATGCTCTTTTGTCTGGCAAGCTTTCATCATAAATCATATCTCCGATGAATTTACCATTTTTGGAGAACCGCTTTACTTGCTGAATTCCCGGGTTATTGATTTTCAAAGTCTGCTCCGAAAGTTTTATCTTATAGTCCCATTCATTAACCTTATTTTTTATTGCGGAAAGTTTATAAACAGCTCCAAGTGCTGGTTGGTCAAATGCGGTGACCAACTTTGTGCCTACACCCCAGATATCAATTTTTGCTTCCTGATTTTTCAAACTAGCAATCAAATGCTCATCCAGATCATTACTGGCTACAATCTTAGTTTCAGAAAAACCAGCCTCATCCAACATTTGACGAGCTACTTTGCTGAAATAGGCCAAATCTCCGGAATCAAGCCTGATACCATAAAATACCTCCCCCCTTTGCTTAATCTCTTTACCAACTTCTATTGCTGTCTTTATACCTTCTATGGTGTCATAGGTATCAACCAAAAGAACAACATTATTGGGCATAACTTTAGCATAGGTTGCAAATGCTTCTTTTTCCTCCTCGAATGACATTACCCAGCTGTGCGCATGAGTACCACTTACAGGAATATCAAAAAGCTTTCCTGCCAATACATTGGAAGTAGAATCACAACCGCCAATATACGCAGCTCTACTTGCAGCCAGGGCTCCATCTATACCTTGCGCTCTGCGCAAACCGAACTCAAGTACGGAATTATTTTTTGCAGACGCCTTAATTCTGGAAGCCTTGGTTGCGATTAAAGTCTGAAAATTGAGCATATTCAGAAGCGGAGTTTCCAGCAATTGACATTGATATACCGGGCCTCTTATTCGAATCATGGGTTCGTGAGGAAAAACCACTGTGCCTTCCGGTACCGCATCTATATCGCATTCAAATTCCATATTTCTCAAAAATGAGATAAAATCTGGTTCAAATAATTGTCTTCCATCATTGCCTTTCATTTCCAATAGATACTCCAGATCCTTTTCAGTAAACTCAAAGTTATCGATATAGTCGATCACATACTCCAAACCACAAGCCACAGTGTAACCACCTTTGAATGGGTTTTCTCTAAAAAAAAGATTAAATACAGCTTCCTGATTGGCTTTACCAGATTTCCAGTAACCATAAGACATGGTCAATTGATACAAATCAGTAAGTAAGGTCAAAGAACCGGAATATAAATCGGAGAGTAATTTCATGTAATATTAATAATAGAGTCAAGTTTGAAAGCTCTGTCTAAATCTACATTTGAGGATTATGGCTGCTTGGACGATTATCGCATGGATTCTATGTAATTTCTTCTCTAATTTAACCAAATACAATCAATGTTGTGAGGAGATGAAACTAAAATTCATTAACCACCCAGCCCTTTACTAATTCAACACTTCTTCTTTGTATGAATTTCTACTCTTGTACCACACATTCAGCACAACTCCAGATAGAACCAAAGCCATTCCCAAATAAGTAAAAAGATTGTATTGTTCTCCGAAAATAAAAAAGCCAAATCCAAGGGAGTAAATGATACCAGTGTAGTTCAAAATAGAGACTTTGGCTATCTCCTCTATTTGAAGCGATCGGGTCATAAAATATTGAGCCACCTGCGTACAAATACCTATAAGTAAAAGATACACCCAGTCCATTCCTACAGGAGTAACCCAATGGAACAGGGAGTAGGTAAGTGCCAAAGGCAAAGTAACCAGAGGGAAATAAAAGATAATGACAAGTGGATGCTCGGTAGTCTTTAGTTTCCTTACAAAATTATAAGCAAGCCCGGTACAAAAGGCAGACCCTATCCCTATCAAAGTATGCTCCAATGAAATCCTGGAATCAAAACCCTGAATCAATACTATTCCCAGAAATGAGAAAGTAAAAAACACAAATTGATACCATTTCACTTTTTCTTTCAAAATAAAAACTCCTAAAATGGCCGAAAAAACAGGTGAAAGATATTGCAATGTAGAAGCAGCGGCCAACGGAATTTGTTGCAAAAGCATAAAAAATGAAGATAGTGCTACCGCACCAGCTACACCTCTAAAAATCAGAATTTTCTTATTATTGCCCCATACCGAAATGCCCTTTGACATTAAAATTGAGCCACTGATAACCAATGAAATAATTGACCTGAACAAAATAATCTCTATTGGGGGAATGTTTGGAAGAGATTTCACCAACACTTTCATCAACGTGAAAATGAAAGTAGCATACAACATGTACCTAACACCTTTTGTCATATTTGAGGATCAATGCTTTGAAATGGAATAATTCAAAGAATCATTCCGTCTTTCATCTCAATTTTTCTATCTGCCATATCTGCCAGTTCTTCGTTGTGAGTGACAATTACGAAAGTTTGTCCAAGGCTTTCTCTTAAGTTAAAAAACAAACTATGCAATTCTTTGGCATTGACGGAATCGAGGTTGCCGCTAGGCTCATCAGCAAACACAATGGAAGGATCATTGATGAGTGCCCGGGCTACAGCAGCTCTTTGCTGCTCGCCCCCTGAAAGTTGAGATGGTTTATGATTCTTTCGATTAGTGATATTGAGCAATTTCATTAGTTTATCTGCCCTGTTTTTCAGGGCTCCATTATTCTCCCCACGGATAAATGCAGGCATGCAAATATTTTCGTAGGTGGTGAATTCCGGCAAAAGATTGTGAAACTGAAAAACAAAACCTATTTCAACATTCCTAAATGCGGCCAGTTGATTTTGAGAAAAAGATGCTATCAATTTATTGTTGATGGCTAAAGAACCAGAATCGGGCTGATCCAAAGTCCCAAGAATATGAAGAAGTGTACTTTTTCCTGCACCGGATGATCCGACTATAGAAACTATTTCACTTTTTTGAATAGATACATTGATGCCTTTCAAAACCGGAAGATCTCCGTAGGACTTTTTAATATTTTCTGCTTGTAGGATCATTTTTAACAAAGCAGCAAATATATTGATTCTCTTTGACCACAAAGAGAATTAACGAATATAATGTAGTACCAGATTTTCAGGGCTTCCTCAAGCCACTAGCTGAGATTTAGAGATTTCTTTTTTTTGACCTAGTATCTTAATCTCATCTACCATGACAAAATTGAACGGAAGGCAGAAAAAACTACTCAAGTCTTCTCCCGACTCATACATGTCATTGTCTCCATCTTCATAAAACCAATTCACAATTATCTTCTTTCCCTTCCTGTGCATTAATTCTAGTTTTTTAAGGTAAATGAACAAGCATTTTGACGAGCTGGTATTGAAGTACTCAAAAGCAATGTTGGTCTTTAGAGTATGATAACCCTCGGACATAAACCTGTCAAGGCTGTCAAACAAGTGATCGTAAAACTTCAGAGGGTTTTCCGGGCAAGATCTTCCTCTCATATCCATTAGTCCTTTTTGGGGATTAAAATAAATGGAGGGAGATACCCTTGTTGGTCTAATAAAATATCCGTTCATAGCTGTTTGAAAAAAATAACTTAAATAATAAATATCACTTGATGGTTGAAATCAATTATAAGCAATATAAATATAATATTTGAATTATTTATTTCATTTGATAACAAATAATAACACTATTTAATATTTTTCTTACATAATGTCTGTTTTGTCAAAATAACGTATTTTTAAGCATTTAAATGAGTTTATGGCAATATTTAACCACTGTGATTTCATAAAACAATCATAATTAATAAATGTTATAACATATTATTAATGCGATTAAAATAACTAACAGCTACAAAAAACGAATCCACATCAGGAAATAAATTATCAATTTCGATCAATGGCCTAGCGTTAAATGCCTCATTAACAGTCAGGTTAAAAAAATAGAAAATCATAATACTTCTTTACATATACTTCCTCTTTCTACATATCTTCATAAATTTGAAACAACACACTATTTTCACAAAAAAATGAAAAGATATATTGCACTACTCGGTTGTTTGTTTCTCTTTATGTCCCAAACATCAATTGCCCAATATGGAAAAAACTGGGCGGCTTACCCAATGGATTCATTGGAAAAGGTTATTGTTAAGTCTGGAAAAAATTGGTTGCCTTTCATTGAAAAGCTTTCCATGGATTGTGGGCTTTACAGGCTTTCGGCAGGTAGTGAAGATGTGCAAGAACCCCACAGGCTTGATGAAGCATATTATATAGTGAAAGGAAAAGCAACTCTGGATGTTCAGGGCAAAAAACAAGATGTACAAAAAGGATCAATAGTTTACGTCCAGGCCAATGCAAAACATAAGTTTGAAAATATTACCGAAGACCTGTTGGTTTTGGTTTTTTTTAGTAAAAGACACCCCAAGCCAAGTAACACCCAATACCAATACTTCGACTATGAGGAATTGCTTAAAGAAGGTCATCCGAAGTTTAATACTACCAATTCATTCCTAATTGCCCCAACCATGAACCTCGGACTCTCCATGATGCCACAAGTGAAAAACGGGCATGAAATGGTGAAACACAAAGTTGACGAATTTAGCCTTGTCATAAACGGAAAAGGTAAATTTGCTCTTGGTAAAAATGACACTGTAAATGTAGTACCCGGCACCTTTCTATATGTAAAAGATAAAGTACCTCACCAGTTTTTTGGCCTTGAAGAAGATTTAGAAGTTTTGATAATGTTTGAAAAGGAATAACTTAACTACCCATCAAAGTAAGTACTAAATTTCTGTTTCCACCATAATTGCGGTGCTCGCAAAGGTAAATCCCTTGCCAAATTCCCATATTTAATCTACCTCTGGTGACCGGAATACTCACCGAACTAGCCAATAGAGAAGTTTTGATATGAGCTGGCATATCATCCGAACCTTCTATGGTATGTTTATAATGAGGAGCATTTTCCGGAACAAGTTTGTTGAAACTCGCTTCCATGTCAATACGCACAGTAGGATCTGCATTTTCATTAATAGTCAAACTAGCTGATGTATGCTTGATAAACACCTGCAATACTCCAACATCAACGGCCTCTAATTCTGGCAGTTCACGTAATATTTTATTAGTTATAAGATGAAAACCACGAGAGTAAGCCGATAAAGTAATTTCTTTTTGTATGCTAACCATGTCGATTTTGTTATTTATCCTGATCAGTAAAAAAATCTTGAAAAAGAGCCTCAGAGAATTCTATCAATTAAGAATTACCGTCCAGCTAAAATGAGTATGCGCCCCAGTAGCTAGACATGATTAAGTTTCTATTTTGCAAAAGCACTTTCCAAGTGCTCATTTCGCAAACCTGACTGCCGTCCTTTAGGCAGGTTCATTTTTAGCGTTTGTTGTGGGGAGTATTTCATCAGCAGGTATTGATACTACCTTTCCATCTCGGGAAACAACCAGAGGGCTGTTATTCTTTTTTTTGAACTCAACCATTTTTCTATAGGCTTCTTTCAGCCCGATATTTACTTTCTCTTCCAGTTCGCGGAGTTGTTCGTTAATTCCCATTGTATGCATTTTTTAATTGTGACCACTTTGTTTCACTTCGTATAATGACATCTGTACCAGATCCTTCAGCAATAAATTCAAAGTTCTCGGTTGAATTATCAACTAATATCCATCTATTAACTAGTGATTTGTATATTTTGAAAAAGTTAGAAAGACCATTGGAATACCGTCTTTCAATAGTATCTGTTGGTATGTTATGCCCACCTTCCAGTACTCTGGTTCTTACGCGCTGTTTGGCAAGTTCAATTGAATCCAAAGAAAGAAAAAGCAAGGTTGTGTCATAGCCCAGTAACATTGCTTTTTTAATAAAGCTTCCGTATGATCTGGTAGAAAGAGTTGTTTCAAATGCAAAGGATTCTCCATTTGAGACAAGTTCGTTGATGCGATCAAGCATTATGCGACCAGCTCTGATGCCAGCTTTTTCTGGGTTCAGAGGAGAGATACCCCTTGCGATTTCATCAGCGTTAACAAACTCATCACAGTCGAAGATTTCAGGTAGAATAGTATAAGATAAAGTAGTTTTACCTGCTCCGTTTGGTCCTGCTATGATGTACATTTTCTTCACAATACAAATATAACAGTATTCAGTTCAGTTACCATCCGTACTATTCCCCACAACATCAGAGTAAATTCTACTTTTAGAAAAATAGAACAATCAGATATTCTCCTTAAGTTTCAAAGCTCCCTATCGTTTGAATCAAACATATATAAGTACAATATTTAAAGATTTTTATTTGTTAAAGGAGAACTTTCACCATCTTAATCAGTGAAATATATGAACTGAAATTAGCAGACTACATTTTAAATATCAAATTATTTGCATTTTTAACACTCTCAGTCAGATTCTCAAAAAATCCTACTCAATGAAGTCTTTATGATTAAATTTGCCGCAAAATAATCATTATAGAATTTAAATTTTACAAAAATGAGCTTAAAACAACAAATAGATGGTGATATAAAATCTGCAATGCTTGCAAAAGAAAAAGACAGACTAAGGGCACTACGTGCGATCAAATCCATGATCTTACTTGCAGAATCTGAAAAAGGAGCCGGAGACGGGCTCAGTCAGGATGTGGAAATGAAACTTTTGACCAAAGCTGTGAAACAGCGTAAAGATTCATACGAGCTTTTTATTGCACAAGGCCGGGAAGATCTGGCGAAAATAGAAAAGGATGAACTTGATGTGATCAATACCTATTTACCTCAACAATTATCAGAAGACGAAATAAAAACTGAACTGGAAAAAATAATAGCACAAGTAGGGGCCTCCAGTCCACAAGACATGGGTAAAGTAATGGGTGTTGCTACTAAATCTCTGGCCGGAAAAGCAGACGGCAAGATCATTTCCACATTAGTAAAAACTTTGCTGTCTTAATACTTAAAAAAACTGAATCAGTCCGTTTTACCTGTTTCATTTATACACTAATATCTTGAACGTAATAGACATCATCATACTTGTATTTTTTGGAATTGGTGCTTATTCCGGTTTCAGAAAAGGCTTTATTCTTGAAATTATATCGTTAGGTGCTTTTTTTGTTGCCATTATCGGAGGAATAAAATTATTAGATATTGGTGTAGCATTTTTATCCAATTACATTGTCGGGTACGACAACATCCTTCCGGTAATAGTCTTTACTGTAATTTTCATCAGTATTATCGTATTACTAAATTGGCTGGGAAGATTACTCAAAAAAGTACTTGATATGACACTTTTTGGTAGCCTCGATGATATAACCGGTGCTATTTTGGGAATTGTAAAATGGGCATTGGTTCTAAGTATATTCTTATGGGTTTTTAGCTCTTTTGGTGGCAAACTCGACGCAGAGTTGACAGCAGATTCTATATTTTACGAACCTGTTTCAAACTTTGCCCCCAGGCTATTTGGAATGATCTCATCTATATTTCCTTTTATTGAAGAATTTTTCAACAACTCACAAGAGTTTATAGAGGAAAAAGAATTTTCAGTTTGACCGTACGCTTTTCGAATAATATCTTTATTTTAATCGTTTAATTAAATTAATTCACAATATTGACCACATGTTACAAGCTATAGGAATGAAAGAAGAGCAGGGCTTTAAGTATATTGATCAGGGATCAGGAGAAATATTGCTGCTACTGCATGGTCTTTTTGGAGCTCTAAGCAACTGGGAAGAAGTTGTGAATAAATTTTCCGGCAAACATCGGATCATCATTCCAATGCTGCCAATATATGAACTCCCTGTACGTCAGGCAGGCCTGGAAAAATTAATTGAATTTCTTGAGTCATTTATTGACCACATGGGCTTAGAAAAATTTGATATAATGGGCAATTCTCTTGGTGGCCATATGGCTCTTATGTACACATTAAAGCACCCTGAAAAGGTGAACCGAATGATACTCACAGGAAGTTCCGGTCTGTTCGAAAATGCAATGGGTGGATCTTTTCCCAGACGTGGAAGCTACGACTATATCAAAGAAAGAGTGGAATATACTTTTTACGATCCAAATACTGCTACTGAAGAGTACATCCAGGAAGTTTTTGAAACAACAAAAGACATACCCAAGTGTTTGAGAATTGTAAGTATTGCCAAATCCGCCCAACGAAACAACCTTGCAAAAGAATTACATAAAATCAAAGCTAAAACATTGTTGATTTGGGGATTAAATGACACTATCACCCCCCCAATGGTAGGACATGATTTCAACAGGCTTATTGCCAACTCACAATTGAGGTTTATTGACAAGTGTTGTCATGCCCCAATGATGGAACAACCTGAACAATTCAATAAAATATTGGAAGAGTTTTTAAATAAAGAAGTAGCATGACAGCAAAAGACCTCATCAACTATACTATCCCTCCATTAAAGCTTTCTGATACAATTGAAAAAGCTCAGGAATGGATGAGGGAATTTCATACAAGGGAATTCCCGGTAGTTGATAATGGCAAATACTTTGGGGTGTTTAATGAGGACTTAATTTTTGATGATAAAAACGACAAAAAAACGATTGCAGAATATGACTTAATAGGTAAAGACATTTTTGTATTTCCTCAAGAGCATTACTATGAAATATTAAAAAAGTCTTACACCCAAAATTTGAATCTGGTTGCCGTTATTGATGATATCGATCAGTATATTGGAGTCATTTCAATCCAGGATGTTGTTGAGGCTTTCTCCAAAATGTCTTCGGTAAGGAGTCCCGGGGTAATACTCGTTATTCCGATGAAACAGATTGACTATTCCTTGTCAGAAATAGCCAGGATCATAGAATCAGAATATGGCAAGATATTAAGTAGCTTTATCGAAAACCATCCTGAAGATTCATCGATGATCAGGCTTACCATTAAGCTAAATGTAGAAAATGCAAAAAACATTATATCTGCATTAGAAAGGTTTGGTTTTACCATATCATCTATATTTGGAAAAGAAGATGAAGACCAAATAGAAAAAGAGAGATTAGATACTTTGATGAAGTATTTGAAAATTTAAACCAGTGTCTCTATACCATTCGTTTCGACACCACATACATTTTACAAAATGAGGATAGCAATACACGGCAGAAAAATCAATAAAGAAAGCTATCCCTATGTCAATTCCATCTTCGAAGAGCTTATTCGGAAAAATATTGAAATAATAGTTTCTAAAGCATTTGTCATACAAAGTAAAAACTCAGGAATCAATTTTGGAGAATACCCTGTGTACGAAAGTAAATCTGACCTGAAAAATGTTGATTATATTTTCAGCCTTGGAGGTGACGGTACTTTATTAGAAACAGTGACACACGTTGGATCACTTGGAATCCCTATTTTAGGAATCAATTTAGGAAGATTGGGATTTCTGGCTACCATATCCAAAACCAATATTCAGGAAGCTATAGATTTATTTTTTGAAAAGAAATTCACTTTCGACGAACGTATTTTAATACATCTGGAAAGTGAAAAAGAGATTTTTGGAGATCAAAATTTTGCGCTCAATGAAGTTGCTGTTATTAAAAGAGACACTTCTTCTATGATAATTGTAAACTGCTCAATAAATGGCGAGTACGTCAATACTTATTGGGCAGATGGTCTCATGGTGGCAACCCCTACCGGCTCCACCGGATATTCTTTGAGTTGTGGCGGCCCACTCGTACTACCTCAGTCAGACAATTTTATTATTACCCCTATAAGTCCACACAACCTGAATGTAAGACCACTCATAGTTTCCGGATCCAGTGTCATTACATTGGAAATAAATGGAGATGGCCGAAAATTCCTCACTTCTCTGGATTCAAGGTCATACACGTTGAATAACAAGGTGAAACTGACCCTGAGAAGAGAAAGCTTCAAAGCCAAATTAATCAAGTTAGAAGGTTATAATTTTTTTGACACCCTCAGGAATAAACTTAATTGGGGTCATGATATAAGGAATTAATTGAAGCTTGTATTTTTTTTAAACAATACATTTTAATTACTTTTGTGAGAATTACACCAGAATAGCTATGGACTAATTTGTATTTAACAGATTGTCTATTTTCCAAAAATGAAAAAATTAATACCCTTAATTGCTCTTCTGATTTTGGCTTTATGCACGCAAGTGTATGCCCAAAACAGAAAGTATGGGATGAATACTAGTAGAAAACAAACAGCTTATCGTGGCGGGCGTGTCGGTCATGGAGGTATTGGTATCAAACGATACTCTACAGTAGGCCTTAGTTTAAATGCTATGAACTATTTTGGTGATATCACACCTACACCATCGAGATTTAGTACTGACGTAGCATATACAAAACCAGGAATTGGTATCACCTATTCCAAGGTATTCCATCCGCAAGCAGCTTGGCGATTTGGATTGAACTATGGCACAATATCAGGAGATGATTTCAATGCTGATAACAGTGCTCCTCCAACCCAATACTTGTACCTTAGAAATCTCCATTTTAAAAATTCTATTCTGGAATTATCCTGGGGCATAGAATTTAATTTAATACCTAATAATGGGGGAGCTAATAACAGATTTCCATTAAATCCTTATTTGTTTCTGGGAATAGCAGTATTCAAGCACAATCCTCAGGCAATGGCTCCCGAATTTGACCTCTCTGGCAATAGGTTACCCGAAGCTGGTCAGTGGGTAGATTTACAGCCACTCGGAACTGAAGGTCAAAATTTGGATGGAGGAAAACCCTATAGTCTAATCCAACTGGCATTGCCGGTAGGGCTAGGTGTAAAGGTTCGACTTCCAAATAATTTTGATGCTCATTTTGAAATTGGATTCAGACAATTATTTACAGACTATTTAGATGATGTTGGGGGGCCATATCCTAATTTAAGCTTACTTGATAGCGATTTGGCACGTGCAATGTCTGAAAGATCCGGAGAAACTACCGCAGTACTTGCTCAACAAGAAAGGATATACAACGACGCTCCAATTACTTCAACCAATTGGGGATTCAAAACTTCTGATGGATCTACAGTATCCTATCGTGTAGGAGGCAACTACGGATATGATAATATAGCTGAGAAAGGGGGAGTAAGAGGCAGTTCTGCACAAAAAGATCTTTATATTATTACCCAATTAAGACTGGTTTATATTTTTGGTCAGGTATCAAGAAAGAAAGCCAAGTTCAGATAATAATTTAGATGTTACACTGTTAACAAGATATGTTCAAACTCATTAAATGGCCGATTTTATCGGCCTTTCTTATATTTTCGCTTACTTTAAATGCTCAGCTGATAGAATTCGGGGGAGGGGTTGGTACTATGAGTTATGCCGGAGATTTGTCCAGGGGAATCAAAGCCGCCAATCAAAACTTTGGATTTCAGGGTCATTACAGGATGAATTTGAGTAAAATAGTAAGCACTAAATTCAGTGCTACCTTTGGAAAGATATCAGGAGATGATAGTTCACCTATTGATGCAGCAGCAGGCTTGAGAAATGCTTCCTTTAGCCATTCAATTATGGAAGTTGCTGCTGTTTTTGAATACCATTTTCTGGATTATAAGGATGACAAATCGCAAGTTAAATGGTCTCCTTATGTGTTTGGTGGATTTGGTTTTTTTAAAGTATTCGGTGTGGATCCGGCCGTTGATAAGTTTAGTAAAATACAACCCGTAGTGCCTTTTGGTTTGGGCTTCAAACATTTGATTGGCAAACGCTTCAGCATCGATTTAGAACTGGGAGCCCGGAAAATATTTTTGGATGAACTCGATGGAGTTTCAGATACTGTAGATATTTTCAACAAAGATTATCAGTATGGTAACCCTAATGACAAGGATTGGTACCATTACGGAGGGATTTCGTTAAGTTACATCCTATACAACATCCCCTGTCTCTACAAGTACATTCCAAATAAGTCAATATATAATTAGTCTTATTATTCCATATCACTGAAAAAATACACAACTTTGTGCCTTATTTTTTTGGCCTTGTGCCAATAAGAAGGAATGCAAGAGAAGATTGATCTGCTAAAAATACCCAATCACATAGCCATAATCATGGATGGAAACGGACGATGGGCAAAATCCCGGGGGGCTTCCAGGATTTTTGGCCATAAGAATGCCATCACTGCTGTGAGAGAGACAACTGAAGGTTGTGCAGAACTTGGCGTGAAATTTCTGACACTTTATGCTTTTTCTACTGAAAATTGGAACAGACCTAAGAGTGAAGTTGATGGGTTAATGTCATTACTGGTTTCTACCATTACCAAGGAGATACCAACTCTAATGAAAAACAACGTTAGGTTGCAACCTATTGGGAATATATCGCATTTACCAGAGGAAGCTCAGAAGAAATTAAAAGAAGGAGTACAAGAAACTTCCAATAATGATGGAATGACATTGATGTTGGCATTGAACTATAGTGGAAGACAAGAGATATGTGACGGAGTGAAAGCCTTGATTTCTGATATTAACAAAAAGCAGATTAGCCTTGAAGACATTTCCGAAAGTCTGATCTCACAATATTTATATACAAAAAATATACCTGATCCTGAATTAATGATTAGAACAAGTGGAGAAATGAGGGTAAGTAATTTTTTACTCTGGCAAATGGCCTATACTGAATTCTATTTCACGGATATATTGTGGCCTGACTTCAGAAAATCTAATTTACACGAGGCAATTGTCTCCTACCAGGCAAGAGAACGTAGATTTGGTAAAACAAGTGAACAATTGTTGAAATAATTAAAGAAAGTAATAAATACAGAATGCGCTTAAAAATTACATTTTTAGTATCTGCACTGATATTCTCATCATTATCTTTTGCGCAAATACGGTATGGAGGAAACACATCCCCTAAGTCTGATGGCAATATCAGTATGAGTTATTCCAACCCACAGGTTTATGAAATTGCAGAAATAAATGTAGAAGGATCGGAGTTTTTAGACTCTAATGCCCTAATCTCTATTTCAGGTTTGAAAATCGGTGATAAAATTAAAATACCGGGAGATCATATCAGTAGTGCTATCAAAAAACTTTGGAAACAAGGACTAATAGGTGACATTAAGGTATTCGCATCCAAAGTGGAAAATGGAAAAGTATTTCTAACTATTTCTCTAACGGAAAGACCGAGATTAAGCAAATTCAACTTTACAGGTATTACTAAAAGTCAGGAATCAGAAATAAGGGAAAAAATCAACCTGATAAGAGGAAGGGTAATGACGGATGCTGTTATCAAAAATGCTGAATTAACAGTCAAAAAATATTTTGCAGAAAAAGGTTATTTAAATACTGAAGTTGACATCAACTATGTGAAAGATACCATTATGAATAACAATGTGGTGCTTGAGGTAGATGTTGATAAGAAATCAAAAGTCAAAGTTCATGATATTAATTTTTATGGTGATGAGAACTTTTCTTCTTCAAAGCTTAAGAAAAAGCTAAAAAATACTGGAGAAAGAGTTCGTTTCAAACTTCCTAGTGCTTTAATCTCAAAAACCATTCAATTTGTTAAAAGTGGAGAACAGAAGAAACCTTTGATGGATACGTCTGCTCTGATTACCAAGCAAGGAGCCAAATCGTTCTTAAACAACAACGTGAAACTTAACTTCTTTAAGTCTTCCAAGTTTGTTAAAGCCAAATATGAAGAAGACAAAGAAAAGCTCATCTCGTTTTATAATTCGAAAGGATACAGAGATGCCGAAATAGTTTTAGACACGTTATATAGATACGACGAAAAATCTGTTGACATAGACTTTCACGTAAGCCCGGGTACAAAATACTACTTCAGAAATATCATGTGGAAAGGCAACTACGTGTATGAAGATGAATATCTGGATAAAATTTTAGCCATAGAAAAAGGAGATGTTTACGACCTTGAATTGCTTGACAAAAAGCTACAATTCAATCCAAACGGTCTTGATGTCAGTTCTCAATATCTTGATCATGGTTACTTATTTTCAAGCATTACCCCTGTGGAAGTTAAGATCGAAGGTGACTCTATAGATGTAGAAATGAGAGTTTTTGAAGGGGCAAAGGCTAAAATTAATAAGGTATATGTGACAGGTAACGACAGAACCAATGATCACGTGATCATGCGGGAAATCAGAACCTTACCAGGGCAATATTTCAGTAGAGCAGAGTTAATCCGTACTCAAAGGGAATTGTCTCAGTTAGGCTACTTTGATCCTGAACAGGTATCGCCTACTCCACTGCCAAATCCGGCAGATGAAACTGTTGACATTGAATGGTCAGTTGTAGAGCGTCCAAGTGACCAAATCGAACTTTCAGGAGGCTGGGGAGGTACCTTTGGATTTGTAGGTACTTTAGGTTTGATTTTCAACAACTTTTCACTTAGGAACATTCCTAATTTTGATAAATGGAGACCTCTTCCTGTAGGAGATGGACAAAAGTTATCCTTAAGATTCCAGGCAAATGGAAGGCAATTTCAAAGCTATTCCACAAGCTTCTCTGAACCTTGGTTAGGAGGCAAAAAACCAAACTCATTTGGTGTAAGTTTCAACTATTCTGTTCAAAGATCGATCAATTATATTACTGATGAAACACTGGGATCTCTAAAGGTATTAGGAGCTACTGTAAGTTTAGGGCGAAGGGTTAAATGGCCCGATGATTATTTCACCATAAGCAACTCTGTGTCGTATCTCAATTATGATTTGTACAACTTTGGGCAGTCTCTCGGGTTTAGCTCAGGTGTGGCAAACAACTTCACTTTCAACACAACCATTGCCAGGAACAGTATTGATAATCCTATGTTCCCTCGTGGAGGATCATCAGTATCGTTGAACATAGCGTTAACTCCTCCGTTCTCGTTGTTTAGAAATATCAACTACGAAACAGCCGAAAACGTTGATAAATACAAATGGGTGGAATACCATAAATGGATGTTTGATGCCAAATACTATTTGAAGCTAATCGGCAACCTTGTGTTGGAATCAAGAGGACATATCGGAGTAATAGGGCAATACACCAGCAAAGCAGGAATTGGGCCATTTGAAAGGTTTCAACTGGGTGGTGATGGACTGACGGGTACCAACTTCCTTTTAGGCAATGAAGTAATTGGGTTAAGAGGATATCCTAACAACTCCATTGTACCAAATGACGACTCTGGAACACCAACAGACAGTAGTGATGATATCCGAGGTGGCACCATCTTCAACAAATATGTGATGGAATTAAGATATCCGGTTTCACTCAACCCTTCTGCTACTATTTATGTGCTGGCATTTGCGGAAGCAGGAAACAACTGGAACAAATTCAGCGATTTTAACCCCAATGTATTGAAAAAATCCATGGGATTTGGTGCCAGAATATTCATGCCGGCATTCGGACTGCTAGGATTGGATTGGGGATATGGATTTGATAACGACCCAACTACGGGTCAGAGAAGCGGAGCGCAGTTCCATTTCTCAATCGGACAATTATTAAGATAACAAACAATAACTTTCAAATAAATACGATTATATAATCAGCAATTAGTGTAATTTTATTCAAATTAAATAGAACAAAAGAATCACATTATATATTTGAGAATCAGGATACTCAGTTAATCCGGCACAGCTTTTGAGTACTAAGAGTAAAAGTTTCTCGAATAGAAATAAATTCTTCAAACGATATGAGAACAAAATATATACATATTAAAATATTATCTCTTTGTCTCTTTCTTTTCGTTTTCAATTTAAATGATACTTTTGCACAAAAATTTGGGTATGTTGATGCAGATTTTGTGTTGAATAAAATGCCCGAATACCAACAGGCCAAGGAAGAAATTAGTAAAATTTCATTACTTTGGGAAGAGGAGATTCAAGCTATGTACAAAGAAGTACAAAAGAAAGAATCGGCCTTGCAGGCAGAAGAGATTTTGCTAACCAAAGAAATGAAAGATGACCGGTTGGTTGAAATAAATGAAAAATGGGACGAGGTGAAGCAATACCAAAAAAAGGTTTTTGGCTTTGAAGGACTTCTTTTCCTAAAGAAAAAAGAATTAATCAAGCCAGTGCAGGACAAGGTATTTGAAGCTGTCGAAAAAGTGGCAAAGAATCACAGATTAAGTATTGTTTTCGATAAATCTGGTGATTTAGTAATGATATATACAGACCCAATTCACGATTACACCGATTATGTTTTGGAAGAGTTAAAATTAGGTGATAAAAACGATGTAATAAGTAATAACTAATTGAATTAAACCATGAAAATCAAATCATTAATTTTTGTTTTTGTATCTACTATTTTGGCTTTTACAGCTCAGGCGCAAGAGTTCAAAATCGGCTATACAAACGTTGAATATATATTAAGCCTGATGCCGGAATTAAAAGGAATAGAAGCTGAATACAAAGCATTCGAAACTCAGCTACAAAACCAAATTCAGGCTAAAGGACAGGAATTTCAAACCAAAGGGCAGGAATACCAGGCTAACGCTGCAACTATGACTGAATTGGTAAGAGCAGACAAAGAAGCTGAATTACAGGGATTAAAGCAACGTCTTGACGCTTTTCAGCAAGAGGCTCAGAAGTCAGCTCAAAAGAAGCAACAAGAACTTTTTGCACCTCTATTTGATAAAATAGGAAAGGCAATCAAAGATGTACAAAGCGAAAACGGATACGCAATGATATTGAGTACAGGAACTCAGGGTCTTGACGTAGTACTTGCTGCTGATGAAAAGTATGATGTAAACAATCTGATCTTTAAAAAATTAGGAATCACTCCTCCTGCAGATCAGAAGTAATTTTAAGAAAAACACAGTTTTGAAGAAACCTGCCCTGAGCGGGTTTTTTTGTGCCCTTACTTTATGTACAGTAAAATAGTAAACATGTTATTTGCATAACTATATGTTTAGTTATATATTTGGCTCGTATCTTTTATAGAAGCAATATTTTAACCAGTACAACTAGCACATTTTAAAATGAAAGAATTAACGAAAGCAGAAGAACAGGTTATGAAAATCCTTTGGAAAATCGAAAAGGGATTTGTTCACGACATTATCGAAAAAATGCCCAATCCTAAACCCGCTTACAATACTGTATCTACAATAGTCAGGATTCTGGTGAAAAAAGGATTTGTTGGCTATGAGGCATTTGGCAAGACACATCAATACCACCCCCTGGTTGACAAAGACAAATACAGCAAATTCTTCCTTTCCAACTTTATTGGAGGATATTTCGGAGGATCATTCCAAAATATGGTTTCGTTTTTTGCTAAGGAAAATGATATGGATGTCAATGAACTGGACGAACTGTTGTCCAAAGTGAAACAAAATCTTAAAGACCAAAATGATTAACCTGCTCAACTATTTCCTCGAAGCAAATATCATATTGCTGTTATTTGCACTGGTCTATTACACATTAGTTAAGGACCAGCCCAACTTCCAGTTCAGGAGGATATTTATCCTCACTGCAATCACAAGCACACTATTGATTCCTTTGGTTTCTGTGAGTTTCAGCCAGAATATTGCTACTGAAAACTTTCTACCAAAAGGTATTGCTACCATAATGCTACCTGAGTTTGTGATGGGTGAGGAAAGAAAATCAATAAGCACAATATCACACTTACACTGGTCTCATTATCTCATCTTAAGCTATGGGTTGGTTGCAATGGTGTTTTTGGCAAGGTTTAGTAAGCAGCTTTTTTCTATTTGGAAAATCGTGCAGGACAGTACCGCAAAAAGATGTCGTCAGGATGGTTACGCTTTGATTGAAACGACGAAAAATTATCCTACTTTCTCCTTTTTCAAGTACCTGGTCATTCGAAATTATGACAACATCAATGAACTGGAAAGAAGCCAAATTATAGCTCATGAACAAGTTCATATCAAACAAGGGCACAGTGTTGATATCGTAATGCTGGAAGTCATGAGGGCAGTATTTTGGATCAATCCCGGTGTATGGTTTTTTAGAAAGACCCAAGCCGAAAACCATGAGTTCATTGCCGATGAACTCACACTGAAGCAGCACGACATATCCGAATACCAGCAATTACTCATAAAAATGACCGTCGATCAGATGCAATTGGTAGGGAATTACTTTGCTAAAATTCAAACTTTAAAACGAATAAATATGATGAATGAAAAAAGGAGTAAACCCAATTGGGTGAAGGCCGGAGCAGCTCTGGCCTCTACGATAACAATGATGTGCTTTTTTGCATGCAATGATGAATTGGTCGAAGTTGTCCAGTCGGCTGAAATGGTAGTGGAACTTCCGCAAAAAGCACAAGATGCTATGGATAATTTAAAGCATAATTTCCCGAAGGAAAATTTTGTTTATGTAGAAGTGAACAAGCCTGCCGAAGGAGAAGTTATGTTGAATACTTTAAAAGAAAACAACATAAGCATGCAAACAGTGCAATTTATAGTTGAAGTAACAGAAAGAAACAAACTAGGGCTCATACTATCAGCCACGGCAAATTTTCATAAATTGGCAGAACTCACTAAAGATGTTAGCTATGAAGGCGATGAGGTTTTTGACATAGTTGAGAATCAACCCACTCCAATAGGTGGCATGTCACAGTTTTATCAATATATAGCTCAGAACATGAAGTATCCTCAGGTGGCCAGAAATTTGGGAATTGAAGGGCGTGTGTTTGTGCAATTCGTTGTAGATAAGTCAGGAAAACTAACCAACATACGACCAGTAAAGGGTATTGGTGCCGGATGCGATGAGGAAGCAGTTCGAGTAATTGAAAATGCTGGTCTATGGACTCCAGGCAAGCAAAAAGGCAGAGAAGTAAATGTAAGAATGATTCTTCCTATTACTTTTAAACTTGATAAACCAGGAGAAAATACTCCTAACTACAATTCAAAGCGACTGGGTAAAATCGAAGCACCACAACTAGAAGAAATGGTAATAATCGCATATCAAAAATAATATTTTTTTAAGCTCTTTAACTAAGTAATTAGTTGGTATTCGACTTTTATGGATCATCAAAACAGAAATTGGTTTCAAGGTTTGGTGTGTCTGGGTGTTACAGCGTCTATGATAACCCTCTTTACCTGCAAAGAAGAATCACTTACAAATGTTGACTTTTCATACACAAAGGAAATACCCGAATCCATCCACCCAATAATGGCTCAGCTCGAAAAGAAATATCCGGAAGTCAATTTTACTTATAAAGAAATTGATGCAGAGCCAAATGGCACTTTTGAAATCACCTGGTCGGTAGAATCAGAAACCATCATGCATACCGAGTTGTTCGAAGACGTTCATAAGCTTGGAGTTATATCTGCTCCAACTAAAGAATTTCGATAAATGAGTAAAGTTGAAAATATGAATCTGTAGAAAATATTTAGTGGCGTCCGACTAAATTTTAAATACCCTGAAAAAGTACGTTTAAACGAAATGAGAAAAGATTTTTTCGATTTCCTAAAACTACCCCCGTCCCCTGAAGGGGTGATCAAAAAGTCCCCTTTAGGGGATTTAGGGGTGAT
>NZ_JBDKWG010000119.1:0-33618 GCF_040151475.1 Reichenbachiella sp. MALMAid0571 | reverse complement strand
TTTTTCAATGATTGTTTTACTTTTTTTTCATAACTTCAATTCTTATTTTGTGAACTCCGAAGTTAGAAGTTCTTTGGCATTCCCCGAAGGGCTTCCGACGAAGGAGGTTCGTTCAACATATGCTATGAATGAATGGGGTTTCATCGGTCAGGATATTTTCGTGGGGATTGGAAAGTCTTTACAGTATATGTATCGCAGAACGTAAATAAATATGGATAAAAAAAGAAAAGTGCTTCTACTTATCACAATATGTTTAATTGCCATCACTTTGAATTTCATGTTTTCATTTGATTTATCCGATGGTATATTTTGATCCAGCAACCTTGTTTTTGTGCTTCTAATTATCGTCAACATCGCAGAAATAAAAGGCTGGAATTGACCCATTTTAAGAACTCTCCTTTGGTGGGTTTTCCTGTCTCGATTGGAAGGTGCAAGTCTGCGAGAGACCTGCAAGGTTTTCCTAGTTAAAGTTCCTGAAACTATAGTTAGTACCTGAGTTCCTGGCTTAAACCTGGACTTTCTACGAGTATTGGGAAATCAGAAGCGTTGTATCTTTTTGGGACAAGTCCCTGAATCGGTCATCTCACCATCAATAATTGCCAGAATAGACTAAGCTTCTCTTTTGGTTTTTCCAGTATATTCGTGGTTATACTATTTTAGTTTCAACACTTATTACAAATCAATTATTATAAAACCATGAAGCAGTTTTCACTATTGATATTGGTCTGTTTGAGCATAAATCTCTATGGACAAAATGATATGTTATGTCAGGGAAGGTACTGGACAGAGGATCAGGGCAATCTGATGATGAAAAAGTTTGCTACAGAGTGGCATGATCAGGATTCCTGGGAAAAACGGGCAAAAAGAATCAAACAAGGCATAATTGAAGGAATGCAACTCGATAAGATGCCTGAGATTACCGGAAATTTCAATACCCTCATTCACAGTACCCGTGAGATGGATGGTTATATTGTAGAAAACATTTCTATAGAGAGTTTTCCCGGTTTTTACATTGCAGGTAATTTATACAGGCCTACATTCAAGCAGGATAAATATGCAGCGATCCTCAGTCCTCATGGACATTTAGCAGACAAACGCCTGCTCGAAGACGTACAAACCAGATGTGCTGTATTGGCCAGAATGGGTGCTGTGGTTTTTGCTTACGATATGGTAGGACGAGGTGAATCTTTGCAGGTAGATCATTACATTCCCATAGCCTTGTTGTTGCAAACCTGGAACAGCAAGAGGGTACTGGAATACTTGCTTTCCCGACCAGATGTAGATGCCGATCGGATTGGTATGACTGGTGGTTCCGGTGGAGGTACTCAGACTTTTGTGCTTACAGCTATTGATGATAGAATAAAAGCGGCAGCTCCGGTGGTTCAGGTGTCGGCACATTTTTTTGGTGGGTGTGTTTGTGAAAGTGGTATGCCCATACATAAAAGTAATGACCACCAAACCAACAATGTGGAAATTGCTGCACTTTGCGCCCCAAGACCCCTGTTGTTGGTGAGCGACGGCCAGGATTGGACACGAAATACTCCACGGATAGAATATCCTTACATCCAGAAAGTGTATGCACTGTACGATGCAGAACACAGGGTCGAAAATGTACATTTGCCTATGGAAAAGCATGACTATGGTTACTCAAAAAGGTCAGCGGTTTATAACTATTTCTCTCATCACTTTAATCTGAAGTATAGAAATATACCATATTCCAATGGATACAGCGAAGACTTTGTTACTATTCTATCTAAAGACGATTTGAAGGTATTTAATGACAAACACCCATTACCAAAGAACGCTCTAAAGGGTGATGAAGCAGTATTGAAGTATTTGAAATTTTAATTTCATATCCAACTTCAGGACACTTGTTATATAAAAAACTATAAAATGCATACAAAAATGAAATCCGGTTTATTGATACTATGTTCTTTGTTTTTCTTTCAGGCCTATGGTCAAACCAAAGGAGATGGATTAGAGAGGTTGAAGTATAAAGATACCGATTTGACTACTGACCTGGCTGTAGGGTTATGGGCTAATCCATTACCTATGGATTATGACGAAGATGGTGATATTGATTTGGTTGTATCCTGCACTGATGTACCGTATAATGGTACTTTTTATTTCGAAAATGTTTCAAAAGATGAAAATGGTAATCCAGTATTCAATAAGGCAGTAAGAATAGGAGATGGTATGAAAAACACTTGTATTTCCTATGTGGATGGAGAACCCAGAGTGTTGGGTTCAGGAGTTGAATATGAGAATTTCAGAAGATATGGTTATAGCCGTCCCGTTGGAATATTTAATGCTTCAGAAATATTAAAGGAGGTTCCTAAAAAACGTTTTAATGACTGGAAATATGTGGACTATGAAAATGACGGAGACCTGGATTTGATTGTTGGCATTGATGACTGGAGTGAATATGGTTGGGACAATGCGTTTAACGATCGGGGAGTTTGGACTAATGGAGACCTGCGGGGCTACCTTTACCTGATAATCAACGAAGATGGAAAATATATAAATAAAGGAAAGATAAGTGCAGGAGATGAGCCAATCGATGTGTATGGTAATACTTCTCCAAATATGGCTGATTTTGATGGAGATGGGGATTTGGATTTGATTTGTGGCGAATTTGTAGATCAGTTTAGCTGGTTTGAGAATATTGGAAGTCGTGAAAATCCAAAATATGCCGAAGCAAAATTTTTAAAAAACGATTCCGGAATCATACAAATGGATTTGGAAATGATGCGGCCTGTAGCCCTTGATTGGAACGGCAATGGCAAGATTGATCTGATTGTTGGTGATGAAGATGGGAGGGTGGTATTGATAGAAAATACAGGAAAAGTGGAAAACAATATGCCCATATTTAAGTCTCCGGTTTACATACAACAAAAAAGAGACAACCTGAAATTTGGTGCGCTCGTTACCCCATTTAGTGTTGATTGGGATGAAGATGGGGATGAAGATTTGATCTGTGGAAACTCTGCCGGATACATTAGTTATATCGAAAACCTGGATGGAAGTAGTAGGCCAGACTGGAGTGAACCAAAGTACTTAGAATCAGACGGAGAAGTGATTAGGATAATGGCAGGACTAAATGGGTCGATTCAGGGGCCATGTGAGCGCAAATGGGGATATACCACTTTGACAGTTGCTGATTGGGATGGAGATGGACTGAAAGATATTTTAGTCAATTCTATTTGGGGAAAAGTGGAGTGGTATAAAAATGTTGGTACGAAGGGTGCACCCAAGCTTACCTCAATGGGAGGTGTAAAAATGGATTGGATGGGCAATGAAGTTCCTAAACCCGCATGGAACTGGTGGAATCCCGAGAAAGACGAATTATCCACACAGTGGAGAACTACTCCCTATGCTATTGACTGGAATAAAGACGGTTTGATGGATTTGGTAATGCTTGATCACGAAGGTTATTTGTCATTTTTCGAACGTTTCAAAAAGAAGAAAAAGCTGTACTTAAAGCCCGGACAAAGGATTTTCAAAGACGCAGATGTGGACGGAGGAAGTGGTCTTTTACGGTTGACAAAAAGAGAAGCTGGAGGCAGTGGCCGTCGCAAGATTGCTTTTGCTGATTGGGACGGTGATGGAGACCTGGATTTGTTGGCAAATAGTAAGAACACTGAATTGTATGAAAATATTGGAGGAAATATATTCAAAAATAAAGGTGACTTGCATGAAAGGAAACTTGCAGGGCATTCCACAAGTCCTTCCATCGTGGACTGGGATAAAGATGGTAAGCCAAACTTATTAATTGGGGCAGAAGATGGCTTCTTTTATTATTTAAATAGGAAGTAAGTGTTTTCTGATCTAATCTTGTCTATCAATTCAAAATATAGCCTGTTTCAGATGTTGCAAAGATTTTTGGAATGAGTATATTTGATTAGTTGTTTCATTAATTATGGAAGCGCACTCCACTATACATCACTCTGCAACGGAAGGGACTTCTGATGTGGAAATTTGGCAAAAGCTAAAGAAAAGTGACAGTCAGGCACTCAAACTGATCTATAATCAACATATAAAAATACTTTATATGTATGGTGGTAAATTCAGTAAGGATAAGGAAGTAATTGAAGATTGCATTCAGGAATTATTCATGACCATTTGGGAAAGAAGGTTTATCATTGGAGATACCGATGCAATCAGACCGTATTTGCTGACCTCCCTGAGACGAAGAATGATTCGGGTTACTTCGAAAAATCATATTAAAATAGATCGCAATTTTGAAATTGAAAAATATGATTTCAATATTGAGTTTGGTTCAGAAGAAAAACTTATTAACTCTGAAGATAACGCTGAACTGATAAATAAGCTCTCCAACGAACTAAATAAACTCACAAAAAAACAGCAGGAGGTGATATATCTGAAATATCACTGCGGACTGAGCTATGAAGAGATAGCAGATGTAATGACCATCAACTATCAGTCTGCGAGAAACCTGATGCACAAGTCTCTTCTATTGCTTAGGAAGCAATTCTCTCAGCTTTTACTTATTCTTTCTCTGTTGATTTAGGAATCATTCCTATCAATTGATTCTATTTTGCTTCTCTAAAGGCTCATTTAAGACATATTCCATTTTTTTTATTTTTTTATCAAAAATAAAGAGTACAAAAAATCATTTTATGTATTCTTCCTGTTAGACATTCTATGTCATTACATAAATATGGGATATATGTACAGTAACTATAAGGCTGAAGATTTTTTAGAAGCTCCTGGATTTAGTGCCTGGGTAAAAAAAGAAAACCGTGAAAGCGAGTTGTTTTGGGAAAATTGGGCAGATCAAAATCCTGATAAGAAACCTGAAATAGAGAAGGCTCGGGTACTTATTCTTTCCATGGGAGTCAAGGAGCCTTTGCCAGCAAACGAAGAGGTGCGACATTTATGGAAGAAAATTGAACGAGGGGTAGCTGCTAAGGAAGGGAAAAAATCATCGGTAAGAAAGTTTGGCCGTTATAAAATGGCTGTTGCAGCTTCAATTGCTGCTATATTGGCTGTATCTGTGTTGTTGAATTCTACTTCCGAATCTTCAAATGAAAAAGGGATATCAGAGTCTATCCCAGTCAAAATGATTGAAAAGTTTTGTCCTGTTGGCCAGAAATCAACAATTACTCTAACAGATGGAACCCGGATTAAATTAAACTCCAATAGTAAGCTATTATTTCCTGAAACATTTTCCGCAAATTCGAGAGAAGTGCAACTGGAAGGTGAAGCATTTTTCGAAGTGGCAAGAGATCCTTCAAGGCCATTTACCATTACTTCAGGCAATCTGAAAACCAGAGTTTTAGGAACGAGTTTCAACATTAAAGCCTATGTTGCTTCTAATGCTATTAAGGTAGCAGTTGCGTCCGGGAAAGTGGCAGTTACTTCTGATGTACTGAATGGCAAGAAAAATGAGTTGACTTTACTTCCAAATGAAATGGCTGTGTATTCTAAAACATCGGACGAATTGATAATGACGTCCTTTGATAAATTGGATGAACTGGCGTGGAAAGATGGGGTATTGTCCTTTAAAAATCGTGATATCAATCAGATAACAAAAGAATTGGCTAAGTGGTATGGAGTCACTTTTGTTTTGGATAAAAAATTAAACAATGACAAAGATTATACCGGAGTATTTGATAATAAGTCGCTGAAAGAAGTGCTGGAAGGAATAAGCTTCGTTTTTAATTTCGAATTTAAAATTGACAATAAAGTTGTAACGATAAACTAAAGACTATGAATAAAGACAACACAAGCTAATTTAAAGCAAAAAAACACATGATGCTGAACAAACATTGGGGAATGACTGACAGCATCACGTGTATTGAACATCTAAATTATTTGATAACTATTCACCAAAACATTAGAGTAATGAATACAAATTTACTAAAAAAACTAATTATTATGTCAAGGTACACCCTATTTGGCATGGTTCTACAAACTGTTTTGTTTTCCATTATCACTGCAAAGGAAGTGGAAGGACAAAATAGTATTAAGGATGTTTTTCTAAATATTGATCTGAATGGATCAAAAATAGAAGAGGCATTTGTAAAAATTGAAAGCGCTACAGAGTTCACATTTTCTTACAAAAGAAATGTGATTGGCAACCAGAAGGTTGAAATCTCCAATTCTAAGAAGGCATCTTTAGCTGATATTTTATTGGAAATCGGAAAGAATACAAACCTTAAATTCCGCAGAGTTAATGAGACCATTCATGTAACTAAATCACTGGATGATACCGCCGATGTGTTGGAGTTTGAAAGAAGCATATCCGATGTTGAGGTTTCCGGTAAAATCACAGACGAAAATGGAGACGGATTACCTGGGGCAGGTATTGTTGTTAAGGGAACAACAGCTGGTACCGTTACAGATCTTGATGGTAACTACAAATTGGATGTGCCTTCTGCAGAATCAATTTTAATGATCAGCTATGTTGGGTATAAGACTCAGGAAATAGTGGTTGGAGCAAGAACTAAAATTGATTTGGCGATGGAAGTTGATGCTACTGCTTTGGATGAGATTGTGGTAGTAGGATATGGTGAAGTAAACAGAAGAGACTTGACAGGGGCAGTTGGTTCCATTCAGTCTGTGGATATTGTAAGATCAAATCCGGTTCAAGCTGCGGCTTCTCTTCAGGGACAAGTAGCGGGAGTCAACATCAATAAGATCAGTAACAACCCGGGAGAGGGATATAATATTGACATTAGAGGCTTAAGTAATTTTGAGGCATCCAGTGAGCCATTGGTAGTGATAGATGGAGTAATGGGAGGCGACATGAACATATTGAACCCTAATGATATCGAAACAATAGATGTATTGAAAGATGCTTCTTCAACTGCCATATATGGATCAAGAGGTGCTCACGGTGTTATTATTATTACTACTAAAAGAGGAAAGTCGGGTGTGCCTAAAATCACTTATAATTCTTATCTTGGTACCAAAGTAATGGCACACATGCCAACCTTTCAAACAGCACAGCAATTTGCCCATCATGTATTTGACTTGTACGAACAAGAGACTGGCAATAGTCTGGGAAATAGCCGATCTCCAACAGACAGTGAACTTGCGTTGGTCAATTCTGGGCAAACCACAGACTGGGTTGATTTGGTTACAGATGCAGCGGTTCAAACAGGACATACTCTGGGGTTAACAGGAGGGACTGAAAAAACTACCTATGATTTTTCACTGGGTTACCTGAACGAAGGTGGAAATACCATTCATACTTCATTTAAGAGATATACAATAAAGGCAGGTATGGAAAGCAAAGTGCATGATAAGGTGAAAGTAGGTTTAACCTCTTATTATACATTCAGTAAGCAGGCACTTTCTTCTTTAGAAACATTGCGTTCAGCTTTCAGAGCACGGCCAACAGGAACTGTTTATACCAAAGACCTGCAGGCATCAGATGCAGCAGGGGATAAAGATTGGAACGGGTATTCAGTATTTATGGGAATTAATGACAACCAGGTACTGAACCCTGTAGTAGAAGCACAGCCTGAAAATTATCAGAGAGAGCAGCGTACTTCGGCTTTACTGGCCAATGCATACATTGATTATACGCCTATAAAGGGTTTGTCATTTAGAACTTCTATTTCAACTTCCATTTCCAACAAGCAAGATGGAGAGTTTCGTGGTACTTATACCAAATCTCAAAAATCTACAAGCTTGCCCAGGGCAAGTTTGGGAACTAAGGCAGTTTCAACTTATACCCTTGACAATACAGTGACGTACAAGTTGAATTCCGGTGATCATGGATTGACCGTAACAGGGTTACAAAGTGTATTTCAGCAAAGGGTTCAGGATTCAAACATAGCTGCACAGGATTTGCCATATCCTTCATTGTGGTACCATTTGGGTGATGGTACAGTGACAGACTGGTCAACTAATCTGGAGGAGAGGGCATTACTTTCTTACATGGGTCGGATCAATTATGCTTACAAAGATAAGTATTTACTGACAGTGACAGGAAGAACAGATGGGGCATCTCAATTAGCACTTGACAATAAGTGGCAATTTTTTCCATCTGTAGCATTAGCGTGGCGTCTGGGTGATGAAGACTTTATTCAAAATACCAATATGTTTTCTGATTTGAAATTAAGGGTAAGTTATGGTGAAGTGGGGACTACTTCTGCTGTAGATCCTTATAAGACTCAATCTACTATTAATCAAACCCAATATGATTTTGATGGTTCCACTGCCAATGGGTACTCAATCAATAATCTGTCTAATAAGGATTTGGTATGGGAAAGGAGTAAAGAACTCAATTTTGGTATCAATATGGGAATCTTGAATAATAGAATTACTTCTTCTATTGAAATTTATAACAGAAAAACAGTTGACCTTATTTTGGGAGATAAACTTCCAAGATCAACAGGATTTATTGATGTTCTTTCCAATGTAGGTGAAATACAAAATAAAGGAGTAGAGATTGTATTGAGCACAGTCAACATTTCTAAGCAAGACTTCACCTGGAATACAAACATTACATTCACCAAAAACAACAATAAGGTAACTAAGCTGACTGGAGGCCTTACTCAGGATATTGGAAACAATAGATTTGTAGGAGAGTCAGTAAAAGCATTGTACTACTATGAAACAGCTGGAATATGGCAATTGGATGAAGAAGACGAAGCGATTAGTTTCGGATTCAAGCCCGGCCAGGTAAAAGTGGTAGATCAAAATAAAGATGGTGTTATCTCTGCTGATGATGACCGTGTAATTGTTGGATCTGAAACCCCTAGTTTCCTTATGGGTATTCGCAATATGGTCAATTATAAGAACTTTGATTTCTCCTTTTTCATGTACACCCGTCAGGGAGTGAAATGGAAAAGTGGTTATTTGACTGGAACATTTGGAGATACTGGCAACAACCGATATAACCACGATGCAACTCTGGATTACTGGACTACTACCAATCCTTCCAATACGTATTTTGGTTATCAGGGAGCCGGGCCTGGTGCCAGCAGAGATTCTTTTTCTGTAGTGTCAGCCAATTTCGTCAGAATTTCGGACATTACCTTGGGTTACACTCTTCCTGAGAATGCCTTGAGTACTTTGGGACTGGGTTATGTCAGGATATATGCTCAGGCAAACAACCCTTTTGTATTCACAAATACCAAAGGATTTAATCCTGAGTACAATGGTAACATTTATACCGATGATGTATCATTTGCTACATTTTTGTTGGGTTTGAATGTTTCTTTCTAATTTCTATTTCTTTCACGAAAAAATTAATAAAATGAAGATATATAAAAAATGGCAGGTATTTGCCACCGCTGTATTGATGCTTTCATCGGTAGGATGTAGCGATTTTTTAGACGAGGAGGCTGTTTCATTGCAAACAGCAGAGAATTATTATGTAACTCCCGAAGGTTTTGAAGATTTAGTAAAGTCCACATACCCTTTGTTGAGGAATCTGATCAGAGACAGGGAATTGGTGATGCAGGGAACGGATATATTCAGTCAGGGAGACTGGAGCAAAGCTTCTACTACCATCGGTAGTTCTTTCAACGAGTATGATGCGAATTTGAGCCCGTCCACAGGAGAAGTAGAAACACTGTGGAACAGGTTGTACCTGGAGATTAATAGAACAAACACTGTGGTAAGTCGCGCAGAAGGAGTAGTAGGTATGGATGAGGCACTGAAAGAAGACAGGGTAGCAGAAGCGAAAGTGCTGAGGGCACTGGCTTTGTTTTATGCCGTACAGCAGTGGGGTGACATTCCAATGCCTTTGGAGGAGACTACTACTGGTAACAAAGAAGTGATCAGAGTACCTGCGGCAGATGTCTATACCCAGATCATCAGTGATTTGACAGCAGCCGAAGCGACCTTGCCAGTAACAGCAACAGATTACGGAAGAGTAACAAAAGGAACAGCTCAGTTTTTATTGGCACGTGTGTATTTGACAAGAGGATGGAACTACAACAATTCACTGGGTGGTAGCAATGCTGATTTCGGTATGGCATTGGATTATGCGGATAAGATCATCGCAGCATATCCACTGGCAGCCAATTACAATGATTTGTTTCCAAAGCGCAATGAAAATCCATTGTTGGAAACCAACAATCCGGGGACACAAAATGCAAAAAATGATGAAATAGTTTTTGCCATCCAGTTTAGTGACAATGTACAGACCAATGGTTTGGACAACATTGCAGAGACTGGCAATGACTACCACCATCCCTTTGGAGGAGGTACAGATGTACCCGGTGAAGTAGCCAGGTCATCGTATTACAACAGGTATTTGGGTAAATTCATACCAACCCCATCCATATACAGGATGTACGATACCGATATTGATACCCGATACAATCACAATTTTCTTGGGAGACTATATGCTTTGATAGATGTTCCTAATTTCACCCCTAAAAGTGGTGTAACTCCTATCAATATTTCGGCTGGAGAAGTAGTAGTGGAATTCCGACCTTGGGACAACCCAGCTACTACATCTGCAGAACGTGGAATGGATGTAGGAGGAGATTTGCGTTATGCGGTGATCAATACCGATGAGTTTCAGACCATTAGTAGCTCGGCATACCATGGAAACAATGCGCAACCATTGATGTGGAAGTTTTTCGAACCAAATATTGAATACGGTGATGGGTTCGGAACCTTTGATTTCGCCTTATTCCGTTCGGCAGAAGCATATCTGATAGCAGCAGAGGCCATTGTTAAAGGAGCTACAGGAGGAGACCTTGGAGGAGCAGAGGTGTATTACAACAGGGTAGTTGACAGGGCATTGGGAGCCAATGCAGGAGCTACTCCTTTGCAGGCAGCAGATCCTGCTGATGTTTCTTCAATGGCAACAGTTTCTTACAGAGCAACAGCAGGTACAATAAACATAGATATGATTTTGGACGAAAGAGCCAGGGAGTTGATGGGAGAGTACATGAGGTGGTATGATTTGAAAAGGACTGGGAAGTTGATAGACAGAGCAAAAGCGATGAATCCATGGACTACAACCAGTGGCTTGGCAGCACACCACTATTTGCGACCAATACCACAGCAGGAGATTGATTTGGCTTCCAATGAACTCAGTCAAAACCCGGATTATAATTAAATAAGAAAAAAATTAAAAAATGATTTTAAAATCCACTCTGAATAGGGGTGGATTTTTTTTGGCAAAAAAATGCAAACTTACAGAAATAAGTAAGGTTAAAAAATCTATTAGATTTGATATTGAAATAAATTTTGAATTATTTAAAACATGAACTTGTTTTCTTTGTGGTTATAGTAGGAGACAGTTAATCCGGAAAATATAATATCATTGGCCAAGAAATCCGGATTTAATTGCTCTGTATTACAGTAGAGGACAAAGTGTTTTTTTTAGCAATTTTATGACAGAATTTTGGGAAGCAAATTTCATTGAGAAGCAAGAGATGTGGGGTTTTGAGCCTTCTCACTCAGCTTTACTGACAAAGGACTTTTTTATAGAAAAAGGAGTTAAAAATGTTCTCATTCCGGGTATAGGTTACGGACGAAATGCTCAGATCTTTAGAGACAGTGGAATGACTGTGACGGGAATAGAAATTTCGAAAACGGCTATTCAGATGGCAACAAAACATTATGGAACAGATATGACAATCTATCACGGTTCTGTGACGGATATGCCATTTGGCAATAAGCTGTATGACGGAATATTTTGTTATGCTTTAATCCACCTATTGGACAGTAGTGAAAGGCAAAAACTAATTTTAGACTGTTATAATCAACTATCAAAGAAGGGCTATATGGTTTTTACTGCTATAACAAAGGAAGCCCCTACCTATGGCAAAGGCAAATTTGTGAGTAAAGACCGTTATGAAATACATCAGGGAGTCAAGATGTATTTTTATGACAGAAAATCTATACAAGCAGAATTTGGAAAAACAGGTTTATTTGAAGTAATTGAAATTGATGAAAATCAACCGTTCTTTTTAATTAAATGCAGAAAAGGCGAAAAATAAAAAATCAAGATTAAAATTAAAGAAATGAGTGCAACAGACAATCACATCAACTACGTCGAGTTTAAGGCGAAAGACCTTGAACAGATAAAGAAATTTTATACCGATGCGTTTAACTGGACTTTTACCGATTACGGTCCAACCTATATTGCTTTTTCTGAAAGTGGACTTGAAGGAGGCTTTGAAAAAACGGAGGCAGAAATCACAAATGGTGCCTTAATCGTTTTGTATCATCAAAATCTTGAGAGCATAAAGAGCAAAATAATCGAGTCGAAAGGGATCATTTCAATAGATATTTTTTCCTTCCCTGGTGGACGTAGGTTCCATTTTATAGACCCATCAGGAAATGAGCTGGCAGTTTGGTCAGACAAATAAGGAAAGTAAAATATTCGTTTTGATACTAAAAATCATCAGATTATCATCATTCATTTTTAATGAACGAGATATATTTATACTTACAAATACAGGCTAAATAGAGTCTGTCTATAATGTGCTTTGAGAAGCCTTTCAGGATTCTTAAAGCTTACTGTTTTAACAGCTTTACCAACCATTAAAAGCTTAGTAAAGCGTGGATCGTACTTTATAGACAGACTCTAAATAATTCCAGCTTGTACTGAAGGCACTTGTTCTTGGCAGTTATTTTTGTAACCGGAATATACAGAAATTCGTCAGGTACTGTTCACATAAATGTTAATTGATAAAAAAGAAATTTGGTAATGGAATTTAGAACGATAGGAGATTCGGAATTGGAAATGTCAGTAATAACCTTTGGAGCCTGGGCTGCCGGAGGATGGATGTGGGGAGGCACAGAGCAGGGAGATGCAGTAGAAGCCATCCGAGCTTCTTACGATCAGGGAGTCACCTCTATAGACACAGCACCCATCTATGGTATGGGCAAAAGCGAAGAAATAGTAGGAGAAGCCATTAAGGGTATCCCCAGAGATAAAGTGCAAATCGTAACGAAATATGGTTTGCGCTGGGACCTGGCACAAGGTGATTTTTATTTTGCCAGCAAAGATAATGATGGTAAGGATATAGATATTTATAAGTATGCTTCCAAAGAAAGTATTGTGGAGGAATGTGAAAACAGCCTGCGTAGATTAGGAACTGATTTTATAGACCTTTATCAAATCCATTGGCCAAATAATACCACTCCCATACAAGAGACAATGGAGGCTGTGGAGCAGTTGGTCAAAGAGGGGAAAGTAAGGTATGCCGGTGTGTGCAATTACAATGTGGAGCAAATGATGGAGGCTGCAAAGTACACCAATTTGCTTTCGAACCAAGTGCCCTACAGCATGGTGAAGCGTAGTATTGAGTCAGAAGTAGTTCCATATGTTTTGGAAAAAGGGATGTCTATTTTGGCTTACAGCCCACTGGAACGTGGGTTGCTTACCGGAAAAATAAAACCGGGACATAAGTTTTCAGAAGGAGATCACCGGGCAGATTTGCGAGTATATTCAGATGAAAATATCAAAAGAGTCAATGTATTTCTCGATAAGATAAAACCTTTAGCATTAGATAAAAATGCTACATTAGGTCAGCTTGTATTGAGATGGACAGTGGAGCAACCGGGTATTACGATTGCTCTGGCTGGTGCGCGTAATGCACAACAGGCTGTACAAAATGCCCAATCACTCGAAATGAATCTTTCTATTGATGAATTGATTTTTATCACCACAGAACTCAATCAGTTGGAATTGGATTTGAAATAGGAAGTAAACCTGCTAATACATCGTATTTCCATTGGCGGTGGCCTCCGGGATTTGCTGAATGGAGTCCCAGTGTTCTACTATTTTTCCATTGTTGTCAAACCTGAAAAAATCCATGGTTACATACTCATCGTTATCTGGCCAGATTTGATGGGTGTGTAATGCTACCAGATTATCTTGTGCGATTGCCCTCACAAACTCGATACTCTTTTTGGAATATTCGCTACTCATTTTTTCAAAGTATTTGATGAATGGTTTGACACCATTACCTACCAATGGATTGTGTTGGATGTATTCTGCTCCAACATACAATTCTACCGCCTTTTTGGGTTGCCCTTCGTACGCCATTTTGTAAAATGCTATGGCATTGGCTTTGTTTTGCTCTGTATTTTGCATTTGAATTTTCTGTTTTCAGTAAAGAATCAATTTAATAAAACAGAAACGATAGCTCATAAAAAACATCACTTTACTTAGGAAACGGTACTATTCGTTTATTGTGTTTTTTTTGAGTAAAATATACAGATGTCAAAGAAAATAGTATCTTTGGTTGAGTACGCATAAGCAAGCGACTGTTTTACTTCGATGAAACTGAACCAACTTGACAAGTCTGATTCTTCTGCTCAAATCGGGAGTGGATCAAACGAATTTGTGAGAATTCACCAACATTCATTGTTAGGATTGTCTGATTTTGAGTTGTGGGAAAAATTCAAAAGTGGTGACGAAGCGTCTTTTATTTTTATTTACAAAAAATATTTTCCGTCATTATTTCAATATGGTTGCCAGTTTACCCCAAGTCAGGCATTAGTAGAAGATGCGATTCAGGATCTTTTTATTGAGGTAAGAGAAAAACGCAGAAAAATCTCCATTAAGTCTTCAGTTAAGTTTTATTTATTTAAATCTCTAAAAAACAAAATCTTATACCTTATAAAGAAAGGAAATAAGAATTTATCTGCCATTAATGATTCTGGATATAGAGAATTTGAAGTAACTTTTTCCATAGAACAGCACCTTATTAATAGCCAGATAGAAAAAGAACAAAGCTTGAAATTGGCAGAATCAATGAAAAAACTCACTCCACGTCAGCGGGAGGCAATTTATTATTTTTTTTATGAGGATATGGGGTATAAGGAGATTCAGGAATTGATGAATTTCACACATATACAAGCTATAAGAAACCTTTTATACAGGGCATTGAAAGAACTGAAAACCAATTTTACAGCTCTGGTTACAAGCCTTATTTTGTTTTTTTGTTTGAAATAATTTCAATATATCAATAGAGTTCTTGTGAAATCGTTAAGTAGCAAGGGGGATCATTGTCCATTGAAAAATAAATATTTTTCGTATTTCGTGATTTCTTTTTTCTGATTTCATTCTCTTATAGATAGATATAGGAAATTAACAGAATAAAATGAGATCAAATTATAAGGAAGTCGAAGATTTCATGCTTGACCCACAGTTCAAATCGTGGGTTCTTCATCCTCAACCTGAGTCCGACGAATTTTGGGGCAAATGGCTCAACAACAACCCAGCTCAGAAGGATAAGTTTTTGCTGGCAAAGGAACTCATTCAACATGCAGAATTTAAAGAATTTACGGCTTCTTCAGAAGTGTCCGAGAGGGTACTGGATAATATTTTAACACGAGAAGGTACAAGGTCAATTAACAGTGCCAATAATAAGAAATTTATCATCTCTTGGTGGGGTATATCTCGATTTGCCGCAGTTCTTGTTTTGGCAGTGGGGTTGTATTTAATTTATTCCGAATATACCGTTTTCAACAGTGACAATGGGTCATCGGTGACCTCTGTTGTTAAGAACAACCCACCCGGGAGAAAGTCACAGGTTTTTCTTCCTGACGGTTCGATTGTGTGGCTTAATTCTGCCAGTTCAATAGAATACCTTCCTGAATTTTCCGAAAACAACAGGGTTGTGGAATTAAAAGGAGAAGCTTATTTTGATGTGGCTAAAAATGCCAGTAAACCTTTTATTGTAATATCAAAAGACCTTTCTGTTACGGCATTGGGTACTGCTTTTAATGTACGGTCATTTGTAGAAGATGAATCAATGGAAGTTGCTTTAATAGAGGGGAAAGTCAAAGTGGAAAATGTTTCTTTAACAAGAAATACACCTACAGAATACCTTGAGCCCGGACAGTTTGTTGAATACAATAGTAAGGAAAAAGTAATGCGCAAAGGAGTGGTTGATATGAAGGCAAAGATTGCATGGAAGAGTGGAATTATTGATTTTGAAAGAGCCAGTTTCAATGAAGTAGTTAGGACAATAGAAAGATGGTACGGAGTAAAGATTCAAGTGGTCAATGAGAATAAAACTGAAGAGTGGCAATATAGCTCCCAATTTGACAATGAAAGCTTGGAAAATGTATTAAAAAGTTTGAGTTATACAAAGCAGTTTAAGTATGATCTGAATAAAAACTTAGTAACTATAAAATTCTAAAAATATGACATAGATAATAGAGAAAAAGAAAAAAACCGACAACCAGGTTGTCGGCTTGAAATCCACTCAGGCAGGCCATTGGGGAATGTGATACCTGAGACTGAAACATGTTTAACCATATTCTATACAAAAATATGAAATTTAAATTAGTACAAATCATTATTATGCTTTCTAAATATGCTGTATTTGGTTTTTTAATGCAAGTCCTGTTCTTCAACTTGATGCTTGCGGAAAATGCCAATGGTCAGAAAAATGTAAGCGTGAAAGAGGTTGAGATTGCATTACACGTCGAAAACCTAACGATAAGTAAACTCTTTAAAGAGATAGAGAGAAAAACCAAATTTCGGTTTTCAGTAGATCAATTGGAATTGAAGTCGGAGTTGAAAAATAAGGTTACTTTTCTTGATCAGAAGATAAAAGTATCAGATGTTTTGATTGAAGTATCAAAACAATCGGGGATAATGTTCAAGCAGGTAAATAATAACATCAACGTCAGGAAAATAGATCACGAGCAAAATGAACAAATAGAAGCATTACAAATTCTGCAAATGGAAGTAGAGGTGACTGGTAAAGTCACCGACGAAAATGGAGAAGGTTTACCAGGAGCATCCGTTGTTGTAAAAGGAACCTCGGTTGGAACAACTACGGATTTGAATGGCAACTACAAGCTAAGTGTTCCCGAACAGTCAATTTTGACAATTTCTTTTGTTGGCTATAAGACAAGTGAGTTGCTTGTTGACACTCAGAGCGTGATCGATGTGCAAATGGAGTTGGATGCTGAAGAATTGGAAACAGTCGTAATTACAGCCTTTGGTATAGAAAAGCAAAAAAAATCATTAAGTTACTCTGTCCAGGAAGTAGAAGGGAAGCGTCTGTCATCAGTTGGCAACACCAATTTGGTGAATAGCATTCAGGGAAAAGTAGCCGGAGTAACTGTTAAGCAGAGTTCAGGGGCACCCGGGAGCCGTTCTCAGATCACTATTAGGGGGAGTCGCTCTTTTACTGGAAACAACGAACCCTTATATGTCATTGATGGACTTCCGATTGCAAGTGGAGGCCGAATTATTGATATAAATCCAAATGACATAAAATCGGTGAATGTCCTTAAAGGACCAACAGCTGCGGCACTATATGGTTTGAGAGCATCAAATGGGGTGATTATCATTGAAACTAAAAAAGGGGAAAATGCAATGCATGGCAAGCCGGCTATTTCTTTTGAAACTAGCTATAATTTTGATCGTGTTTCCAGATTTCCGGATACCCAAATGACCTATGGTCAGGGTACAGACGGACAATTCAATGCTTTTTCTCCCCATTCATGGGGGGCAAGGATTGATCAAATGGGTACCTATACAAATCAACTCGGAGAACAGGAAGTAGCTGCAGTTTATGACAATGATAAAGACTTATTCAAAACAGGAAAGACATTAAATTCCAATTTGACAATTTCCAATACATTTGATAGAGGGAACTATGCTATTAATATTGGAATTGCAGACCAAAGTGGAACTTTGAAAAATACTGGGTTGCAGCGAAATAATGTAAAATTTGCTGGTGGTTATAGCCTTTCTGATAAACTGAAGGTCAACACCTCAATGAGTTATGCCAATAATGTAGTAAATAGTGCTGTTGTGCCTTGGTGGGCTACTTTTTCTGTGCCGGCATCTTATAATCTCAAAGGAAATCCAACGCATGTGCCTGGAGAACCTTACAGGCAAATCAATTATAGAGGTAGCCATGATAACTTCTATTGGGCTTTGGACAATAATTCCGACGTGGAAAAAACATCGAGGACTTTTGGGAGCATAAGCTTTGATTACAAACCGTTAGACTGGATTACAATAAAGTATCTCATTGGATTAGATGAATACACTACTATTTCTGATGTAGTCAATGAACTGGGGTCTTCAGCTGGAAGGACTAACCCACCCAGTGGTGGCAGTATTTCCAATAGTATGTCAAATCAGAAACAAATCAATTCTAATTTGAGTGCAACCCTCTCTAAAAAAATCGGTGAAGATATTAATATTGATTTGATGATAGGAAATGAAACTTATGACATTAGATCAAATAGGATATCAAGTACTGGATCTGATATTGTAATTGGCGGGTTTCATCATATATCCAATACTGGTGTTCAAAGCACAGGCACAGGCAGTACCAACAGGCGTGTAGTTGGTTTTTTCAGCAATCTTTCTGTGTCATGGAAAAATTCTCTTTTCTTGAATGCAAGTGGCAGGAATGATATAGTGTCTAATATGCCTAGTCAAAACCGCTCTTTTTTCTATCCATCAGTTGGTGCAAGTGTTGTTTTTACGGAATTCCTTTCTATACCTGAGAATGTGCTTACCTTCGGAAAATTTAGAGCCAGTGTAGCAGAAGTTGGTCAGGCAGGTCCAACTCATTCAACTGAGACAGTATTTGTGTCGGGGAATGCAGCGGGTAGTTTCAATTTCCCATACCAGGGCTTAAGTGCATTTACCCAGAGCAATCAATTGAATAGTTCTGACTTACAACCTGAAAACACAAGAACGTATGAGTTGGGAGTAGATTTACGGTTTTTAGACAATAGAATAGGATTAGATTATACTTATTATGACACTAAGGCAAATGGTCAGATTTATAGTGTTCCAATAGCTGTTTCAACAGGGTTTTCCAGTGAATTAAGAAATGCTGGAGAAATGAGTATTCAAGGACATGAAATTACCCTCAATATAAAACCAGTAGAAACGACTACTTTGTTGTGGGATGTAGCTGTGAATTTTTCTACCTATACCAATAAGGTTCTTTCGCTGGCAGAGGGAATTGAAGAGCTTCAATTGGGGCAAGGTTTCAGGGTAAGTGCGGTAGCATTGGTGGGAGAACAATTTCCCGCCTTGAAAGGAATAGGGTATGCCAGAGATCCTGAAAGTGGGGAAGTAGTTGTAGATGGCAGACAAAATTTACCCAATGGAAGTGTTAATCCATTTTATGGGATGCCACTTCGTACTACAGGACAAATTAACCTGGGTACTTCAAAACCTGATTTTGAAATAAACATTTTTAATAGTTTTTCCTTTAAGAATTTCTCTTTTTCAGCTCAATTGGATTGGTTACAAGGAGGGGTTTTGTCGTCGGGATATACCAGGCTGGGAAGACTGTACGGGGTACTTAGCGAGACTGAGAATAGAGAAGAAGACTATGTATTTCCTGGTAAGAAAGGGTACTACTCCGGAGGTGAATTGATAGTGGAAGGTGACAATGAAATAATTATTAAACGTGGCTATGATTTTTATGGAAGGAATCAAGACCCAATCAATGAATCTAATATGTTTTCTGGCACTTATGTGCGTTTACGGGAAGTTAAACTTTCCTATGATTTCCCAGGTAAATGGCTGGAAAACACATTTTTAGGATCTGTTTCTTTTTATCTGGTAGGAAGAAATCTCTGGCTCAATTCCGCTTTGCCTCATTTTGATCCGGAGATGTTCAATACATCTTCAGGGGAATCTTATAATTCTTATCCTCAGAATAAAAGTTTTGGTGGTGGAATCAGAGTCAATTTTTAACCGAAAAATACTACAACCATGAAAAAGATAAATATAAAAAGGTATTTGCTATTGGTTTTGACCGGCTGTTTCTTGCTTTCCTGTAGTGATGATACGCTGGACAAAATAAATAAAAATCCAAATGCTCCTACTAATGTTCCTATTTCATTGCTCTTGCCTCAGGCTACAATAAGTACTATAGTTGGCATTGCTGGAGAAAGAAGTGGAGAATATGCAAGTTTTTTTGTAGAACATGCTACCAATGTACATTTGAACCCAAGATTGCCTTATGATATTAACAACAACGTCTGGACGAGAGTTTATGCTACTCTAAAAGACTTGCGGACAATAATCAATAAGGGGTCAGTTGGAGGGAGTGAAGAAGGACAATTTGAAGCAGTAGGTGTTGCCAAAATATTGTATGCTTATACTTTAAGTGTAGGAACAGATTTTTTTGGAAGTATGCCTCATTCACAAGCATTACTAGGCAGTTCAAACAGAGCTCCGACGTTTGATGATCAGGAAAGCATATATGCATATCTGCAGACAATTCTTGATGAAGCCATTGCGGATCTCAATAAGGAGTCAATAGTTGCCGTCTCACCGATTGACCTGATTTTTAAGGGAGATACTGAAATGTGGGAAAAAACCGCTTATGCTTTAAAAGCAAGATTTTACAATCGACTCAGTAATTTAAATGCTGAAACTTCGGCTACCAATGCTTTGGATGCTTTAAGCAATGCATTTAAGTCTGAAAGTGAAGGATTCGTTTTTGACGGATACCTTTCAGGTACAACCAATGATAATCCTTGGAACGCCTGGCAGAAAAGAGAGGATACTTATGCCGTAAGTGCCACCTTTATTGATCTGTTGAAGGAGATAAATGATCCGGATTTTGAGGATCCGAGAGCTGAGATGTGGTTTACAAAAATTGAAGGGGAATTTGTAGGGGCTCCCGCAGGACAGTCAGTTAGCGACCTTACGCATACCATTTATTCTGCACCAACAGACTATGTCCTTTTTGATGCTGCTCCTCAACCGTTGATCACTTATGATGAAATGAAGTTTATAGAGGCGGAAGCATATTTTCGCAAAGGGGATATGACTAAGGCTAATGCGGCATATGAAGAGGCTGTATTGACAGCTTGCAGGAGGTCGGGTATTACAGAAGGAGATATCACAGCTTATGTAAGTCAGGGCGAAGTTTTTCCGGGAGAAGGCAACTTGTCGCTGGAGCACATTATTAATCAAAAGTACATTTCATTTTGGATGTTCCAATCAATAGAAGCATATAATGACTATAGAAGAACTGGAATACCTCAAATGAATGACCCGGGAGGTACACCATTTCGGTTGGCTTATCCTCCTAGTGAAGTTAGTCGCAATCCAAACACTCCTTCCAATATCAATGACATTACCATCTATGAAATTCCGGTATGGTGGCAATTACAATAATTATTTAAAATAAATCGAAATGACATCCTTATAAATAGTAACCTGTAGGGATGTCATTTTTTATCATACTTATAAAAAAATAATGAAAAATCGCATTTTTTTTCTATTGATTACTTTATCCTTATTTATGCAGCAATGTCAGCCTGTAAAAAAAGAAAAGGAGGAAATTAAGACTAAGGCTCAGGTTCATCCGGACTTAAAGCAAAACGATGGTATTTTATACAATTCTAAAGAAGATGGATACAGAGGCATCTGGTATATGAATCAACCTCTCGACAATGAGTATAAATTTAAATACAGCGGAGGAATGGGTACTTATTGTGCCAAACACAATCCATTTGCCATTTATCGACCTGAAGTAAATAAAACATTTTTTTGTTACGGAGGAACGGATAAGGAAAACTCGACTTTGTTTCACATGGTATCATATTATGATCATGCTACAGGAAAAGTTCCTAAGCCAACATTGGTATTGGATAAACAAACAACAGATGCACATGACAATCCCATTATATCTATCGATGAACAAGGGTATATTTATCTTTTTTCTACTTCGCATGGAACATCACGCCCATCTTATATTCATAAAAGTTTGAAGCCTTATAATATTGATGAGTTTGGGAAGGTAGAAGCAACTAAGCTGGAATCAGGTCAACCTGTCCCTCTAGATAATTTTTCTTACATGCAGACATGGCATCAACCTAAAAACGGATTCTTAAGTTTCTTTACCAGCTATAAAAACCCCGCTGATCGTACCATTTGTTTTATGACCAGTGAAGATGGTAAGGAGTGGTCTGAATGGAAACGCATTGCTGCTATAAAAAAAGGGCATTATCAAATAAGTGCTGTTGGTAAAGGAGTTGCCGGTTCCGCTTTTAATTTTCACCCGGACACCAAAGAGAAAAATGGGTTGAATTGGAGAACTAACTTATATTATCTTGAAACTAATGATTTGGGAAAAACATGGCATTCTGCTGATGGTACTAAGCTAAAGTTACCACTGACAGAGATAGAGAATAACGCACTTGTTATGGACTATTACCACCAAAATTTGAATGTTTATATGAAAGACATTGCTTATGATGGGAGTAACAGGCCTGTGATCTTGTACATCACTTCTAGGGGTTTTGAGTCCGGGCCACAAAATAACCCCAGAACATGGCGCACAGCTCGATGGACTGGCAGTGAATGGAACATCAATGACATTACTACTTCAGACAATAATTATGATATGGGATCGCTTTACATTGAAAATGGCATGTGGAAATTGATAGCTCCTACAGAGACTGGACCACAACCCTTTAATCCTGGAGGCGAAATAGCAATGTGGGTAAGTAAAGATCAGGGAGTATCCTGGTCAAAAGAAAAGCAACTTACGAATAATGATGAATTCAATCATAATTATGCACGAAGACCTCTCAATGCTCATTCGGATTTCTATGCATTTTGGGCAGATGGACACGGCCGAATGTCTTCAAAATCAAGACTCTATATTAGTACAAAAGAGGGTGAAGTATATCAGTTTCCTGAGCAAATGAATCAAGAGATGTCAGAATTAAAAAAAGTTATGGAATAGGTAACTTCACAGTTGAAACATCAATAAAATAATTCGATGTGGTACATTTTTGCTCCACATCGAATTATTTCAAAATTCATGTTGTGACTTCTTATCAGGTATTTATCCATATTGACTAATTGAAGAACAGAACTGTATTTCTTGTGTTACGAGATGGCTCTAAACAAAGAGTAAATTGGAGTAAACGGAAGTAAAAATCTTATATCAAGGTTTAGAATCAAGAACACTTCAAAATAAGTCTCACTGCTAAAAGACTAGATTTTTCTATACTTTTGGTGCGGTATGCAAGAGGACTCTAAAGATAAAATACATGTTTACTATGGTGAATACTATCGTTCACTTTTCAATTATGGAATAAAGTTAATCAATAACGAAGACGTAGTTAGAGATGGAATTCAGGATTGCTTTTACAATCTATGGATGAATCCCGAGAAACTTGAAAGAATCGAAAAGCCAAGAAATTACCTGATTGGTACTTTAAGAAATCTCTTGTTGAAGCAAATAGCTTCTGCTAAAAATAGTAGTGGGCTTGATGAAATTCATGCATTTGAAGTTTCGACTCAGGAGGCGATCATTGATAGTGAAATAGAGGCAATTAATTCTCAGAAACTTCAACGTGCAATTGACACCCTCACACCGAAACAAAAAGAAGTGCTCTATCTGAGGTTTTATGAAGGACTCTCTTATGAGGAAATTGAGCAGATTACCAGTACCAATTACCAGTCAGCACGAAATTTACTTTCCAAGACCATTAAGAATCTCCGCAAGGCAGTTTTGGTATTTTTAATGTTTTTTTAATTTTTTTTCTTTTCAGAGAGTACAAAACATATTTCCTGAGAACTACTTATTACAACACCGAATAATTATGGAAAGTAATAAGAATATTTTGGAAGAATTGATTCTGGATGAGTCTTTCCAAAATTACGTAATACACAATCAAGAAGAAGGAAAATGGCAGCATTGGTTGGAACAACATCCCCAAGATCAGGAGAACTTCAAAAAGGCCACAGCATTCGTTAATGCATTGAAATTTAAAAATCAGGAAATATCTCAGAAGCAGATAAATGATGAAATAGCAAAATTCGATATCAGGGTACAAAAAGAACAGGGCAACCCATCTGGAAAAGTTGTTTCGTTATGGAAAAGGGCTTTGCAGCTTGCAGCGATAGTTGCCCTTTTGCTGGCCACTACCTTTGTTCTCTACAAGTTTCCACTCTATCAACCTGAAGAAGTACCAGTAGCTCAAACCGAAATAATTATTAAAAAAACCGCTTTGGGGGTTAAATCGCAGATCAGGCTTCCTGATGGTACACTGGTGAAACTAAACTCAGGTAGTGAGATCAGGTATCCGTCCAGATTTGATGGTAAGATAAGATCGGTAGAACTGTTAGGAGAAGCATATTTTCAAGTAGTACAAAATAAATCAAAACCATTTGTGGTAAGCACCTCTGGTATGAAAACCACTGTGCTGGGTACCTCATTTGTGATTAGCTCTTTCAATAAAGGATCGGCAGAAGTTTCTCTTTTGGAGGGTAGCGTTTTGGTTACTTCTGATAAAGAAGAAAAAATATTAAAGCCAGGCCAAAAGCTATCCTTAAATGGAAATTCTATAGAAATCAGTAATTATGATTACAACGAAGATTTTGGATGGAAAGAGGGTATTTTATATTTCAATGATGCAAGTGCAGAAGTGATATTCGAAAAACTGAAACTTTGGTATGGTGTAGAATTCAGTTTTGAATCAATCGATTTACCACAACTAAAATATTCCGGCTTTTACAAAAACCAGGATTTGGAGACGGTGCTGAATGGCTTGGGTTATTCGCTGAAATTTGATTTCGAAATAAAAGAAAAGATGATAAAGATTAAGTTTAACTAAAACATAAGAGCTTATAGAGAAATGATCAGCATATAAAAATAAAAGTGGCACTGCGAGGCAGCACCACTTTTGGAGATATTGTATTGATGAAAATTTGACCGTCTTCCCAATACGATATCCGAGTCGTTTTAATAAATATTACATTAATAAAACATTTCAAATTTATGAAAAATAAAACTATACAACTAGTAATACATACAATGAAATTGTCAGTATATGTTTTTCTGATTCAAGTACTTGCCCTCAATTTACTTATTGCCAATGATACCAAAGGACAAAAGACGATAAGTGTAAAGCAAGCAGTTGTTTCTGTGAATATGAAGAATGCATCTTTGTCGGGTGCTTTTAAGCATTTGGAGTCTATTTCAGATTATCATTTCAATTATAAAGGTGTAGATATCAACAAGCACAAAAAGTTGGATTTGAAATTTGAAAACGCATTGTTTTCAGACGTACTTCTTCAAATTTCAAGAAAGTATAAATTGGGATTCAGGCAGCTTAATGATGTGATTCAGGTAGTGAAATTTTCTGATATGGAAGATGGAGACATCTCTGAAATCAGTATGGCAGACGTTGACATCACCGGAAAAATCACCGACGAAAATGGTGAGGGCTTGCCCGGAGCTTCTGTGGTGGTTAAAGGAACTACTGTTGGAACCACTACTGACCTTGATGGAAATTATAAAGTATCGGTAGCCGAGCAATCTATTTTGACTATTTCTTTTGTTGGCTATAAAACACAGGAGATTACCATTGGTAATCAAAGTGTAATTGATGTGCAAATGGCAGTAGATGCTGAGCAATTGGAAGAAGTGGTAGTTATTGGTTATGGCAGTGTTCAGAAGAAAGATTTAACCGGATCAGTCGCATCAGTAGGTTCGGAATCAATTGAGCGAATTAATACTCCCTCATTAAATGATGCTTTGCAGGGAATGGCAGCAGGTGTTCAGGTTACTTCTTCAACAGGAAGACCTGGAGAGGCTAGTAGCGTGTTAATCAGGGGTGGTTCGTCTATTTCTGCTTCAAATGAACCTCTCTATGTTATTGATGGATTTCCTCAATTAGGTGGCTCCAACCTGGATTTGAATCCTCAAAATATTGCTTCAATTGATATTTTGAAAGATGCTTCTGCAGGTGCGATTTATGGAGCCAGAGCTTCGAACGGAGTTGTAATTATTACTACAAAATCTGGATCTAGAGGAGGAAAACTCAATATTTCATATACTGGGAGACGATCTTTTTCAAGTATTATTAAGGAGCTTGAGACCATAGATATTGTGGATTATGCGAAAATACATCAGGTTCGTGCTCCACTTGACGAACAACCGTTGTATGCTAATCCTGAGCAGTGGGCTGATTCTACAAGTATTGACTGGCAGGATGAGATTTATCGGACAGCAGCTATGCAAATGCATGATTTACAGATTACCGGAGGGAGTAACAATACTAAATATTCAGCATCAATTGGATATCTCACACAGGAGGGTATTGCTATTGGGTCAGATTATTCGCGTCTCAATTCTCGACTAAGAATTGAGACGGACTTGAATAATAAGTTGATTGCAGGAGTAAATATTTCTTATGCGACAGATGAAAGGAATGGCCCATCATTGAATGGGGAAGAAAGTGCTGGTGTTTTTATCCTTAAAGCACGTCCATATATTCCAGGAGGGCCATTTCCTGGAGATTTGGTTGACTATGTAGATCCAGATGTGGGCACAGGCCAGACAGCTACTAATCCGTCAAGATGGCTTACCGGAAATGATGCATTAAGAAACCAATTGACATTTCGTACCATCAATTATCTGGACTTTAAACCATTTAAGGGTTTTTCTTTACGAGCCAGTGGTTCTATGAGTTATAACGGAACAAAGAACAGGTCATACCTACCATCAGATGTGGGCATAGGGCGAAATTACAATGGTATTGCAAATATTAGTCATAATCAGACTACTTCTTGGCTGTATGAAAATACTGCTAAGTATAAGTTTACTGTTTCCAATCACGAAATAGAAACTTTGATAGGTTTTAGTGCCCAATCTACAATTGGTGAAAGCTTTGGTGTGAAATCCCAAAATTTTCCTATAGAAAACCTTGGATATGATAATATTGGTTTAGGTGTAGATGTTTTCAATCCATCTTCTAACAAGTATAAGAGTACTATGGCCAGTTATTTTGGTAGGGTCAATTACACGTATAGAGGCAGGTATCTTTTGACAGCTTCAGTTAGATATGATGGGTCATCAAATCTTGGTGAAGCAAACAAATGGGGAGCATTCCCTTCTGTGGCGTTAGCCTGGAGGGCATCTGAAGAACACTTTATTCAGAATCTTAATGTTTTCTCTGATTTAAAATTTCGGATCAGTTATGGTATCACTGGAAATAATTCTATTGGAAATTATCGCTCATTGGGGACCTATAGTAGTGCTAATGTATCTATTAATTCAGCTCAGGTTCTTGGTTTGAGGCCTGGTTCCATGTCCAATGTTGATTTGAAATGGGAACAAAACAGACAATTAGATTTGGGGTTTGATATAGGAGTATTTGGCGGAAGACTGAATATCACTGCTGATTACTATAAAAAGAAATCAAATGACCTGTTACTTAATGCTCCCATTCCGATTAATTCAGGATTTACTTCTTTCACATCTAATATTGGGGATATCGAGTCGTCTGGTTATGAATTGGATATAAGAGGGGTTGTTCTGAATGGAAAGGTGAAGTGGACCAGTCAATTTAATATTTCCTTTCCTTCAACTAAAGTGTTAAGACTTTCGGAAACAGATTATTTTTTTACTGGTAGTTGGGGACATAAGTCATCCGTTTTCATTGTGAAGGAGGGTGAAGCATTGGGTTCTATTTATGGATACGTTTATGACGGGGTAAATCAAAATGAAGATGAGGTCACAAATTTACCGCAGTTTGGAGGTGCAGGTGCAGTAGGAGGTCCTAGGTATAAGGATATAAGTGGGCCAGATGGTGTTCCTGACGGTGTAATAGATTCCGAATACGATAGGGAAATAATTGGTAATGGGTTGCCGGATGCTTTTGGGGGTCTTACTAATAAATTAGAGTACAAAAATTTTGACCTATCATTTGTTTTCTCTTTCAGGTATGGCAATGAGGTTTTAAATGCCAATAAAAACTTTTTGTGGCGACCAAACTATAGGTCAGGTGGTCTTAAAAAGATCATGGATGCATGGACTCCTGAAAACCCAACAAATGAAAACTGGGCTTGGGATCAAGATGGTATTGAGTACAATAATGTGAGTAGCTGGCTGGTTGAGGATGGTTCGTTTATCAGGCTGAGAAATATTACCCTGGGATATACTTTACCATCTATACTTACTAAAACGATTGGTATTGAAAGATGTAGGTTTTTTGTGTCAGGTGATAAGCTGATGACTTTCACCAATTACTCAGGATACGATCCTGAGGTATCTGTGTCATCAAGTATGTTGACACCAGGGGTGGATTTGACTAATTATCCAAACCAAAAATCTGTAACATTAGGTGTAAATGTAACTTTTTAAGATTATGAAATTAAAAAAAATTATTCTCATATTAATATTTCCTCTATTTGTATCATGTGAAAATTATCTTGAAGAGGAACCATATTCTTTTTTAAGTGAAGCTAATTTTCCAGAAAAGGCGGAGGATGGCAGAATAGCACTAAATAGTGCTTATAGTGTGTTTGGAGGTGCGAACATTGTCGGTTACGCATATCTTTGTTATTCTATAGCGGATACTGATTTTGGCTCGTATGGAGCGTCGCTTTCAAATAGTTATGGGCTTTACCAGAATTTCACCAGAACGTCAGCCGATGGATTTCCTAAAAGTGTTTGGGCGGATTTATATAAGGGAATTAATATATGCAATTTTGTTATTGACGTTGTGGCGGAAAAGAATTTTGAAGGGGGTGACCAGTTGATTGCGGAAGCAAAGGGTCTTAGGGCTTATTTTTATATTCAGGTTTCAAATCAGTTTGGAGATGCCCCGCTAAGAACAAAAACCACAAATGGAGTTGGTTCGGTGAATGTGTCTCGTGCTGGTGTTGATGACATTAGGACATTGATCCTACAAGATCTTAACGAAGCAGAGGCTGTAATGGAAAATTACCCTTCGGTATTTGCTGTTCAAAATAGAGGAGGATATGTGACACTGGGGGCTGTAAAAATGATGAAAGCTCAAATGCATATGTTCATGGCAGGATGGAGAAGGTCATCAACAGGAGAAATGGTGGCAGGAGACCCAAGCCACTGGACAAGTGTCAGGGATATTTGTCAGGAGATTATTGATATGGGTATCTATGAGCTTGATCCTGATTACACCAATGTTTTCAAGGATTATTATCTTGATAATTACAATAACGAATCCATTTGGGAAATTGATTTTTCTATGCCTTCAAATGGGGCTACTTTGCCAAATGCAATGACCGCCCCACCCTATGGAAGTGGGTCTGCAGGTGGGTTTGGCAACATGAGAACCACAAAGGGTTTTTATGATAGTTTCGACCCGATGGATACCCGTCGTGATTGGTCTATTGGACAAGGAAGCTTTTCTGGTTATACTTTTGTGCCATCAGCGGCCATATATAGCCGACCTTATATTAATAAATACAGGAAGGTGCCTGGTAATGGTGATTACTCATATAGAACACCTCACAACAACCCTATCTATAGGTATGCCGAGGTGCACTTAATGCTTGCTGAGGCACTAAATGAGATAAACAATGGTCCAACTGCTCAGGCTTATACCGCAATAAATACAGTTCGTTACCGGGCAAGGTCTTCGGATCACAAAGATGATGGTACGGTGCTTCCTGATCTTACAGGCCTTGACTATTCATCTTTTAAAGAAGCCATTATTGATGAAAGAGCTTTTGAACTTGCTTTTGAAGGTCAAAGAAGAATGGATCTTATTAGATGGGGGATATATCTAGACAGATTGCAGGCTTTTGAGGATGATTTGACGGGAATGAATAAGGCTGCAAAAGTTCAAGGTTATCACATGCTTCTGCCTATTCCATTAGACGAATTTAATCTGAATCCTGATTGGGATCAAAATGATCTATGGTAATTTCTTTTATGTGAGACGAACCATTATTAAAGGAGTTTGAAAAAAGTTAAACTAAAGAGGGGCATTAATGTCCCTCTTTAATTTAAAATAACTAAGATTGGATTTATGATATTTTACAGGGCTTTGGATTAGTCGTAGGATAAGAACCGAGTGAAAAATTTCAGACTTTAAAATAGGTTGCATAAAAATGAAAGATAATTTAAGTATTCTCACAGTGAACCTATCGGTGATGCTAGTCACATCAATGTTTCTCATATCATGTGATCATTCAAGTAGAGAGCTAAAATCCAAAGATTTGCACGAAAGAAGTGGCGTTCAAAATACATTTTTCAAACTAAAAAATCAAGATACTGTGAAGGTAGCCTATTTGGGAGGAAGTATCACTGCCCAATCAGGCTGGAGGGTGTATTCCCTAAAATGGTTCAGGGAAAACTACCCGGAAACCACAGTTGTTGAGATTAACGCAGCTATTGGTGGTACAGGGTCAGATTTTGGTGTTTATAGGCTTCAAGATCATGTCTTACAATATGATTCAGACCTTGTATTTGTTGAGTTTGCAGTCAATGATGCCAGTACAAATCCCGAGACTATTTCCCAATCAATGGAAGGTATTATACATCAAATCTGGCAACAAGATCCTATGATTGATATCTGTTTTATCTATACTATTAAATCAGATTTTATTGAAACTTATGAAAAGGATAGTCTTCCTTCCTCAATAGCTACTATGGAGGAAATTGCTGATTACTATCAAATTCCATCTATTAATTTTGGATATAAAGTTTTGAGGAGGGTAAATCAGGGTAAATTGCTATTTAAGGGTGATGAAGCTGCCAAAGACACCATTAGAGTTTTCAGTCCTGATGGGGTGCATCCTTATCCGGATTCAGGGCACAAAATATATGAAGAGGTTTTTATAGAGGCATTTAATCAGATGAAAACCAATTCAGGCAATAAAATCGTGCCTCATAAGGTTCCTCAGCCTTTAACTCCTGACATCAGTACCAATACAAAAATGTTCAGTTGGACTGAAATCAAGAATAACCGAGTATTAACACCTGTCATAGTTGGGGATGACCCAGAGTTTAAAAAGTTTAGAAACTACTTTGAAAGTGTGGGTGTAGGTGAACCGGGAGATTCCATCACTATTCAATTCAGTGGTAGATCCATAGGGTTTTATGATTTAATGGGGCCGGGTGGTGGCACAGTTCAATTGACATTAGATGGTCAACCAAAAAAAACGTTTTCTCGCTTTGATAAGTATTGTACCTATTGGCGAATTAGCTATAAGACTGTTACCGGATTGAGGGATACAGTGCATACTGCTGTGTTTAAGGTGTTGGATAAATCTATTGATAAAAAAGAAATCCTGTCGGAACGAGACAATACCATGGAAAATGAAGGTGAATATGTCAACCGAAATTGGTACCTGGCGAAAGTGTTGGTAGATGGTGATTTAATTGATAATCAAGAATAATAATGATTTAAGAAATGAATAAATATAATATGATGTTGAGGTGTTTTTTGTTTGCAGCTTTTTGTAGTATCAGTATGTTTGTGGACGCCCAAAGCCGTGGTTTTATAGACGCTGCTGATTATGGATTTTCACCGGATGCCACAGGTGTTGAAAATGTGAAAGCACTTCAAGAAGCTGTTGATCAAACGGGTACTATCATCATAAGCAAACCAGGGACGTATAAAGTTGCCGGAACCACTTATGTAGGAAGCAACACTACGCTGGAATTTGGCAATGGTGTGGTACTACAGAAAGTAGATGAAGTAGGGAAATTCTCTCATGTGCTACTCAATAAGGGTGCTTTGACTAAAACCTATGATCAACACATCATTGTTCGTGGTTTGGAAGTGAGTGTAAACGGAGTGGACATGGTGTTCAATGAAGTTTTTGGTTTGAGAGGGCAGATTGCTTTCTTCTATGTCAAAGATTTGAAAATTGAGGGTTTTCGATGTTATGATATTATGCCTGCCCAGTTTGGAATCCATGTCTGCACATTTGAAGACCTTATTATTGATGACACAATTTTAAAAGGAAAAAAAGACGGCATCCATTTGGGACGAGGAAGTAGATTTACCATTTCCAATGCTGTTTTTGAAACTGTCGATGATGGCATAGCACTAAATGCTCATGACTATGCCACCTCAAACCCCGAATTGGGATGGATAGAAAATGGCGTAGTGGAAAAATGCTGGGATCTAGCCGGAGACCAAAAACTTGTAGGCTATTTCTGCCGGATATTAGCCGGAGGATGGATTGACTGGAAGGAAGGAATGGAAGTTCAAAAGGCTGATGCCGTAGTATCGAATGGACGTATTTATAGAGTAGATGCCGCACCAGATGGCACGAGTTACAAGTCTGTTACACGTCCTACCCATACAGAGGGGATGCAAGTACTGGATGGCATTAAATGGGTAATGACACAGAAAGATGTGCAGTATGTGGCAGGAGTTAGGAATGTAACTTTCAGGGATATTTACTTGGAAAAAGCCAGAACAGGTTTTTCTATACATTTTGACAATGGGAAATGGAGCCGTTCTTATTATCCGGGCGCACAGATTCCAATGCAAAAGCAATTGGTCTTCGACAATATCAGGGTTTTGCATGATGGCACACGGGATTTTTTAGGAGTAGATACTCCTATTGATGCCATCACGATTAGCAATTCGAGTTTGAATAAATCAGGCATCCATTTCCGCACGAATAAGGCCATGCCGGAATACTTTTCTACAAGTATTAGTATTCACAGCACGGTGTTTAATCATGCAGGAGAAATGACATTGTTGAAGAATGAAGTGCCCAATAAAATCATTTATCTCAAAACATCAAACAACCTAGAGACAAGTGATAAATTTTCAGCAAAGGTTTATGCCGGAGAAGGCAAGGTCGTAATCGATTCTGATCTTACCGGATTGAGAGACTAATGCAGGAGTATTATATTAACCCTAAGGTATTTATATGTGATGAGTTAATCACTTGCAGAATTAAATTCCCTTCCTTGGAGGGGTTAGGTCTGCCTGCCGGATAGGCAGGGGTGGGTTCTTAGGTATAAAGAGGAATCTAAAATCATTAATACCCATCGGTCAATAATTTCACAATTCAAATAGCATTGGTCTATTTTTTTAAATACAACTAATTTTAACAGATACATAATGTCAAGAAATTTCATATTAATTACCGCCTTGTTGTTTTCTCAGATGGCAACAGCAAAAACCTGGTATGTGTCAAAAGCTGGTAAAGACAACAATAGCGGCAGTATCAACAGGCCATTTTTAACCATACAAAAAGGAGCTGATATGGCTCATCCGGGTGACACGGTCTTTGTAACGGAAGGGATTTACCGTGAACGTGTTTCGCCTCCAAGAGGAGGGACAGCCGAAGCACCTATTGTGTACATGGCTGAACCGGGGAAGAGGATTTTCATAAAAGGATCGGATGTTTATAAAGGAAACCTTAAGAGATTCGATGGTAATGTGTTTTCTTGTGATCTGTCAAAAATGGATTTCACTGATGATTTTTATTTTGACAGTGCCAATCCATTTAAGGTTCCAATGGCATCCACACCTTGGCTTAGGGACGGTGCTCCGGAAGGAGTGGAGGATATAGTGTTTAACCTTGGGCAGGTTTTTGTAGATGGAGCTATGTATCAGCAATACCCGCTTCAAGAAGAAATGTTGCAACACAAAGCAAGCTGGTGGTATGATTCAAAGCAGGATAAGGTGCTGATTAATTTTGATGATAAGCACAAATACAATACCTCCCAGATAGAATTAACAACCAGGCGCAGAATCTTTGCACCACATTTACGTGGATTGGGCTACATTCATGTAATAGGTTTTATTCTAGAACATTGTGGCAATCAATATCCACGAAACTTCTGGGAAACAAAAGAGAATGCTCAGTCAGGAGCACTTGGTATCAGGAGCGGCCATCATTGGCTGATCAAAAACAATGTGGTCAGGTATGCTGCGAACATTGGTATTGAC
>NZ_JBDKWG010000118.1:0-1397 GCF_040151475.1 Reichenbachiella sp. MALMAid0571 | reverse complement strand
CACAACCATCCTTTTGGGAAAGTAGAAGCACTAAGGAAATTTTTTAACGTTGGGCCTTTTGAGGTAGATGGGAGCAACATGGTCATCAACAATTTGAAATTTCATTTTAATAAAACAGGAAAATACGAGGTAAATGCCGGGCCATCTACCCGAAGGATTGTAGATTTCTCGGATGTTGAAAACAATAGCTGGAGCATATTGCCTACAGGCAATTCTGGCAATCCATTCAGCAAACATTACGACGATCAGGCAGAAATGTATGCCACAGGAAAATACAGAAAGCAGCTGATGAATGAAGCTGAAATCCGAAAATCAGCTCCCAATCGATTGGTGCTAAACCCTGATCAGGATTAATATATTATTGGTAACTATTCAGCTATGAAAAGCATCAAATTGAGACACTTCGCTACCTGCCGAGGCAGGTAGCGAAGAATCTTAGCAAGGAAGAAATTGGAGAGAGCTACGGATTACATCATTTTTATTTACTACTAGCTACCGGAAGTGACCTCACAGCATATTTGTCTTCTATTTGCTCCACTTTTTTGAGCCTGGTATAAGTCATCATCAGGTTCAATGTAGAATTTACTTTAATAGACTTTCTGTTATAAACCTTGAGGTAGTTGTTTTTCTTATCCAGGTGAAAAAGGAGGTGATATTTTGTGGCGTAATAAATGCTTTCATTCATTCCTTTGTGAGTTACATATTTGATGGGAAATGAACGACTCTGGATATTATTATTAACTATGGTACTATGAGTAATAAGAGTGTCGGACAATTCAAAAAGGTGTTCATTTTGGTCAAAACGAAATTTTTTTCCTCTTTCTATTGAGTAAGTCATATTGCTCCAATAAGTGCCTCTGCTGACGTTGTACTTATCTTCATAAAGGGTACAACCTGACAATTGAAACAGGCATGCCAACAATAGAATCAAATACCAAAAACTGACTTTTGTGTTTCGTGTGATAGATACCATCTTCTTACAATCATTAATGTGAAAAAACATTTAACAATCATGCAGGGCTTTTGAAGGCATATAGGTTTTCAAAAAGCAACCTCAACATGTGTAGTGATTTGTATGAAGAGTTATCCGTAAAATGAATAGTAGTTTCGGTGTAAATATATTCACCAACTAATATTGCGATAACCAATAAATGGTGAACCAACATTTATTGGTTGTGAATTCCAGAATTGTCTTGGTGGAATAAATTTGATGTACTTATAAGAATGGTTAGTCTATTTAAAAGAAAAACCCCAACGCAATAACTAAGCATTCGTGCGGCCGATAGGCCAAGCATGAATGTAGTGTTGAACGAACCGTAGTTGGTATTTGGCAGATAGTCTTATGGGTTTTTCGGTCTGTGGATTTGGTTGACCTGTAGATTTAAGTAGGTCTTTGA
>NZ_JBDKWG010000117.1:0-280 GCF_040151475.1 Reichenbachiella sp. MALMAid0571 | reverse complement strand
GTGGGCAAAGGCTATGGGCTGTGGTAATTTCGACAACTTCGTTAAACAACAGCACATAACCAAAAGCCATCGAAATAAAACAAACCCCATCACAGGGGCTCTATTCTATAGTAGACGATGAATAAAAAAACAAAGTCCAGTCTTCGCTACCTGCCTCGGCAGGTAGCGAAGTGTCTCAATTTGATGCTTTTCATAGCTGAATAGTTACCAATAATATATTAATCCTGATCAGGGTTTAGCACCAATCGATTGGGAGCTGATTTTCGGATTTCAGCTTCAT
>NZ_JBDKWG010000116.1:0-114660 GCF_040151475.1 Reichenbachiella sp. MALMAid0571 | reverse complement strand
AATGAGAAACCTGCAACCAACCTACACCGGCAGAGTGATCCTGAAACTAAACAACAACTTCGGAGGCCGCAACTACAGACAAAAAAGCGCATACAGATACAGATAATTGGTAGTCATTTTGAAACATTACAACCAGCTTGGAGCATGGGCGGCTATTTAATAGTCGTTCATGTTTTTTTTTGACTTCAGGAAAAACTGGCACAATGAGTCTTGCTTGTGCCTTTTCTTCTCGTTCTGTGTTTCCACCATAGCTGTGAAAGTAAATGTCACCATTGCCATCCCGACGAAGGAGGAATCTTTCTAGCTTGTAGCAGGTTTGTAAAAGTGTTTTTCCTTACCAAAGCAGCCCTCCGCCATGAGATTTCTACCTACGCAGAAATGACGAAGCACGTTATACCTGCAGAGGCAAGCATCCCATAAAGAAAGATATTTCCTCTCCGATCTTTTCCCCACAGAACGAAATATGAATGTGTCTTGCGAAGATTTAACCCAACGCAAAAAGTCCTGTAAACAATAGATAACCAGACACGGTAAACTCCTGATTTGAAAACATTTTAAAAAAAATCAGGCTACAAATCTCTATTATTTCTATCTTGGAAAGTGAACAATATTTGTATTTGGTGCCTGGCTGAAAAACTTACCCACTTTAGAAAAAATGGAAGCCTTAGTATGGAATAAAATTTGCTCCAAAAAACCTAAACCTGATTAGGCTATTTACCAAACTTACAAGCATTTGAAAAGTGATAATAATATCATTTTTCAAATATAAGGAATGATTAACTTTTTTATTCAAACAAAGACTAACACTCCTTTTTAAAAGAATATATCAAGACATGAATCAACTATACAATATCAAAAATTTTCTTTTCTGGATAGGCTTCTTTCTCCTTATTATGGAAAATGGGTGCAATCAAACAACGAGTGAATTAGTAGCCAACAACTCCATTCCGGAAACCATAGACTTCAATTTCCATGTGCGACCTATACTGTCCGATCGTTGCTATGCCTGCCATGGCCCGGATGAAAATGCCCTTAAAGGAGATTTGAGACTTGATCTGGAAGCAAGTGCCTTAGCCCCATTGGATAGTCTGGAGACTCGGTTTGCCATTGTGCCCGGAGATTTGGAAAAGAGTCAGCTCTTTCATCGGATAGCCACTTCGGATCCTGAAGAACTGATGCCTCCTCCGGAATCCAATCTGGAATTGTCGCCCAGGGAAATCGAAATACTAAAGCGGTGGATAGAGCAGGGGGCAAAATGGAAACCACACTGGGCTTATACTCCTCCTCAAAAAGAAGAATTACCCAAAGTAAACAAATCAGAATGGGTACAAAATCCAATCGACAATTTTATCCTAAACCGTCTGGAACAGGAAGGACTTGAGCCATCTCAGGAAGCTACGAAAGAAAAATTGATTCGTAAGCTCTCTTTTGACTTAAGAGGCCTCCCTCCTTCTTTACAGGAAATAGACGACTTTTTAGCCAACAACTCACCAGACGCCTATGAACAACTGGCAGATGATTTTTTAGCACAAAAAAACTACGGTGAACGAATGGCTATGGAATGGCTCGATCTGGCCCGATATGCCGATTCTCATGGTTATCAGGACGACATTGAAAGAAGTATGTGGCCATGGAGAGATTGGGTGATCAAGTCTTTCAACGAAAACCTTCCCTATGACAAATTTGTATCCTGGCAACTGGCAGGTGACCTTCTTCCTGACGCCACTTATGAACAAAAGCTGGCGACAGGCTTCAATCGAAACCATAAAATAACTCAAGAAGTAGGAGTAATTGATGAAGAATACCGGGTGACTTATGTGCTCGACAGGGTCAATACTTTCTCGACTGCTTTCATGGGATTGACGGTAGAGTGCGCCCAGTGCCATGACCACAAGTACGACCCCATTTCACAAAAAGAATACTACCAGTTGTTTAGCTTTTTCAATAGTGTACCGGAAAGAGGCCGGGTCGATTATGGTGTAGAAGTAGCCGCCCCTTCCCTGCCTCTTCCCGATCAAAAAATAGAAGAATTACGAAGTTATGTAAAAGGTTTGGTCAGTGATCAACAAACCAAACTAAAACAATATGCGAGCGGCCGCCGGGCAAAAGGTTTTGATAATTTACAGCTTGATACCAAAAACGCTTCCATCTCAAATGCACCAAAAGGCTTGGTTGCTTTTTACCCACTCGACTACATCGAAAACGACAATATTCAGGAGGCAATTAGCGGAAAACCAGCCGAAGTAGTCAATGAACTTATTCCTATTACAGGGAAGTTTTCCGGCGGTATGGAGTTTATGGGTACCAACTACGCAAACTTAAGCCCAACTCAATCTTTCAATTTTTTCAAGCCATTTACACTCAGCTTTTGGATCAAATCACTTGATGGAGGTATCAGAGGATCGGTTTTGACATCTGTAACCAATGAAGACAATACTAACTTCCATTTTCAGGTAACCAATGATAAAATGTTACGCCTGTACTGGAGCAATCCTAAAAACAATTCAAGAATACAACTGCTGAGTAAAGAAACACTCCCTGAAAACAAATGGGTTCAGGTCACACTGGCTTATAACGCCTCAGGAAAAGGAGATGAAATAAAACTATATATGGATGGCAACACTATGGAGGTATATGTACAACAAGATGACCTCCGTGGCACTCCTCCTCCTTCAAAAAAATTATTGCTGGGAAGAAATCAGGGCGGTGGTGGATTGGTCGCAGGGCAGTTAGATGAATTTATGTTTTTTAACAGATACCTTGACACTAAGGAAGTAAAAGTGCTCAACTCCTACGATCCTATTCAGGCTCTTCTAGCAAAACAAGAACTAAGTGAATCAGACAAAAAGAGATTATTCTATTATCAACTGACCCATCATAATCAAGAATACCAAAATCTTACGCAGAGATTGAGGGAATACAAAATCCGTGAGGGCCGTACGGAAGATATTATCATCAAACCGACTATGGTCATGGCAGACATGGACAGTGCCAGAGAAACTTTCATCCTAAAAAGAGGACAATACGATGCTCATGGAGAAAGCGTAAAACCAGGAACACCAAAAGCGGTGATGGCATTTGATGAAAATTATGAAAAAAACAGGCTTGGATTGGCGCAATGGCTCTTTAATCCAAACAACCCTTTAACCGCAAGAGTGGCAGTCAACCGCTACTGGCAAATGGTATTTGGTCGTGGATTGGTAGCTACACCCGGAGATTTTGGCAGCCAGGGAACACTCCCGTCTCACCCTGCCCTGCTCGACTGGCTGGCCATAGAATTTCAGGAATCCGGCTGGAATGTCAAACAACTGATAAAAACCATGGTGATGTCTGCTACCTACAGACAGTCGGTAAAATCCAACGATCGTTTACAGCAAATTGACCCGGAAAACATACTCCTGGCAAGAGGAGGACAAGTCCGGCTGTCGGCTGAGATGGTGAGAGACCATGCGTTGGCAGTTGGAGGCCTGCTTAGCAAGCAACTTGGCGGGCCAAGCGTTAAACCCTACCAACCGAAAGGGCTATGGCTTGAGGTGGCATCAGGCAACCAAAGTTTAAGGAAATATATTCAGGATCACAATGACGAACTATACAGAAGGAGTCTTTATACATTCTGGAAGCGTACACTCCCTCCTCCGTCTATGACTATATTTGATGCTCCAAGCAGAGAGCAGTGTACCATCAAGAGGGGAACTACCAGTACGCCAATGCAGGCATTGGTGTTGCTCAATGATCCGCAGTTTATTGAGGCATCCAGGTTACTTGCCGCACGAATGTTGAATGAAGGAGGAGAAACGCTTGAAGAAAGAATAAAGTTCGCTTTCAGGCTGGCTACTTCCCGGCAACCGCAAGAAAAAGAAGTACTTGTTTTAAGCGACTTGTTCCAAAAAGAACAGGCTGAATATGAAGCCAATCCTGATTTAGCTGAAAAACTACTGTCAACCGGAGAGTATGTGACAGACACTGACGTACCGCCTGCCAAACTTGCAGCTTATGCCGTAGTAGCAAATGCCATTCTGAATACAACAGAAGCGATTATGAAAGGGTAAAAAAAACCGGAAGTCAGGAAAATGAAGAAGAAAATGAGATAAAACATCTCATTTTAATGGAACAGACAGCAGTTCAAATACCTATGGGAAAAGAGGTGAAAAATCACCAAATAAATAATATAACCAGAACATCCAGATGGATTTGATGGTCTTTAAGGTTGGTTTTCAGTATCCGAAGTGCCCTTCCTATATGGTTTTCAACAGTTTTTGGAGATAAATTCAGTTTAAAGGCTATTTCTTTGGTAGGTAAATGTTCAAACCTACTCAATTTAAAAACTTTCTTACACTGAACAGGAAGTAGTTCTATTTGGTCAAAAACAACATTTTTTGTTTCATTGTATGAAACGTTTTCGAAACAGTCGTAACCATTCCTTATCACAGTATTCATTACTTCTTTCACATACTTGTCCCTTACAGTCTGCTTTCTTATGTGATCTAATACTGTGTATTTTAATGCACCAATGAGGTAAGGCTTAACTTCTTTGATGTTAATCAGATTTTCTCGTTTGAACCACAAGTCAGCAAACAAATCCTGGACAATTTCTTTGGCCAGTTCAATGGATCCTACTTTTGAATTGGCAATACGAAACAACATTTCCCAATGTCTGTCATAAAGCATTTCAAAAGACTTTTCGTCTCCGTCAACTACTTGCTGTATTAATACCTTATCATTCAAAACAATTAGAATATTATTCTTTTTATGAAAATGTGATTTGAGCGAACTCCAAGTTTATAACCTTTCACATAAATATGCAAATGATGTATATCATTATTGAGGCTGATTTCAAAGGCTATTGGAAAAATAATAAAAAAGGGTCAACTCCAAAAGTTGAAGTTGACCCATATCCATAGCTGAATTAAATATTTGTTTTTATCTTAATTAATTACCTCCACTGCCAATTGCAGGGTTGTTCTTATCCCACCAAAGGCGCTCTGTGTTTAGCACAGACGGTGTTTCAAGAAGTACGGATATCCCTTGAGCAGCACTAGCCGCTTCCCACTTAACTCTGTTTAAGTCTCCCGGGTCGGGTGTCGGCATCCTTCTTGGATACTGTAAATCTGAAGTGCCATTCACATATCCACGAGCCAATATAGAAGATCCGAATTTAGGATAACCGGTACGACGGGCCAAAACCCATCCTTCATCAGGCAATCTGTAAAAATTCAGATATTGCTGGATATAAACTTTTTCCAAATCATTTACCCCATCAAATGCCACTTCCGGGGTAAGCAAATACGCTTCTGTTTCACTATCCGCTATCGGAACCCTTGGATAAGATTTTCCAGCAATTTTATAGTCCAATTGTCCAATATCTGCAATCATTTCATAAGTTTCTATAGAAGCTCTGACCCCTTTTTCATACCAATCCTCCGCATCTCCGGAAGTGTATCCCTTAAGGATAAATTCTGACATCATAAAGCATACTTCTGCATAAGAAATAAATACATCCACATAGGTACCTTCTCCTGCTCCATCACCATAGTTGTAGCCTACGTTCATAATCAGCCTTTGATTGTACTTGGCCAATTGAGTAGCATTGATTCCAACTGTTGTAGGATTTTCTATGTAAGAGTAATCATTTTTATCCGGATCATTTCTATCTACCGGAGCACCTATGTATCTGTACCCCAGGATATCTTCACCATCTGCAGCAGTATAAAGCACTGCATTGTCATTGTCCACATCTATAGCTGGTGGCACAGTCTGACTGTTGGCAGAAATATCATCCAGAGTAGCTTGATGGTATCCATTAGGCTGATAAAATACTCTCAAACGTGGATCAAGGGTGGTTTTCATATACTCTACCATTGGCTTAGCCGCCCACAATCTTCCTTTCCAATCCATATCAGCACCACCGGTACCTCTCCATCCTTCAGCAATATTGTAAGTAAATTCATCATCCATACTGGAAATCAACCTTCCATCAGATACCACTGAGGCAATAATTGATTGTGCTTTGGTCAAATTTTGAGACTCCAGCCTTAGTGCAATTCTTAGTTTAATTGCATTGGCAGCTTTAATCCACTTGTCCCAGTCACCCCCGTAGATAAAATCCGCAGTTAATAAATCGATATCGTCAACCTGAGATTCGTCTAAGACAGCTATCGCATCATCCAGCTCAGCAATCCAGGTATCGAAAAGTGTAGCCTGATCGTCATAGTCAGGATTAAAGATACCTTCAATTCTTGCTTTTGCCGCCTGAGTATATGGAATAGAACCAAACAAATCAGTTACTCTTAATCCATGAAACGCCTGAACAATGTATGTAATGGCTCCAAGTTTTTTATACTTCTCCTGATCAGAAGCTGACTTTAGTGATATTTGTCTCCTTACTTCTTCCAAATGCACCAATATGTCTGTATATAAAAGGCCGTATTTCCCTCCTCTTGGCTCCAATGAATTGATATCATTGGCATTGCCCTGATCACCCGATACATACTGTAACCATGTCATGATCTGATGGTTGTCATGATACCACTCAGCACCCTTGTAGTCTCCTAACTTCTTTTCAACATAAGTGAATAAAGCCTCTGTTGGTATGTCCGTAATGACATCCGGATCTGTATTAATGTCTCCAAACTCGTCAGTACAACTGAACAGAATACCAACTGTAAGTAATAATATTATTATTTTTTTCATGATGTTTCTGTTTTTAAGAATTAAAATGTAAACCTAAGTGCCATTGTTACCGACCTTACATAAGGTGCGAAACCCATTTCTCTTCCTTCACCGGCACGGTTACTTGTAATTGCCGGGTTGATGTTGTCAGGCATAGAATTATGCAAGAAGCCCAAATCCCGGCCTGTCAATGAAACATTGGCAGTTCTGATAAAAGAATTACTCAATAAGCTACCTGGCAAATCATAACTGAATGTCAATTCTCTTAAAACCACCCAGTTGCTTTCATGCACTCCCATCAAAGGACTACCTGTACTGGCAGAAGTCCACCTGTAGATATATCCCGACCAGTGAGTTGGCTCTACCAATCCCTGATCATAAGCTTCCTGATAAGTCATACCTCCAACATCTCTGAATGTGGTATTACCATCTGCATCTCTAAATCTTACAGTTTGGCCATCAGGAAATACGCCTTCAGGAATGTATCCGTCTTCATATTCTTTTCCGAAATAGTTATTACCCATTCCTTCACTTGTCCAAACAATCCCACCATTCTCTCTGTCTCTATTTGGTAAAGAGGATTCAGTAACGCCCTGGTGCAATCCATACCTTGATGCACTGGAATAAACTTCTCCACCAAATGACATGTCAAACAAAGCATACAACCTGAATCCTTTATATCTTAAGGTAGTATTGAAAGCTCCATACCAATCCGGTTGAATATTACCCATGCTTACCAATGAATCAGTATTTTGTCGTCCATTAGGATACGCCACTGACCAGTTGTTTCTCTGAGACAAAACAGGAAGACCATGATTTGCAGTATTGGTTCCATCATAAGGCTTATAACCCTGATAGGTAGCAAGCACTCCATAATCACCACCAACAAAAGCAAAGGTACCTGTACCGGAATTTGCATCATTCGGAGATCCTCCAATCAATACTTCATTTACGCCAGGGTACAGCTCTATGATTTTATCTCTGTTATGTGTAAACGCAAAACCCATATCCCATGAAAAATCTTTTGTTTGAATTGGAGTCGCTTCCAACATGATTTCAACTCCCTGATTTTGCATGTTACCGGCATTGATCAATTGCTTTGTAATACCAGATTCTGTTGGTACGTTCAATCCAATAATTTGGTCGTGTGTATTGTCTCTGTAATACGCTACATCCATCCTTGCTCTGCCATTCATAAAACGCATATCTAACCCAACTTCAAAAGACTTTTTGGTCTCAGGCTTAATATTAGGAGAAATAGCAGTAGAGTTTTCAAACTTATACATTGCTAATGTAGGATCTTCAGTTAAATTCACTGGAGTAAAACCCGAAGAAAGTGTATAAGGGTCTGTGTCATTACCAACATGAGCATAGGAAACTCTTAATTTGGTAAAAATAGATTCAGGAATTGCAAGAGTTTCATTTACTACCCAGGATAAACTGGCTGAAGGATAGAAAAAAGAATTGTGTCCTGCCCCGGTATCATAAGTCAAAGCCGATGACCAGTCATTTCTACCAGTAATTGCCAAATACAATGTTGATTTATAATCAAAGTTCAAATAAGCATAAGTAGAATTAATGGTTTTTTTAGCCCCTTGTCCACCACTATAATTAACAGAATTATATGAATTTGCAAGATTATACCATAATGGAACCTTTAAACCTCCATTGGTAGAAACTCCTGTAGAAGAGGCATCAGTAGTCCATGTGGTCGCTCCTATAGAAGCATCAAATTTCAAATCCTGAGACAACTCCTTTTGATAAGTCAAACTTGCACCGTAACTCGATTGGATTTTCTGTCCATGTGATAAGGAGTAGCTAGCATTGCTTATTCTATTCAAACTAGTACCTGCATTTTTTGACTCATTCTTATAGTCAAACTGATTAATATTTCCATTAATTTTTCCACTCAGTCCTTTGGCTATATTAAAGTCCACATATACATCAGCCAACAACTGGCTTTCATTTCTTTCAATTTCGTTCTCATACACAGAAAACCAGGACATACTTTTTCTGGTGTACATGTATTTATTACTTCCTGTAGGATATGGAACTCCACCGTCAACATCTTTGTAATTGTTTCTCCACTTGTCCACATCATAACTACGGGGAAATCCATCATGAAACCATGCACTCTGTAATGTACCCGTTGGCGGATTGGTCATCTTTGATCCGGTGTATTTCATACCAGCACCTACTGTTATCACATTTTTCACCAAATCCTGAGTCCCTTTCAAACTAAAAGAATTCTTTAAGAAATCATTCATTGGCTGCACACCCTTGTCAGAAAAATTAGTAAAAGACAATCTGAAAGTGTTGTTTTCTCCACCTCCATCGATAGCAATGTTGGTGTTTCTGATTGTACCAGTCTCAAACATTTTTTTATAGTTGTCCGGTTGTGCTACCCATTTGGCCATAGAACCATCATAATCAATGTAATCCTGACCTTCAAACCTTGGCCCCCAACTTGCTGCATTCTCTTCACTCATATTGTGCTGTAATGAAGGAACAAAAGTACCATTTACGTCTTCGTAGTATGCAAACTGCTGGTTATCATGACTATCTCCGTCAGGACGTCCATTAGTTACATCGTTTGAAAACATACCTGCAACCGGCCCGTAACCAAAATCATTTTGGAATGCAGGCTCATCATATACAGTTCTTATACCAAAGCTTTGATTAAAACTTACACCAAGTCCCTTTCTTTTCGCTCCACTTTTTGTAGTAACAATCACTACACCATGCAAGGCACGTGTACCATATAGCGCAGTTGCAGCAGCACCCTTCAGTACAGAAATACTCTCAAAATCGTCAGGATTTAGATTCTTAAGCTGGTTACCCCAGTCAGTACCACCATCACCACTTATATCATTGTCCATAGCAACACCATCTACAACGAAAATAGGCTGAGTATTTTTTCCAAAAGTAGCATTACCCCTTAAGGTAATTCTCGCACCACCATAAGTTCCCCCGGAAGTAGTATTGATTTGAACACCTGGAGCCTTTCCTTGTAGTGCAGCTATTGGCGTAACAGTTGTAGTCTGAGCTATTTCCTGTCCCTTCACTTCACTCACTGAATAACCTAGTGTCCTTTCTGCTTTTTTAATACCTAAGGCTGTTACAACTACTTCGTCCAGGGCAGAAACATCAGGAGTCAAACTTACATCAATAACCATCTGGCTTCCTACAGTTATCTGCTGGTTTTCATAGCCAACAAAGCTGAATACCAAAACAGTACTACTACCGGGTACAGTAATTTTGTAGTTACCATCAAGATCGGTAACGCTTCCCTGAGCAGAACCATCTATCACAACGTTCACTCCGGGAAGTGCGGCTCCCGTTTCATCAGTTACTTTACCTGAAATACCAATATCCTCCACTATCTCCACCATAGGGACAGCCGAAAGATTGAACATCGGCTTCTTCAGCTTCTTTACTGTAATCGTATTATTTACCTGCCTGAAACCAAGGCTTGATTTTTTTGATATATCTACCAAAACATCGTACAGGAAATCATCCTTGTACTGGCCGTTTAATTTAAGATCACGGTCAAGATCCTTTTTGTCATAGACAAACTTGTATCCGTAAGAACTTCGGATTTTATCAAAAACAGAAGTAAGCCCTTCGTTTTCAATATTCATATTCACATTCACTTCTTTGACACTAATGACCTTTTGGGCATTAGTTGTTCCCGAAGCAAATAGAATACTGCACATAAGCAATTGTATAAAAAAGCCATAAACGGTGAACATTACAATTCTTTTATATAGGAGTAAAAGATTTAAATTCATAATTTTGTTATGTTTTAATGTGAGAAAAATACATTGGAACGTTTTCTAACCTGGAGAAATGTACTTGGGTCGGATCTTGTCATTTCAATAGGAAAGAAGTTTTCAGCAGTGCTCCTTGAGCATTGCTGTTTTTTTTAGCTTGAATTCATACCTGTCATCATAGTCATATTTTAATATTTCAGAATTACTTTTTTCTTATCTATTACATATTCAAAATTGGCTGCATAACTCAAAGACTTCAGGACATTGCCCAAAGAAAGGTTATCATACTCAGCGGTGATGTTCCAAGATCTGGGACTTTCATTTTCAGCCTCTACCTTCACGCCATACCATTTCTCCAGTTTAGCAAAAACAGATTTTTCGTCAGCATTTTTGAAGTAAATAATACCATCCTTCCAGGAAATGATTTCCTCCGGCAAAAAAACAGAAGGTGTCAATATTCCGGTTCTGGCATCATAGGTAACCATTTCTGTAGGTTTTAAAGAAACAGAACTGTCTGTAGCCGAAGTGTTTTCCACAGCTACCTTTCCTGTCATCACAGCTACCTGCACTCCATTCATCTCAGGATACGCATTTACGTTAAATGATGTACCTAATACTGTAGTAGTTACTTCACCTGTCTTAATAACAAAAGGCTTGCTTACATCTTTGGCCACCTCAAAAAAAGCTTCTCCTACCAGTGTTACTTCCCTGGATACATTTCCAAAATCTTCGTCGAATTCCATGCTACTTTCAGCATTCAGGATTACTTTGGTCCCATCACTCAAATAAATGATTGACTTCTGGCCAACGGGATTTCTTTTTATCGTCTTGGAAGCAGTGGCTAATACCTCATATTTTTGATCACCAAATGTCATTTTGATAATTACCCCTAATCCTAAAGCAATCACTAATACCGCAGCAACCCTACCTACGTAAGACCATACCGGGCTAATTACTACAGTTTTCTTAGCAACTGGTTCATTTGATATCGCATCAAGCTTTGCTATAAACTCATTTCTTTCAAAACTCAACTCAGGTTCTGACAAACCAAGTGAATACTTTACTACAATACTTTTCGCCTGGTTGACATCTTTTGTACGATCAGGATTATTTAATATCCATTCATTCCAAAAACTGACATCATCGTCATTATTGTTCAAACAATAATTAATGAAGGATTTTTCAGAAGCGAAATCCTCGATTGAATAATTTTTAAATTTTAATTTCATTTTCACTATTTAATATCAATAGTCAAATCTGTCGCAACAGATACACTGAAAAAAATGTTAGCTGCCACATACTATACTGCTTATACAAGTAAGTGTCAGGTATTTTTAAGATTTACCAGATAAAAAGAAATATTTTTTATTTTTTTATAAAAAAGGAGAAATAAGAAGCATTAACATGTTGATGTTTTTCTTCAAGGTTTCAAAAGCCTGATGGATGTGATTGTATATAGTTCGCTTTGATGAAGAGGTGTATTCCGCTATTTCGTCATGATTCATCCCTTCATAGTACAACATCTTTAGGATATTTTTTTGAGTTGGTGTAAGGTTATCAAGCTCCAATTGCAACTTTACTCTTTTCTCTTCTAATGACTCGTTTATCAATAGTAATTCTTCATAAGAAGCGTCTTCTTCTTCCGGAATGTAAGTTTCTGAGCTTAGAGTTTCTTCTTTCTTTAACTCTTTGTAGATTTTGCGACGAAGGTAGGTAAGCAAATAAGGCTGAATGGTATTGACACTTTTGAGGGTCTCTCTTTTCTTCCATATTTCAAGAAACATTTCCTGAATACAGTCTTTCACCAATTCTTTGTTTCTGGCTATTTTAAATCCATAGATGTACAACCGTTGGTAAAACCGATCATACAATTCTATATAAGATTCTTTGTCTCCTTTTTTTATGGAATCCCACAGTGTGTTCAATAATCCAAAATTGAATATTTGTAAAAAAGTAAATGTAAACGACTTTTTCTGAAATTCGATAAATGCAGGCCAGTAATATAATATCTTAAACAAAACCCTCCAGAGGCCTAAAATCCCCGGAGGGTTATTGAGATTTCATCGTTCTGCAAGAAATTATTGCCTGATCAACCAAACTTCCATCACCTTGGAATATTGTCTCCAATTGAGTTCTAATTCGTCTGGTTGGTCAAATGTAAGCCGTAGTTTTCCTTCTTTGATCAATTCCTTTGGCAGTAAAAATTCTTTGAACGTCTCTAATTCCTTTTCATATTTTGTTGGAGTCAGTCTCACATCATTTGCCCTGAGCAATGCTTCACTATATCCTGAAACCCGGATCAAATAGCTGGCTTCCGGATCAAGCTTGTTGTATTCCAATACAGGTAAAAACTGAAACAACTGTGTCGAAAGTCTTTTCCGGCTTCTTCCATTGTCCCACCATGCATAATCTATAGCATCATCTGTTCTGGACACTACGTTTGGGCTGGCTGACACATCAGAAACATTGTCATAGTAGCCACCTTTACCCGGATTTTCCCAATTCGCAATCAATTCAAGCCTATCCAATTTTTCTTTTTCCGAGCCCATTTTTTTTGTTTTTTCAAACTCATCTTCCAACCACCACCTGTTGTTGAGTGGAATATCCAAAAAATCGATAAAGCATCCACGTTGGGCACTTCGCCCCTGATACTTTGGCACACTTGATTGCAAACCGGTGGAGTTAAACAACCTTTCTGCCAACTCTATTATTTTATCTTTCAAATCTTCACTCACAGGGTTTGTATCAGCTTTTTTCAGAATGGCAGTTGCTTCTTGCATCACCACTTCAGGGCTTTTAGTTTTGGCTTCTCCCAACACTACATTAACATCCTTCTCCAGAGTTTTTTCAAAAATAGCCCTATGTCGGATATAAGCGTCATAGTAAGCCCGTACCAATAAAAGTTGCCACCGCCAATTGTCTCTTAGCCGGGGATATTTCGCTTCTAAGTCTTGCCAATAAAGCAATGTGGCTTCTATTCCGCCATTTGCGACTATCGGTCCAACCCAGTTTTTTTCCAACGCCAATATGCCATCGGCTACAGCCTCAGCTACTGGTGCTTCAAAAAAGAAGCGTCCATATTCGGTCAAAACATCCCGGACATCCATATTTGAATCACATCCCATTTGATTCCATATTACCTTGTTGACATCATCGTGTACCCCATCGGAATAGCTCAAAAAACCATCTGTAAAAATTGCTTCTTCTTTGAAAATCCTTGCATAATAATATGGTTGGGGATTGGGTGCTTCACGCCCCAAAGTAAGTGCAAATGCCTGATCCCAATCTTCAGTGGGATACTGGCATCTGACGGTATGGGTTAAATCTCCATACAATCTGTGTTTGTATTTTGCAGGCAACATTCTCCTTTCTAAATCAATGGGTGGACTACTTGGTCCATAAACCACACCCTCCAGCCAATCAGGATCATGCTCTTTCAGGTAATTAAAAAAATATTCCACCTTGTCTCGTTCAAAACCCTGAAGGGAAATCCATACACCCGCATTGGGATGGTATTTGTGTAACAATGCAGCCAATTCTTTCAAATGGGGCATCACATATTTTGGGTGGTTATCCCCCGGGTCTCCTCCGGGAAAGAAAATGCCATCAAGCCTGGGAATGGATTTATAAAACTCCTCATGTAGTTTTAACTCGTTTTCCCTGATGCTTTCATCGGACAAGTTGCCAGTAGCTGGTGTCCACACCCAATATTCTAAATCGTAGTTGGCACAGATTTGACTAATCTTCGGATGCATTTCTTTGTGTGGCATGATCATATGCACACTTTGCTCTTCTTTTTCAAAAGGTATATCCTCTATACTGTTGGCACCAAAAAGTGCCAGCTCTCTGATGTACTGGTCGTATTGCTCAGGAGTCCATTTGTCCCATGAATTGGCAGTATTGCGATACCCTAACTGATGTCCTCTAAGCGGGTACTCAGGAGAGGTAATGATATCCAAATTTTCAGGTACTGCAATCTGGCCATCTGTCATTTCAGCTACTCTCAATAGTTTGCCAATACCAAAAAGAGTGCCCCTCACGTCGGCACCAATTACCCATATTGTTTCACCCTCAACAAACAACCTAAAGCCTTCCGGTTTAATCTTGGCCTTATCTACATCTGAAAGAACAGGTAGCTCCTTACCATATATCTTTTCATCTGATAACAGTGCTACCGCTAGTATTGACTTTTTTGTTTTCCAATTTTTCTGGGAATTGATTTCAAATCCTGTTCTTTTTTGAATTTCCTCAGCTATCACCTTTTCCAATGTTTCCTTGTGTGGGGATTGGATTTTAGGTGAAACCATAAAGTCAAGGGAACGAAACACATCTTGCCGGGCAGTAGTGCCAAAAGATATCCCCAGTAGCAAAACAAAAATCTTCAATACTTTCATGGGTTGCTTTTTTTATGCTAACAAATCAACTTACTCACAGGCCACTTCCTTTATTTTTTGAATTGCTTTAGCTATCAAATCCATATCTTCTTTACTCCCCAACATGGCATGTTGCAATATCCAGACGGCATCTTCATAGCAGGCCTTTTCTGTTTCAGGACAAGTCACATTGGTATAATCCACTTCTTCAGGAATCACATAGCTCATGAAGTTTTTCTCCTGAAATAGAGGTTGCTTATACAATGGCTCAGGATATCCCATAAAAGAAGGTACACCTTCTGCTGCAAGCATTGCTGCAAATTCTCGTTTGGGGAGATTATTGAATGCAGACTTATCATATTTGAAAATGTAGATATGGTAAGTATGTAAAGTCTCACCTAATCCTCTTACCAATGGTAAAATTCCATCAATTTGCTGCAGCAATTTGTTGAGGTACAAACCATTTTCGTTTCGTAATTGAGTTTGACCTTCCAACCTGGTCAATTGCTTGGATAATAAAGCTGCCTGCATCTGGGTCAATCGATAATTGCATCCGAGATTATGATGTTCATACCATTGTCCTCCTTTTACTCTACCAACATTACGAAGGGAATTCATTATATTGTAAAGTTTCTCATTGTCTGTAACAACCATGCCTCCCTCACCGCATGTAAGGTTTTTAGAAGACTGAAAACTGAAAGATCCCGCATCACCGATACTTCCCAGCTTTTTCCCTTTGTATTCCCCACCATGTGCATGAGCTGCATCTTCAATTACTCTAAGGTCATGTTTCGTTGCAATAGCCATTATAGCATCCATGTCACATGCCTGCCCTGCGAAATGAACAGGAATAATCGCTTTGGTTTTTGCAGTAATCGCTTCTTCTATTTTGGTACTATCCAGATTGTAAGTATTGGGATCAATGTCAACGAAAACAGGCACACAATTGGCCTCTAACACTACAGACGCAGTGGCAATAAAAGTATATGGAGGTAGTATCACTTCATCTCCGGGTTTAACACCACAGGCGATCAAAGCCAATCTCAAAGACACTGAACCATTTACACATGAAATGGCATATTTACTTCCACAATATGCAGCAAATTCCTTTTCTACCTGTTCTACTATTCCCCCACAGTCAGGATTTCCCCAGTTGCCTGAACTGACAATTTCTGTAACAGCACTAACATCTTCATTGTCAAATATTGGCCACTTAAACTCTTTGTTTAGGGTTTTCTTCCCTCCATATAACGCTAAATCTTCTTTCATTTATTCTTGTTTATTTTTTATTCAAATGTTGGTAACAAATCTTTATTGTTTCTAAAGATGATTCCGGTAAACACTGATCCGGAGGCTGGTTGTTTAATAGGCACGAGGTGAAATATTCTATTTCGTTGAAAAAACCATCTCCACCGTCATTTGCATCAACTTCCCGCATTTCATCATTATTGACTACCTGAATTGTTTCCGGTTTTAAGGTAGTGTATAGCATACTGGCATCCTCAAAATTGGCCATAAACCCGGCTTGAAAAGGAAAGTTGGAATGAAAAGTATTCCCACCTTCTACTTTTACTTTCACTTCTTTTGAGTCATAAGACCACAATGCACTTATGTAATCATGTTCGCTAAGAGCACCCGGTAAATAGGCACTTTGTATCTGATCAGGTGTGCCAAAAAGGTATTGTGCAAAATCAATATCATGAATCAAAAGGTCAAACAATGCACCTCCGGAAGAACCAAATGCATTCTTTTTCTCCTTCCATTGCCCCCAGGATGGCAGCCCTGAAAATCGGGAAAGAGATAAAAACTTAAGCTCCCCGTAAGTTTGATCATCAATCCATTTTTTGAGTTTCATATATGGCGACATAAACCGTAGCACATGCCCTATCATCAATATACAATTATGTGTTTTTGCCAGATCAATCAACTCCTGACCCTGATTGATGTCTAAAACCATAGGCTTTTCAAGAAACACATGAATTTCATTGGACAAGGCCAACTTGGCCATTTCGAAATGTAAATCTGTATGTACGCAGATAAATACCGCATCAAGACCCTCATTTTCTATACATTCTTCCAAACTACTGTACTTATGCACAGCAATCAGTACATTGACATCAATGTCTCCTGTTGTAAAATTGCCAGTTGGTGAGGCTATTTTACTTTCTATATTCTCCGGATTCTTGCTTACAATCGCCACCAATTGAAGCCCACTTTGCTTTAGTATGTTCGCCGTGTGCGTCATACCCATGAAACCAAAACCTACAACAGCTACTTTTTTAACTTTCATAAATCTCTTTAATGATTAACTAACTCCAAATGTCTGGCTTTAAAATTCAAATCTTTCATGTGCGCCTTTTAATACTTCATGAGAATTGATTGCGATCAGTGCCAGAATTCCAATAAATAGTATAACTAAAAGGAAGTTTTTTAGCCATTTATTAGTATTAATCTCATTGGATTGGAAAGTAGGAGTTAATTTGGGCAAGACCATCAGGATAATTATATAGTTGGCAAAATACAAGTATTGCTCAACACGGTAAAAACTCAAAAAAGCTCCGGTAATAAGTGTACTAAAAACCATGTACAAGGCGAAATGGCTCATAAAAAAAGTCTTCACATCCTTTTGCGAATATTGTAGTTGATGTTCTCTGGAAGCCGAATATTTCCAAACCACAAATACCGTTTGCAGCAAAATCAACGATATTGCCAGTATTTGAACAAAACAAACAATGACATCTACGTCACCTGAAGTGAGTCTTGACAGGGTGCCTTGCAATCGTTCCGTCTCAAAAGACTGATGCCATACCACAAAAGGAATAAGTAATACTACCAGTAACATGGGAACAAAATTGGATGATTTGGATTGCGCAGATTCCGACTCTTCCCATTTGGAAGTAAAAGTACCGTAAGCCATACCCAAACCGCCAAAAAAACCAAGTGAATACTCCATTACATTCCAGAAATTGAAATGGATTTCTGTAGTATTTCCCATTACTTGTAGAAAGTTGCCAAAAGCAAAACCAAACCCTCCTCCCAAACCGGCAAAAACAGCTACTCGTAAAGCCGAATAATACTTATTGTGAACAACAAACCAGGTAAGAAAAAATGCCATACCTAAACAAACTGCCCATACTTCCGACCTTGGTGGAGTCATTAACCAACTCCACTGCATAATCATAAAAAAGTAAGTAATAATACCTCCAACAGTCATTCCGATCAAAAGCTGGTACCATTTCACCTTATTCTTTTTAGAATCAGTCAATGACAAACCAAACAATCCACCACCTAAAAAACCATATAATCCACCAATGACAAACAACATCAACAGGCCATAATAGACATTGACAAAATTAGAACCTCTGCCATAACCTACAACTATGCCATAACTCATGATTCCACCCAACCCCCAGCCAATAGCGGCAGCTAAGGTGGATTTAAACAACTTACTGTACCAGTCTTGTCGATTTGCTATAAGTAAAATACACACAGCTCCTACCCCACCAGCCCATGCAGCTCCCTGCTCATGTCCAAATTGTCCGCGGATTGCCCAGGTAGTACCCAAGGTCATACCCACCACAATCAGGTTGATCAATGTCCCTTTGTTTTTCATAACTCAGTTTGAATAGTGTTTGTATAATTGATTTGTTTACTTCTCAGCCACAATTAGTTGTTGGTATCGTCCCATCCAGTAAGGAAGCAACCAATATACCGGCTCGTATTCCTCAGATGGATCACCGTCAACGGCATGATACGGATACCTGTCCCATCTGATCACCCGATATTCGCTGGGTGGCCTCAATTCATCAACTGCCAAAACTTCAAGAATGGGCCTTCGAACGATTTGCAGGTCTTCCCTTTTTCCATTGTCAATTCTCCAGTTCACTAAATCGAGCGGTGCGTCTTTTAAGAAAAAGATAGAATTGTCTAATTCGTCCTTTCCCCCTGTCAGATAGTTATATGTAAAATTGATCAATGGGCTTTTGGTTTCCTTATACTTTTGAAACCATCCTTCCATGTGCTCCTGATATTCCTTTTTAATCTCCGGATCATCTTCAAAGGAAATCAGAGTTGGGTATAGGTATAGTGTTAAATAAATATCAAAGTAAGTATTCCATGCCGGATTTGTATTGTGTAACATTTTGGCATTTTTAATATAGCCTTCTTCGTTTATGAGCTTCAAATATGCTTTCTGGTATTTTTCATCACCAGTCACTTTGTAAGTGAATTTTAAGAAGGAAAGCATTTCCAATGAATTCAATGCCCTTTCAGGAGACCATTCAGGATCATTGTTCAGAATTTCAGGCGACCATACTCCCCATTTGGTATGGGTTCCATCCACATCTACGGCATTGAAATCGTTGCGCATCAGATGATCAACTATCTTGCTTACATGATTGGCAATCCTTTTTTTCTCCTCATCATCAGCTACCAAAGTATAGTACCAATAATATCCAAAGAAGTGACCGCAAAATTCGTCACTACTGGTGTCTCCTTTCCATTTCCATTTTCCATCTTTTGTCACATGCCAGCGCACTTCCACTGGCTTTTGTCTCGGGTTTTCTATGATTTCATCTGCCAATTCATGAGGGGTATATGTCCGGTTCATATCGTGCGACCTTTCCCATGAAACAGGAATAATGGTTCTGGCGAAAAAACCGTCCATTTCAGTCACCTCCCTCAAATAATGTAAAAAATCAAATGCCTTTTTAGCTCTTTCTCTGGCCTTAGGGTCTTTGGTTGCGGCATACCTGAAAGATTCCATCGCCAGATAGTTTGAGGTAAATTCCCCGTCATTATCATCATCATCGGATACAATAGAAGACGTATCTCCCGGTACAGTCAATCTTGACCTGGCAATAATCCATGGCTTCCGGACATGACGCTTTATCAATTTATCATAGAAATAATCAGCCTTTTGTTCCAGTGTCATGTTTCGCCTTTTGATGGCACTGACACCCTCAGCTGTGGCTATCCATGCGTTTCCATTGCTGTCAAAAGCAATATCTCTTACCTCATCTGACATTAACCACCGCCTGCTCAATCTTACAGAGTACTCCTTTTTACCAGGAGTAAATCTGGTAATGCCATAGTCAGTCCCCACCCACATCCTGCCATCCGGAGCACGTTTGACCGTCCTTACCTCTGCATGAGTAATGCCGTCTTTGGGAAGCTTTTCTCCAATTTTTTGTGTTTTATTCCTAATGGTAATACCACCCAATCCAGCTACCCAAAGGTTTCCAACATCGCTATAATCCAGCCCTTTTATATATGCACTCAATGCATCTTCATTTTTCTGATATGGGGTAGTTTTTTGATCGTTACAATGAAATAACCCAACATCCGTCCCGATCCAAAGTCCTTGGTTTCCATCAGAAATTGCTGCTCTTATACTTCTTCCTGCCTTATAATCCTTTTTATTCCAGACGTTGTTTTGGAATAACCATATTCCATATGGTCCCAGCGCATAGACTCCTTCTTCCGCAACCACTACTTTAGCCAATGGAGGTTTTGGCCCTATCATTTTTTCTAATTGCCCTGAATTGTAAGAATACACACCATTCCATGTTGCCATCCAGGCAGTACCTTTCCTGTCTGATTTCACATCATAAGCCGGCCCCTGATCTATGCCCGTAACTATCAAATCCCACTCCAGGCTATTTGATTTTTTTACATAAACCCCATTTTTAGTGGCAATCCAAATATTATCATCCTGATCAGCATGAATGGCTCTAATGTCATTGGCTTTTTCTTCATTAGCATCAATAATAAATCCTTCATGATATTCCTGTACAAAAGGTACATCAACATAAAATTCACTGGCTTTATTGGCTATATCATTTTTAGTTGTTTCAATGTTATTGTTGCAAGCAAAAAGCAATATAGAAGACAAAATAAGTAAGGACTTTTTCATATAAGTTTGATGAAAAATAAACGAAACACTGTAATATCAAATCCAACGGAGAAGACTAATTCATTAGAATAATCACTTGTTGAACAAGTATTTATTGATCGAAAAATTTGATGCAATAAGGATAATCTAAGATTTGCTTTCTTTAAATCGTTTCATTATTTCTTTCCAATTGGTAAAAATGATTCCTTCATCTTTAAAAAATTGAATCAAATCCGGATCACCAAACATCTTGGCCTCCCACATACGCTGTTGCCACGAACCTGTAATGGTTTTCAGATTTTCAGTACCTTCCGAAGGGTGGAAAATAATTTCTGTTAATCCTATAGGTAATGATTGGATCAACTCTTTGAAAGCCTGTATTTTTTCCTCATAGGTTTTGGCATTGGGAGCACTGGTAAAATAATCCAATTTAGGAAGTGTATAAGCATTCATGAATTCAACTACGTCATCGGTAATAGGGTATCCTTTCTCTCTAAACCCGGCAACAACCACAGGATTGGACATATCAATGGCGTTGGCAGGAATACCATATTCCATTGCAATTTGCAGATAGGCTTTTGCATATTCCGGACTACCATAGAGAGTCCCCATGTGTGTGTCTATATGATCCGGCCTATATCCCAATGAAATAGATTTTTCAATTTGAGCACGCACTTCATTTGCCACTTCCTCTACCGTAGCATGTTGTACTACCTCTTCTACCGACCGCCAAAGTTTTCCTTCTTCATCAATCAAACCAGGCACTTCCGCTACAGGTAAAACGGACGGCCATCTGTACGTTTTCCATTCACTAGTTAAGGCAAGGTGAAGCCCCATATCTATTTCAGGGTGTTCTATTGCCCACTCAATGATCTCTTCAAAATATGGACAAGGAGGCATGGCAGCAGCAGACTGAATATACCCTTCCAGCAAATTCCTCTTGGCCGATATATTTGCCTCTTCACACATACCTATGTCATCAGCGTGTAACATAATAACTTTTTTACCCGCCGGGTATCCTAATTTTTCAGCCCAATTAGCCGGCTTAACTACAGCCTCTGATGTTTCATTTTCAACAACCTGCTTTTGTTTCTTTTGGCTACAAGAAGCCATCATAAATATTGATACTATAAGAGATAATAATGTTTTCATAATTGTCGTAGTTTTGGTTAATGATTAAGCCTGTTTTTTACAGTTTACTTACTGTAAGTTTAATCAAAATACGTCTAATCGTCAGACATTTGCACCACCAAAATCAAGGATTTTTACAGCAAAATGAAATTAGCCAATATACCATATTAAGATGTTAACAATCAATATGTTATATTTATAATATTTAAACATTTTGCATAGTATTATGGGAAGTGGATTGAGACATAATTTAATGCATTAAAATGAAGCATATTTTCATTTAACAGTTCACTTACGATAAATTTTCACTTTATATTACAAGAGCTTTGTCAGATGATACCGGGCATTGAAATTATTAAATTACAATACTCTAAAGTGATACTTTTTAGTAGTAGTTTTTTGATAAACTACTGTGATTTGAACATACTCAAGTTGAGAAACAATAATTAATACGGACAACATACAACCACTTAAAAATGAACAAGAAAAAAATTTGTATTTTACTATTTTCGATTTTAATCAGTCAATTTTCTTTTGCCCAAAACTTCAAAGCAGGAGCTGCATTAAGGGTAATTACACCTAACCCATTACTACCTGTCTCAGGAGGTATTGGTACACCCAAACAAGTATCTGAAAACAAAGGGGATTTATATGTAAGGGCACTGGTATTGGAAAAAGGAGGCACAAGAGTTGCCATTGTTGGGATAGACAATCTTGGATGGCCGGCTGCCCTTGGCGACCAGTCAAGAAAACTGATCAAAGGTATTTTACCTGAAAATATCCTGATTGGAGCAACTCACACTCACAGCGCACCGGATGCTTATGGTTTTCCTAATGAAAAGGGAGAAGTACTGGCTGACTTTAAATATTTAGAATGGTGTGTTAAACAAATGGCTGATGCCGTAAATGAAGCAGTAAAAAACCTGGAACCTGCTACTTTAAAGATTGCAGTAGGAGAAGCTAAAGGACAAATCGCCTACAACTATTATGCACCCGACCTCTACGATCCCAGGTGTGGTGTAATTCAAGCCATTGGCACTTCTGGTAAAAATAAAGACAAAGTGATTTCAACTTTGGTGAATTATGCAGTACATCCTGAGGTAGTAGGATCCGGAAGAGGAATCCTCACTCCGGACTTATGTGGTCCTTTGTATGATAGAATAGAATCTAAAGCTGGAGGCATTGCCGTGTTTATGAATGGAGCACAGGGAGGAATGGTCACTGCTGACAACCGAAGGCCAGAAGGAGAAGAAGCCAATGATTGGCAGGAGTGCCAGCGTATTGGTGAATTACTGGCTGATCAGGCTCTGTCTATTATCGAATCGGCAGAACCACAGGAAAATCCTGATTTATTATCGGTTTCTAAAACAGTGGAATTTCCGGTTGAATCAGAACTAATGCGGATGATACTGGATCACGCTTCAATGGATATTAAAATATCAAAAGACTATATCATCCAAACTAAGGTAAATCTTCTAAACATAGGAACAGCTCAAATTCTAACAATTCCCGGAGAAGCACTTCCTAACATTGGGTATTACCTTAAGAGAAAAATGAAAACTGAAAATCCGTTTTTATTCGGTCTTACCAATGACGCATTTGGATATATCCTTACCAAGGAAGATTTCAACAGCTTTGACAGATATAAATATGTCAGCAGAACCAGTTTAGGAGAAATGACAGGTGAAATATATATTCAAGAAGCACTTAAATTAATTCAGGAAAATCCTGGCACATTAAACCATTAATTATAAAATGAAAACCAAAAAACTATTTTTATCCCTTGCAATTGCATCGTGCTTACTTTACAGTCAATGTTCAACGAAAAAAGAAAAAGCGGAAGAAGTAAAAATTGACGTACCCGTAACTGCAGAAACAGCACTTCAGAGTTACCTCAACAATGATGATAAATCATATAAATGGGAAGTATTGGAGTCATACCCGATTGAAGGTATGCCCATAACTGCCTACGACCTCAAACTTACCTCTCAAAAATGGAGAGAACATGTATGGAAACACCAATTAACTATTTTGGTTCCGGAAGTGATAGAACATGATGGAGGATTGCTTTTTATTACAGGTGGATCGGTTAAAGATGGAGAACCAAATTTATCTAAACAGACAGACGAAACCGCTGCTGCGTTCGGAGTGATAGCAGCCAAAAACAAGGCTATTTGCGCCATCATCAGACAAACTCCAAATCAACCGCTTTATGACGGCCTGGTTGAAGATCAGCTCATTTCATTCACACTTCACAATTTTAAAAATGATGGAGATTATACCTGGCCGTTGTTGTTTCCAATGGTAAAAACAGCAGTAAGATCTATGGATGCCATACAGGAATTTGCTGAGCAAAAGTTGGAAACCAAAATCAATCGGTTTGTTGTGTCAGGAGCATCTAAACGTGGATGGACAACCTGGCTTACAGGTGCCAATGATGCCAGAGTTGAGGCTATTGCCCCTATGGTCATTGACGTACTCAATATGCCTGTCAGTCTTAACTATCAGATAGAAGTCTGGAAGGAATACAGCATCCAAATTGAAGATTATGTGAAATTGGAAATCCCTCAGCAGGTACATACAGAAGCTGGTGACGCCATCACTAAAATGGTGGATCCGTATTCTTATAGAGAAAAACTTACCATGCCAAAAATGATTATTATCGGCACGATAGATGAATACTGGCCGGTAGATGCAATCAAAAACTATATTGACAGTATTCCGGGACAAAACTTTATTCAATATGTGCCCAATGCTGGTCACGGCTTAGGTGACAAGACCCAGGCACTTCAGTCGGTAAGTTCTTTTTTCAGTAACACTCTTCTGAAAAAACCATATCCGGTTTGCGGTTGGAAAATAAATGAAGAAAATTCCAAAATAAACCTGACCGCCATTGCTTCACCTGACCAACTGAAAGGTGCTTTGATATGGAGTGCCGACTCGGAAGACAGGGACTTCAGGGATGAGGAATGGACAAGCCAGGATTTGTCTGTTTCAAACATAGAAAACGTAGAAACCAGTGTTGACTACCCTAAATCAGGGTTCAAAGCATTTTATATTGATTTAAAATACACAGATCCAAATGGCGAAGGATATGTAGAAAGTACCAGGATGTTTGTGGCAGACAGTGTAAAAGTCTATGTCCATTAATTGGCAGCACTTTGGTTTAGACCAGATAAAATCATCTAATTCTTATGATGTTTAGAAGTATAATTCTATGTGCTTTAATGGTAAATTTTATTTCCTGCATATCCAAACAGGAAATATCTGTATTGAAATACTATAACTATGATTTCTCCCTTCCATTGGAAGATTCCACTAAATTGATAGCAGATTCAACCGATTACAAATTGTATGAAATAGGCTACACAAGCGTCCACAATAAAAGGGTGGATGCTTTGTTGACGATTCCAAAAAGCGAAGAAGAACCATTACCTGTGGTCATCCTGCTTCATGGATTGGGAGATAAAAAGACAGTGGACTATATCGAATTTGGACATCAATATTTGGTTGACCGTGGATATGCAGTATTACGGATTGATATTGCCAACCACGGGGTGAGGAAAGAAAAAGATTATGATTTCAACCTTACGGATGGTTACCGCTATTGGACCAGAGACATCATCACCCAAACTGTTTTTGATTTGAGAAGATCTATCGACCTTTTACAAACCAGAGATGATGTTGATGCCAATAGAATAGGTTATTACGGAATAAGCTTGGGAGGGATTATCGGAACAATATTTTGCGGAGTAGATGACAGGGTAAAAGCCCCTGTCATTGCTTTGGCAGGCGGCAACCTCAGCCTGATGTTTGGACTGGATGCACTTACTGAAGACACCAAAGACTTCTTTAGTATCATCGATCCAATCAATTTTGTGGAAAACATCCAGCCCAGACCATTTTTAATGATCAATTCAGAAAACGACGAAATCATCTCTCCAATCACAAGTAAATTACTTTTCAGCAGAGCGAACGAACCAAAGGATATTAAATGGTATCCTTCCAAACACCGGGATTTACCAATAGATAAAGCCTTTGGTGACGGAGTAGAATGGTACAAGCAATACCTATGATAAGAAGAATAAAAAAAACGAAAAATGGTTTATTGACTGCTTTGCTCTTTGTACTAACCAGCAGTTATACAAGTTACGCACAAAACAAATTACCAATACCAAAAAACGGCAACACTTATGTTATTGCGCACAGAGGAGTTCACAATGGAATTCCTGAAAACACATTAGCTGCCTATCAAAAAGCGATTGACCTTGGATGTGACTTTGTAGAAATAGATGTCAGAACTACAAAAGACAATAAGTTTGTCAGTGTACACAATTCAACCATTGATGCTTACGTGGATAACAAAACCGGAAAAGTAAGGGATTTTACTTTAAAGGAATTACTCAAATTAGATTTGGGCAAAAAAATAGGAAAGGAATGGAAAAAGGCCAGAATTCCTACGTTTCAACAGATATTAAAACTTTGTCAGGGAAAAATAGGCATCTATCTGGACTTGAAAGATGCTGATCCCAAGGCTTTAATAGACATTATCAAGAGGTACAAAATGGAAGAAAGCACCGTATGGTATTTACCGGCATCAGCCGGAAAATTGCTTATGGATATTAAAACCAATTGTCCTAAGTGCCTGATCATGCCAGATCCGGGAAAGGAAGAAAACATCAAACAGGTCTTGGAAATATTCGATCCCAAATTTCTGGCAAGTGATATGGGCAACATTTCAAATTCTTATATTGAACAAGCACATACAAGTCAGATCAAAGTGTTTGTAGATGACGATGAAGATAATCCTGATAAATGGCAAGAAGAGTGGAAAACACTCATCGATATGAAAGTTGACGGCATCCAAACTGACCAACCTGAAGCTCTTATCTCATTTATAAAAAGTATGAATTAACCAATCCTAATTATGAAAATAAAGATTTTAAATCTGATCAAATACATTTTATTTTCATTGCTGACACTCCTATTGATCATAATATTAAAATTTGTCAGTCCTGGTATTTGGAATTATTTTGTAACATATCCAAAACTGGAAAAGGAAATCACAGATTTCAGGTTAAAGTACAAAAAAACAACACAATACATTCCTCTCCAGTCTCACAAAGGAGTACTGCACTCCCACTCTTACTGGTCGCACGATAGCAGAGGTCTGCTGCCAGAAATACTCGCAGCAGCAAAAAAAGCAGAGCTTGAATTCATTTTCCTCTCTGATCATCCCCACGGAAAACTGGACGTTTACCCCCGTGGGTTTCACGGCAAGTTCGATGGTGTCATCATTGAGTCGGGTACAGAGTACAGTTCCGGATTTATGATCAACCCGTTTGACAGTACGGTTTTAGATTGGAAAAATGGTGAAACTAAAATCATTCACGATGTAGTAACCAATGGGGGACTTGCGACTTATGTGCACTCAGAAAAGCCTCATCCCTGGGACAATCCTGATTATCATGCTATGGAAATCTACAACATCCATACTGACGTTTTGGATGAAAATGGCATTAGCTCTCTTTTAATTAACAATGCCATCAATGGTGGCAAATATATGAACTGGTGCTACAGGGAGTTTTATGATGACCAAACTAAAATCCATTCCCTTTGGGATTCTTTGAATCAAAATCGAAGGATAGTAGGCGTAGGAGCCGTAGATGCCCACAACAACCACAACTTCAGGGCAAGATACCTGGAAAATGGATTGGTAGAATGGGTTGGGCCGAATGCCGACACCATTTCCATAAAAGAGGAAAATTGGATGGATAAGTTGCTATTAGGTAAGCCCGATGAATATGGATGGGCATTCAGGTGGGATTTAGATTCTTATTTCGATTCTTTCAATCACGTAAGTAATCAGGTTTTTTGTGATACATTTTCCAATGTGAACATTAAAGACAACATCATCAAAGGCCACCTGTTTGTATCCTTCGAAAGCCTGGCTAAGGCTCAGGGATTTCAATATTTTTCTACAGATGAAAACAACAGTGTTACCGCTATTTTGGGTGATTCGGTTTTAGTTCAAAATGCTCCAAAACTAAAAGCATTCTCTCCCTATCCCGTTAAGTTTCAGCTATTCAAAAACGGTTTAATAGTAGATGAAAAAGAAAATGTGTATGACTATGAATTCCCTACTAACAATCAACCGGGAAATTACAGGATCACAGCTAGTATTTATTTTGACGACAAATGGACAACATGGGTATTGACCAACCCTATCTATATCTATTAAACCTATAAACAAGCAAAACCATGCTTAAGAAAATTGCAAAATACCTGGTCATCACTTGTGTGCTCTTACTCATATTGGCATACTTCTATTTGGTTTATCCATTTTGGGGAATACCATTCAACAAACAAAGGCATGGCAATCCACCATTAACACCTGAGTGGGCTTTGGAATGCTGGCTCTGGGAAGATGACGTAAACACAGCAGAATATGTAGATGAATTATTGTCAGGATATGCTGAGCATGACATTCCTGTGAGGACGATCATTCTTGACAGCCCGTGGAGTTATAGGTACAACGATTTTGACATTGACACCACACTCTATCCAAATCCTGATCGATGGTTTAAAAAAATGGAGGATAATGGCTACCGGGTAGTACTTTGGATGACATCTATGGTCAACAGCTACAACAAAGGGTTGAAGCTCGAAAAATCTGAAGACTGGTACACTCAGGCTAAAAGTAATGGGTATCTGGCTAATGACGGAAAAGAAAATAAATGGTGGAAAGGCAAGGGTGGCTTTATAGATTATTCCAATCCTGAAGCTATGAAATGGTGGCGTGGCATGCAGCAACGGGTTTTTGACCTGGGAATAGATGGCTGGAAACTTGACGGTGCAGCAACATTATTTTGGAAGAAACTAGGGCCTCTCCCGCTTTTCTACAATCAGACAGCATCAGGGTGGATGACCACCCGCAAATACATGGATCATTATTACAGAGATGAATACAATCATGGTCTTTCTCAAAACCCTGAATTTATTACATTGTCCAGAGCCATGGACAGGGGTTTTCACCCTGAAGGTTTTTCCCCTATCGACGCATCACCCGTCAACTGGGTTGGTGATCAGGAACATAAGTGGGTCACAAATGAAATGATCGTAGAAGATGAAGAGAAAGTGGATATTGCCATGAAAGGTGTGCAAGGATTTGAATCTGCCATAGACAACACTCTTAAAAGTGCTGAACTGGGCTACAGCATAATTGGTTCAGATGTTGCTGGTTTTTCTGGCAGCAATATTCCACCCAGATTATACATCAGATGGGCTCAATTTTCAACATTTTGTGGTTTGTTTTTAAATGGAGGACATGGAGAACGCAGGTTATGGAAAAGAAGCAAAGAAGAACTTGACATCATTCGTGAATATTCATGGTTACATACAGAGCTAATCCCTTACATGTACCATTATGTAGTTACAGCCAATCAAGGAGGCACCAGACTTCAAACTCCCAAAGAAGGAAAATACCATTACATGTTCGGAGACAATCTTTTGATCGCCCCAATTTATAAAGATGATCTGGAAAATGAAGTCTATCTTCCTGATGGGAAATGGAGATACTGGTTTGACAACACCAAAATCATAGAAGGATCAGCTACACTAAAAATGGAGTTTCCATTAGATGAGTATCCTATTTTCATAAAAGAGGGTTCAATTATACCTATGAATATCAAAAGATCTTACACAGGAATTGGAAATCCGAAAGATGAAGGTTATTTGACTTTCTTAGTTTACCCCGACCAAGACCAAAACTCTTTTGAGGTTTTCCGAGAAAAATCAATTAGCACTACCCTCAAATATTCAAATAAAGAAGATATTATAAACATTGATCTATTGGGTGAAAAATGCCCTCACATATTGAATATTGCCATGGCCAAAAAACCAGTAAAAGTGGAATTAGATAACATCTCTCTAACTGAAAATACAGATTACAATTATTATCCGACAAAAAAGAAATTGATAATAAAAACCAGTGAGTATGAAGCTGGGAATTACAAAATCACCATGTAATTTATAACATAAAAAGACTTTATAACAAACCCATATATCTATGAAATTCAAAGTAATAATTTTAAATTTTGCTTGGCTGATTTTCTTATTCAGTTGTAGTAAAAAAACAACTGATCCAAACAGAACACTAGAAGCTCCGTCCGGGTACATGAACGAAACTTTCTTGAAAATTTCTTACGCTTTAGGAATGCTCGATCTGATAGAAGCAAAACCAGCGGTTCCTGATGACATTCTGGAAATAAAAAATATTGAATACAAGAAAATAGATACCATTTCGCTTCAATTAGATATATACAAAGCTAAAAAACAACAAGAACCAGCTCCTGTTATGATTTTCATCCATGGAGGAGCATGGAAATCCGGAAAAAGGTCTGATTACCTGAGTTATTTGATTGATTATGCAAGGAAAGGATATGTTACTGTCACGGTCTCTTACAGATTAGCAAAAGTGGCAAAGTTTCCTGCAGCGGTTCAGGATGTCAACTGTGCAGTCCAATGGGTTAGAGATCATGCTCATGAATATAATATTGATGCTGACAAAATGGTATTGATTGGTGGTTCTGCCGGAGGACACTTATCTATGATGGCAGGCTATGCAGAAGATGAGCCTATGTTCAATGAAGGTTGTTATGCGCAAAATTCCGCAAAAGTAAAAGCAGTAATTAACCTATATGGTGTGGCTGATCTTACCACCCCTGAATCTAAAATCAGAAAAGAGCCCTTAAATTTTATAGGAGCGAAATATGATGAAAAACCTGAAATGTACAAAATGGCTTCTCCGAGATTTTTTATTACTTCAGACGACCCTCCTACTTTAACATTTCATGGCACTATTGATTCAATCGTTCCGGTTAGTCAATCAGACTCTCTGGATATATGGCTTAAAAAAGCAGGGGTACCACATGATTATCACAGATTAAAAGGATGGCCTCATACAATGGATTTGTCTGCCAAGGTAAATGAATATTGTCAATTTTATATTGATCAGTTTCTTGACAAACATCTATAACTTTCATACTGTAATGTGATAAAAAAAGAGACTGTCTCAAAAGGATTAAGCAGTTGCCGGACTTGTTCCGGCATCCCTTTGGAAACGCAGCAATGGCTGTATCCTAGAATACCTGTCTGACGACAGTCAGGAATCTGGGAATCATTTGACTTTTGAGACAGCCTCTTTTTTTTGATTCTACTTATATTTTATAAATCTTACCAGGGCTTTCCTGTTCCTTGTATAATCCATGGTTTTGACCATGCACTATTCTGAGGATCAGCTCCATTAAATGTAGTTTTTTCCAAATTTGCAATGGCGGCTTCTGCATTACTCTGGTTATAAAACTCCTCATCCAATGGGTAATAGAATTTAACAGGTATCGCATCTCTTTTAACCCACTGACCTGTCTGTAAATCCGGTAAGCCTGTTCTACGGTAATCAAACCAAGACTCAGCAGCATGGGCCCAAGAAGATATCCATTTTTGATTGATAATCTGTGCCTGGGTAGCATCATAAGCCACACCTGTTTCAGTCATATAGTCATCATATTCATCTCCTATGCCCCATGCTTCAAAGGAAGCTTGAATACCCGCATTATAGTATTCTTCAGCATTACCAATCCATCCGTTAAGTGCAGCTTCTGCCAAAATAAAATTGACTTCAGCCGCAGTGATTAATCTGGCTTTCAGGTTGTCCCCGGAAGCTTCAGTGAATTGAGCATTCACCCAGGAAACGTGTGGATTAGTTGATGCCTGATTCAAATCTGGACTCATATTAAATGCTGAAGGGGTCTGTAGAGCTGCAGGTGGCATCCCCACAAAATCAGTACTTGTATTCAAAGGAATACCAAAATCAGCTTCATAATCATCCACAAGATTTCTGGATACATAACGAATGCCGTCAGTTATTTCATCAGTACTATTTTCATCCTCATTTACTTCAATAGGAATCTCAACTCTTGCAGCCCATTGATCCAACCTTGGATCATTTAACAACTTCATGGCATCTACCAATGTAGCACACATCTTCACTCTCCTGAAATCAGATCCACCTCCTGTATCGAATACATAGTTTTTAGGCCATGAATTAGATGAGTTGGCTCCTACATAATCCATATTGGCATCATCATTAGCAGAAGTAATAATAGGATATGTTGTAGGATCTCCTACTATTTTGGCTATACCAGTCTGAGCAGTCCCTGGATCTTTCACGGACAATCTCATGTAATACCTCAAAGCCAGTGAATTGGCAAACTTTCTCCACTTGGAAGGGCTACCTTCATATATTATATCCTGAGTTTTATTAATGTAATTGTATTCACTTACACTTTTTGACAACAGGGTATTGGCAGTTTCCAAATCAGCAAAAATTCCATTAAGAATATCCTGCTGACGGTCAAACTTAGGTTCTCTATAAGCATCATCATCTCCTAATAGTGCTTCTGAATATGGTGCATCACCATACAAATCTGTAATGAGGCCAAATACATAAGATTTCATTACCAGCCCCACACCCATAGCAAACTCATAACCCAATGCCTCTGATTTCAAAAACATATCCTGGTTGTTACCTAAAATCCTGTAATAACCATTCCATCCCTGGCTGGATGATGTCCATTCGTAAGAATTATGACTTCCTCCCCATCCATCCTTTTGGGTATGTTGCATTACGCCTGCTAAGTCTCCATAGCCCAAATTGACTACTGAAGTACCTGCTCCACTCAATACAGTAGCCATCAATAGATAGGGATCTGTATCCTCAGGATCTGGCCCATTGGGGTTGATATTCAATTCATCTAAGTCTTTACATGAAAACACCATTGTTAACATCAAGCCTACTACAATTAATATTTTATTTTTTATGAAATACATGATCATTTAATTTTAGTAATTAAAATGTTAAATTTAGTTTCACTCCAATAGGAAATACCCATGGCTCCACATTGTACCTTTCTACACCCTGAACAAAACGTGAGGAATTATTCTGGAAGGCTCTTTCAGGATCTATTCCATTTTTTCCTTTTGTCCATATAATCACATTTCTGGTATATACCGAAACATTAGCACTCTGAATTTTCAATTTATTGGTAAAAGTGGTAGGAAGTCTATATCCAATAGATAGTTCTCTCAATTTAATAAAGTCAGCATCAAACAAGGATGGAGCACCGAAATCCCAAGGGTAACTTACAATATACGGAAGCACCAAGGTACCAGACTCTCCAAGATTTTCAACATACACATCATCCTCGAAATCATTAGGAGTATCTGCTCCCGCAGTTTGTACTACACCCGGAATAAAATAACCGTCATTTACTACCTTTCCACTAAAGTTTTCAGGTAAACCACCAGTCTCCTTTGTCAACCCTCCAACTATATGAAATCCATTCCTGATATACTGATCTTCATTTTCTTTCAACCAGGCACTTAATTCAGCACCTTCCAAACCATTTGGGTTGATTGCATTATCCAACCATATTTGTGAACTGGCATCTTCCGTACTATACCTATACGTCTGAGACTGATATTGCCCGCCTTTTCTCCAGTCAAGTGTCATACTTAAACTGAAATTCTTCCAGGCCAGGGTTGATTGCATACCCAATATAAAATCAGGGTTAAAGTTTCCAACCTTATTCCTTGTATCGGCTGATTGTATGGCCTGCCATTCAGAATCACCTCCTCCTATAATAGGATACTGATAGTATGGTGAATTAGGATCTTCTACTACTACCATCTTGGCGTCATATATATCACCTATTGTTTCACCAACATATGTTCTGGCACGTGATTTTGCCTCACTCCAAAATTCGTAAAACTCTACACCTTCTGCCAGCTCGATAATCTTGGTTCTATTTCTGGATAAATTCATACTTACATCCCAAGACCAATCATTATTCTTTAAGGGTGTGCCTCCTAGCATCAGTTCCCATCCGCTACTCTGGATCAAACCTGCATTTATATTATTAGCAGTGTACTTTGAAGAACCAGGTGTAGATATTTGCAAAACTTGGTCTACATTGTCTAGGGTATAGTATGTTCCTTCTAACCTCAATCGGTTACCAAGGAACTTAGCCTCGACTCCAGCCTCCCATGAAGTGGCAGTCTCAGGTCTTAAATTTGGAAGTAAACGGGTAGTTGAATAAGTCAACATGGTAGCATCTCCCCATTGACCACCATTGTTATACACTGCATTCAAATTATAAGGGCTGGTATCATTTCCTACCTTTGCCCAACCACCTCTTAATTTGAGCATATCAACATTTCCTCCCAAATCGAATGCCTCATCAAGCAACAAGCTTAAAGAAGTAGAAGGATAATAATATGACCTTTCATTTGCCCTTAATGTACTAGACCAGTCGTTCCTAGCTGTTAAGTCCAGGTATATGAAATTTTTATAAGACAAATTAGCTATTCCATAGACACTGTATATGACCCTTTCAGACAAACTACTATTGAAGCTCAATGCCCCTGAACTAATATTGCTTACACTATATACATTAGGTACAATAAGCCCATTTCCTGATCCTGAAGAATTGGACAAATATTTACCTTTGGTGTACCTGCTATTACCTCCTCCTGACACGACCAAACCAAAGTCACCCAAGTCCTTAGTATAAGTCAGTAAGAAATCTATATTTTTCTCCAAATTACTGCTATTGGCAAGACCATAAGCTCCGTTGTTGGGCTCTCTGGTATAGCTTGGTGAAATTTTAGTTTCACGAACCTCAGTATAATAATCCACTGAATACCTACCCATCAAAGACAGGTCTTCTGTGATTTTCAAATCAGCTTTAACATTTCCAATAATACGATCTCTTGAAAAGCCGTTTTTTACTTCATTTGCAAGAAAGTACGGATTGTTATAGTTTTCAGGTGCGTACTGCTGTACTCCTTCCTGACCAGGTGCCCAATAATTCTTGAAATCATTGATATCCAGATTTTGAGGAATTTTATAGGCAGCTTCCAAAGGATTACTTCCCCTGTTCCCAGTATTTGGTCTATTGTTAGACCAGGTTCTGCCAGCGTTTATAGTACTACTAATGGTTAAAGATTTATTTGCTTTAATGGAAGAGTTCAATGAAAAATTGTCCTTTAACAAGTCAGCGTTAGGAATCAATCCACGACTTCTCATGTTGGTATAACCTATCCTGTAGTTGATTATTTCATTGCTTCCTGATACAGCTACACTGTTGGTAGTGTTAATACCAGTCTGTACAAAATCCTTCACATTATTTGGGTGTGACACCAGTTCAGTAGGAATTTGATTGCCATTCGCATCACGAGGAGAATCCCATTGGATGGCATAATACCCTCTGTCCAGTTCCATTCCAGCACCTGCAGCCTCTGCAGGAGTAACTACAGGAAATTCTCCCGGGCCAAAATTATCCGGTGTATAAGAAAAATAACCCGTAGCAAATTTTTTCTGGGTTTTAAGAAATTTAAAGGGAACATCAAACACTGTATTTGACGAGAAAGACACTTTGGCTTTATCTCCTTTAGCTGCCGTTTTAGTAGTAATCAATACCACTCCATTACCTGCCCTGGTACCATACAATGCTGCCGCACTTGGCCCTTTAAGTACCGTAATACTTTCAATATTGTCTGGATTTATATCCGATATGGCGTTACCGTAATCCACATTATTTTGGCTTCCGAATTCCGCAACGTTATTTAGTCCGTTCGTTATTGGAACACCATCAACTACAAACAGTGGTTGATTGTCGGTACTTAGTGAGGAGGCTCCTCTGATGACCATACTTACTGATGAGCCAGCTCCCCCGGTTTGGTTGATGGTAACTCCCGCTACCTTACCTGACAGGGAATTTAGCACGTTATCCTGAGCCACTCTATTGGCTTCTGCGCCATCTACTCTTCCCACTGAAAAGCCCAATGACCTTTCTTCTCTTTTGATACCTAAGGCAGTAACGACAACCTCATTCAGTTGCTCCACGTTTTCTGTCATCTTTACGTCCACAACTGATCTATTGCCAACAACAACCTCTTGGGCATTGTAGCCAACGAAGGAAAATACCAGAACTGCAGTTTCATCAGCTACACTAAGGCTATAGTTTCCCTCTATATCGGTAATAGTACCCTCCTGAACTCCTTTGATTACTACATTTACTCCGGGTATCCCCTCTCCATCTACAGAGCTGGTTACTTTTCCTGATATGGACTTGTCTAAATTATCACCAGCCTGAACCGACAGTGAAAATGCAATCATCAATCCCAAAGTCACTAACGTGAAGAGTGGATTGACCTTTTGTTGAAAAATGTATTTTTGTTTCATGTCTTATTATTTAATAGTTAAATAAATTCTAGTCAAGTTTCATGGGCATTAATCTACTGCCTGCATGGTAAGGATTATAGCATTAGTTGCCTTAGGATAAGCACCAGGATCAGCTGACACAAAGACAACTATATTAAATGATTTGTCCTTTACATCACTCACTATCACTTTAGTTTCATAGTCTTTAAAACCTACAAAAGAAGTTCCTGAGAAATCCAATGTACTAACCCCTTCATAGGTTAATTTACCTTCTGGTCCGTAAACTGTTGCTACCTCAAAATCTTCGTTCTCAACATAGGTAAAAGTGGCACTTGCATCCGGTGTGTATGAAGCAATAACAAGCCCATATGAAGCTCCATTAGCATTTACGACATTCCCTCCTGTCAATAGTTGATGAACATAACCTGAAAATACCGCCTGATCATCCTTAGTGTCAATTTCATAGTTACCATCAAAATGAAAAGTATATACATCATCATAAACTTTACCCATTCCAAATTCAGTGGCGAAAATACCATCGGGAAGCGGTTTAGGCGTATCGCCATACAATGAAAAAGAGGCATCAGAATTTGCAAAATAATTACCTCCTGCTCCATGTGCTGCAGAGAGTTTCCACTTTTTTCCTTCCGTATTGGTAGGTCCCCCCGTTAATAAAACATAAGGAGTCAAATCAATAGCAAGATTTACTTCCTCACTATCTGTTCCGGTGCTACCAGTAACTGTAAGGGAGACAGTATAATACCCTCCATCACTATACTCGTGTACAACTACAGGCTCTGTACTTGTGGTACCATCTCCAAAATCCCATAAATAGGAATCTGCGCTATGAGTAATAGCTGTAAATGCCACCTTTTTTGCTTCATCAGGATCATCACTGAGGGAGTAAAAAATTTGAGCTGATGTTGGGAATTCTAATTTTTCATCCTCACCACACGAATATATCAGTAGCGAAAGAAAAATAAGAAGACCAAAATACTTTAGTCGATGTTTTTTCATGGTCATGTGTTTAGTTAAAAGTTATTGAAATAATTGTTTTAGTTTATTAAAATTCCAAATAGCAATTCATTCTATTTGAAGGTATATCCATTGATTAATTAAAAAGTACCCTATTCAACATTCTTAAATTTAACGAAAATACAATTAATATCCCTTACTATTCTTCAGAATATAGGCGTATTGTTATACTATATTGGCTCATTTATTTGAAAGCGATCCCCTATGTAATTTAGGCGACACCATGTCAACCATATAGAAACTACCCATAGCTATTTTGATTTAAGTCTTATTTAATAAATTGTTATCTCTACCAATACATTAAATGATTTGAATAAAAAATAATGGAAAAAGAAACGGATTAAATTTTTATATGTAATTATTAAAATAATTATATAACATCAATAAACAACAACTAATTTAGCCTCTAACTAAAATAATTTTTAAAACAACCCTGCCGAATCATCCATTTTAGAGATCAGAAAAATCAACCCGATAAACTAAAAAATCCTCTGCCTGCTGACTGGATTTATTATTCATTTTCACTAAACTCTTCAGGCCATCACACTCCTCCCATTTAAAAGTTTTTAGTATCACATCTCCAATTAGTACAATTTCTATTCAAGTGCATTTTATAATAAAAAAATTAATAAAATGTGTCTCATTCTTTATGCTTGTGTTAAAACATGGCAATAAAAGAAGACCTTATATTAAGAAATTATAAGGTTTTAAACAGAGTCAATATACCATCATAATACGCCTATATTCTGAATTAAGATTACATATATATATTGTATTTTCGTTAGTGTTATTAAAACAGGCTTAATTATTGAAAACAGGAAAGAGATATATTACACGTTTCATTCGTAAAACCAATGTTTTTTTAGCTGGCATTAATAGCAGTGTATGTTGTGTATGCAAACTCTTTACAGGTTCAAAAAATCACATGCTTACAGCTCGTGTACACCTATTACTGATGACCTTGGTTTCCTTAAGTAAAACAATGAATATAATAATAGATTTTTAACATAAACATTTAAACATGAGAATAACATAACCAGAAAAACTTATGCCCTTCTGCTTACTACTGATCTTTTTTTTCAATAGCAACAGCAGGGGAAAATACCGTCTTATTTAAAAATACGATGCTATACAGCGAAAATAAACAACACTAATAATACCTTATTTATGCCATATAAATTCCATGTTTAGAATTTGGTAGCAGGTATTTGATGTGAAGAAAGTAAAATGTACAGGTTTTAAAACAAACAATCAAAATTATGAAATACGAATACTTATGTAAAAAATTAGTATCCCCTATTTTCACTATGGTGACTTTAGGATTACTAATTGTATTGCTACCATCAGCAATGGCTGATGGGCTAAGGGACATTGCGGTATCAGGAAAAGTTACCAGCTCTGTAGATGGAGAAGGAATTCCTGGTGTAAACGTAATAGTAAAAGGAGAGCAGTCAGGTACTATTACTGATATCAATGGTGAATATAGTCTGGAAGTTGCGGGAGAAAATACCGTTTTAGTATTTTCATTTGTGGGGTACAATGCTCAAGAGATAACCGTTGGAAACCGTAAAGTAATTGATGTGGCATTGTCTGAGAACATTTCAGAACTAAGCGAAGTAGTAGTGACAGCTTTAGGTATAGAAAGAGAAACTAAGTCCTTAGGATATTCTGTTCAGGAAGTTGGTGGAGATGCACTAAATCAGGTTTCTCAAGATAATGTTGTAAACTCCCTGGCTGGTAGAGTAGCAGGTGTTACCATTAACCAAACCGGAGGTGCAGGTTCTTCTGTAAGTGTGGTAATAAGAGGTGCCAGCTCATTGACTACAGACAATCAACCATTATTTGTAGTAGATGGAGTGCCAATGAACAATGGTCTAAATAATGTATCAGAAAATGGAAACAACAATCAGGTTGATTATGGTAATGCAATATCGGATATCAACCCCAATGACATAGCCAGTATGACTGTGTTGAAAGGACCCAGTGCAGCGGCATTATATGGCACTCGGGCAGGTAATGGGGTAATTATTATCACTACCAAATCTGGCTCAGGCTCCAAAAAATTAGGAGTGACAGTTTCTTCAAGTACGCTATTCGAGTGGCCGACTAAATTATTGGACTTCCATTATAAATATGCTAATGGAGAACGTAATTCCACTTTAGATGAGGGAACTGCCTACTGGGCTGGTCCTGAATTGGATGCAGGTAATGTTGTCAATCAGTTTGGATATGATGAACCAACAGAGTTAAGATCATATCCAAACAACATGAAAGAATTCTTGCAAACAGGAATCACCTCTACAAATAGTGTGGCTTTAACAGGAGGAAATGAAAAAGGAAATTTCAGGATATCTTATTCTAATATGTCCATGCGAGGCATGATTCCTAATCAGGATAGATTTACTAATAGTCTTAAAACCAGTATCAATCACAACCTTACTGAAAAATTAAATTTCACTTCCAATATTACTATTAGCAGAGCGAATTCAAACGACATTCCAAGTACTGGTGATCGTAATAACAATCCTTTGCAGGCCGTATATTCTTCTTCTTATATTGACATGAACTTGTTGAAAGATTACTGGATGCCCGGTCAGGAAGGAATACAACAAAATAAACCACCGGAAGGAGATAACCCATATTTTATTGCTTATGGTATGACAAACGCATTTGTAAGGGACAGGATATATGGAAATGTAGCACTGACTTATAAATTCACAGATAATATTTCATTGAAAGTTCGTCAGTCTTTGGACTCTTACAGTGAAAACCGTGAAACTAAAATCCCATTCAGTGCTGACCGTATGCGTAAAGGAAATTATACAGTCGCTGATATTAACTATCAGGAGTCTAATACCGACTTTCTTGCTGCCTATACAAAAACAATGGGAGATTTAGATCTAAACTTTTCTGTTGGAGGTAATATGATGAAACAAAAAAGACAAAGTGTTCAAATAGGATCTGGAATTGGGTCAGACAATAGAAATAATGGATTGGTTGTACCAGGACTTTATACTGTCAGCAACATCCCACTAGATAACATTAGCGTAAGCGATGAATATTCAGAAAAGGCCATATACAGTTTATATGCATTGGCTTCTCTTGGATACAAAGGTATGTTGTATTTAGATTTGACAGCCAGAAATGACTGGTCAAGTACATTACCAGTTGAACACAATTCGTACTTTTATCCTTCTGCATCATTGAGTTGGTTGGCAAATTACACATTCAATTTACCAGAGAAGGTTAGTTTATTGAAGTTTAGAACAGGGTGGGCTCAGGTAGGTAATGATACCAATCCGTATAATTTAGAACAATCTTTATCCACAGGGACCTGGAATTCTTTAATTACTCAGAGTGTATCAGGCACTCAGAAAAACCCAAACTTAAAGCCAGAAACAGCAACTTCTATAGAAGCTGGAATCGACTTCAATATGTTTGATAATAAATTGAGGTTTAGTGGAACCTATTACAGTGTAGATAACGAAAATCAAATTTTCCCACAAGTAACCCCTTTATCTTCAGGTTATAGCAGTAGAATAGTAAACGGAGGTTTGTTAAGAAGTCAGGGTCTTGAATTTGTAATCGGTGGCACTCCGATCGCAAATAAGGATGGAATTACATGGGATTTAAATTTTAACTTCTCAAAAAACTCTACAACAGTAGAAGAATTAACAGGCGATCTTGACCGGATAGAAATCTGGAAGGATAATGGCGGAGCATATACATTTTTGGGTGAGAAAATTGGTGATATTTATGGCTATGGCATAGCTCAGGTGCAAGATCCCAATTCTGAATACTACAAGTGGCCTATCATTGATGGTCCCGAATGGATCGGTCTGGAAGATGTAGAAGATTGGGAAAAAGTTGGAAATTTCAATCCTGATTTTCTTCTGGGCATGCAGACCAGCTTAACTTATGGTAGGTTCACATTAAATGCAAGTTTTGACTGGAGACAAGGAGGAGAATTCCTTTCTTACACTTATAGATATGGTGAGTCTGATTGGAAATCACAACGACAGTTGGATCAATTGATCCAGGGTGGTCTAATGTCAGAAAGTGAACTGATAGCGTTCTTAAAATCCAACCCTGAAGAATACATAATCCCTAGAACGGGTTACTATCCAAGAGTAGGTGGTCATACTGCTGAAACTGGAGGATTAGAATACGATGGTGAACACGACGGTGCATTTATACCAGGCGTGGTACAAACAGCAGGTGCAGATACTCCTGACGATTTCTCTGATGACGAATATACAGAACACCTTGGAGGTCCCGGAACTACCATTATTCCTATAACTGAGGCATATCCTTGGAGTTACAACAAAAACATCACTTTTGATGCTTCTTTCATCAAATTGAGAGAATTATCAATCGGATACAAATTACCTCAAATAAAAGGAATCAACTCTGCTACTGTTTCTATCTATACAAGAAACATCATGCTATGGAATGCCGCTGATATCGGAGTTGATTCCGAAAGAGCTTTCCAGGCCAATGGTGGGACTCAGGGAAATACCGCAAGCCAATTCAAACAAGGATACGAAAGGCAAAATGTAATGCCCTGGAGTGGCTCGCTCGGCTTCAAGCTAAATCTAAGTTTTTAATAAACCTGTAATTCAATAAAAATGAAAAATATATCATATAAAAAAGGAATTCTGGTCATGGCATTGGCATTTTTGACAATGTCTGCTTGTGATGACAAATTATCGGAAATAAACACCAATCCGTTTGCCATTGACCCTGTAAATGCAAATGTTAATTTATTAATGCCCTCAGTGCTGGGACCTTCTGCTGTAAACTACCTCAATTTAGGTTTAGGTAATATGGGAGGAGCAATGCAGCATACCCAATTGTCCGGATGGGCAGGAGGACACAACTTTTATGATTGGGGTGGTGAAGACTGGACTGGTTACTTCAATATTTTAAGAACAAATGAATTGTTGATAAAAACTGCCAATAGAGACGGTTTTCCATTTCACGAAGGAGTGGGCTTAACTATGAGAGCCTTTTTATTCGGACAAATAGCCGACTACTGGGGAGATGCTCCTTATACTTATGCACTAAAAGGTGATGAAGGTGGTGATGAATTTACTTATCCACAATATGACTCACAAGAAGATGTTTATATGTCAGTAATAGATGATTTGAAAGCAGCAGCTACACTGTTTGAAACTGGTAATGAAACTGGTATTGACAGTAGTGTAGATTTATATTTTGAGGGAGATATGGCAGCATGGGAAAAATTTGCAAATTCTCTGCTCATCAGATATTATGTAAGAATATCTGAGAAATCCACAGCCTCTAAGGCTGCCATAGAAGCAATTGTTTCAAGTGGAAAATTCATTTCAGCTTCATCCGAAGATGCCACGCTTGATTATACTGGTAAGTCGAATGATATTTGGCCATTATTTTACACGGATGAGGCAAGTTCAACGCGATATCAGGCATGTAAAACACTAATTGATCAGATGAATGCTACTAATGATCCTCGAATAAGTGTTTGGTTTGCTCCGGTACAAGTGAGATGGGAACAAGATTTATTAATAACCGGATATGATGAAGATAAAATGAGAATTGATGGTGTCGTAAGTGACATTTTACGAAACTGGAGTGATTATAGGGGACGAACCGAGGAATTTACCAGGCACTACAATCCCAATGATGTTACTTTTGATGACAGTGAATACGTGGGAATTGCACCAGGCATTTTACTTTCTGCAAATAATACTTACAACGGCAATACAGTTGGTGGACAGGGAAGACACAATATTCATGCATCAATGTTAACGGAAACGTTTATGGATGGTGATGCTACAACAGGAGATATGCTACAATCAAGGTTGGTTTCTGCAGCTGAAATGCATTTTACATTAGCTGAAATGGCTATAAATGGCTGGAATGTAGGCGATGCTCAAACTCACTATGAAACTGCTATTATGAGTTCACTTGAAACATGGGGTGTAGAAGATGAATATGCTACATTTATAGCAGATGTACCCTTTGCCGGAACAGTAGAGCAAATAATCACTCAAAAATGGGTTGCGAGCTTTACATCCGCTACTGAAGCATGGAATGACTATAAAAGAACAGGATTTCCTGTTATGAGTGTGGGTAATGGGGCTACAGCTGATGTGCCCGCAATCAGATTTGGTTATGGTGGTGATGAATTGGTTAACAACACAACCAATGTAAACAGTGCCATATCAAATCTGGAAATCACAGAATATTCTGGTGCGTTAGGAAAAGACAGTCCTTATTCTAAACAATGGTTGCTACAAGGAACAGGCAAGCCATATTAAAAACTTAATTTGTAATTGTTTAAAGTCGCTCCTTATCAGGAGCGACTTTTTTTATGCCAAATTAAAAACAGTTTGTAAAAGTGAGAATAATAGCCTATTCTGATTTAACACTATATACTATCGATTATGAGTTAACCGTTACCCCAACTCTACAGAATACACCATCGGTAAATCGGAAGAAATCAAACTCCAGGATTCTCCCAGATCACTTGATGTATAGACATTTCCGGTTGTAGAGCCGAATACAAGGGAATCACCATCAATATCCAAAGCATGTCTATATACAATATCATAGCAATTTTCCTGAGGAAGACCTTTTCTAAAATCCGTCCAGTTTTTTCCTCCATCAGTGGTACGACAGACACACAGTGCTTTATCGACTGCCACTCTGATTTCATCTGATATTCCCGGTACTACCCAGGCCATATCAGGATTTTCCTCATGAACAGCAACAGCAAAGCCAAAATTGGCAATTCCACCTTTTTCATGCACAGGTTTCCAGGTTTTAGCTCCATCATGTGTTACATAAATTCCACAATGGTTCTGATTCCAAAGCACATCGGGATTAGACGGTGATCCAACTACCAGGTGTGGATCCTGCCCTACTTCAGCGTCAGGTTTTGGTAAAAATTCGGCAGTCATGCCTTTATTAGACGGATTCCATGAGACTCCTTCATCCTTTGTTTCAAATACTCCTGCACAACTGATCCCTACATAAATATGCCGGGAATCTCTGGAGTCAACAATGATAGAATGAATACCGGGATTGTCTCTACCTCCACCAAACCATTGATTCTTCCTTGTCGGATGATCCCATAGCGATCTTACCAAAAACCAGGTATCACCATTGTCTTCTGATTTGAAAAGAGCTCCCGGATCAGTACCGAGATACAATACTCCCGGCCTGTCCATTCCTCCATGTGCAAATGCCCAGATGTAGGTCACTGAAGCAGGAACACCTTCCTTTACCTCCTCTCCTTCCGGTATCTTTGGTGCTTCTACTTCTACCCAATCTTTTCCCTGATTTACAGACCGATGCAGCTTAACTCCCCAATGTCCATGATCAAGACACGCCCACCAAGTGTCGCTCCGTTCATCAATAAAAGTTAAGGAAACAGGTATCCCAAGAAAATGAGTACTGTCATACTTCCATGATTCGGACTCACGTTTGTAAATGATCAATCCCTTGCGGGTACCAAGCAATAAATTTTGTTTTGAAGTAGTCATTTTTCAATATTTTGATCGTTGATAATTTTGTAACAAATCACCCTCCTGAAAGTGCCTGCATAATGTACACTTCATCATTCCGTCCTATCGGATCAGTCAATTTTATTCTGTCCCTAATCAGTTCTTCACCTATAAAAATATTCACATGCTTTCTTAGCCTACCCTGCTCATCCACTATATAATGCCTGAATTTCGGGAATTTACTTTCCAGCCTATCAAGCAATTCAGGGATAGAATCAACCTCAACTGTCATCGTATTGAGGGCAGGATAAAACCGCTTCAAATTAGCTGTAAACTTCACAACAGGCATGTTAGATCTTTTTAAAATTTAAAGTAAAGCTTCTTTTTTTACCCGACACAATCGCCTTAAACCCCATCTCATTTCTGATGTATTCTATAGATTTGGGAAAATCATTGTCAGGATTCTCAAATGTCCAACTGTCATTAGTATATTTGGTCAATTTAAAGGCAACTGGTTCAGAATTATGTGGAACGTCTGCCACATAAGTCAAAGTATCATTTACCATTTTCAATGACAGGAGTTCTGTAAAAGCAGCCTCTCCATTTTTGATCACCTGGCCTTTTCCAAGCATGTTACCTCCTTCATTCCACCAGAGTTCTTTTGTGACTACTCCTTCTTTTGAATCATCACTCACCCACTCTCCCAACAACCATGATATATCATCTATGCTCTTGGTCTGAGTACTTTTTGAGCATGAAAAACCAATTAATATTAGTAACAAAAAAAGTGTTTTTTTCATTTAATTTGATTTGAGACTGTGGTATATAGACGAATTAACTTTTTAAAATTGGACACAAAGTAGATTAAAGGTACAAATAATAAAAAATCTTATTTATACTTACTCTTCAAAAAAACACTACAGTTACATGTACTTCTACAAACTCACGATTTACGTACTTCTATTCTTCTTTTTAAATATCTCAGGTTTTGCTCAATTGTCAAAAGTTGAAAAAAAACTAGTTAAACTCATTGATGAAGAAAATGATACAGCCATATCTCTGCTCAAAGAAGTGGTGAACATCAACAGTGGCACGATGAATTTTAAAGGTGTAAGAGAAGTAGGGCAGGTATTTATTGAGAAATTCGAAGCACTTGGAATGGAAGCATATTGGCAAGACGGCAGTGCTTTCAACAGGTCAGGGCATGTAGTTGCTAAAATTGAAGGAGGCACAGGAAAAAAAATAATGATGATTGGTCATCTCGATACTGTATTTGAAAAAGACAGCCCTAATCAGGAATGGATTCCATTGGAAGGAAATATGGTAAAAGGGCCTGGTGTTGCTGATATGAAAGGAGGAAATGTGATCATACTCCAAACACTAACTGCACTGCATAAACAAGGACTTTTAAGCAAATTAAATATTACAGTAGTACTAACAGGTGATGAGGAAAAAAGTGGAAGGCCTTTAGATTTATCCAAAAAAGCTCTGGTGGATGCCGCTAAATGGGCAGACATTGCACTCGGATTTGAAAATGGAGATGGTAATCCCTCAACAGCTGTAGTTGCCCGCAGAAGCTCCTCCGACTGGATACTCAACGTATCAGGAAAAGCATCTCACTCATCACAGATTTTCAAACCTCAAGTTGGGGCTGGTGCCATCAATGAGGCATCAAGAATACTCCATCAGTTTTACGAACAATTGTCATCTGAAAAATATCTGACCTTTAATCCCGGTGTAATCGTTGGTGGAACCACCATTACCCATGACACGAACCTGAATAGTGGCACTGCATTTGGAAAAGATAATGTCGTATCTAAAGAATTATCTGTAGCTGGAGACATCAGGTGTATCTCTGTTGAGCAGCTCCAAAAAACTCAGAAAGCAATGAAAACCATAGTTGCCAATCATCTACCTCAAACAAATGCTACCATCACATTTTCAGGAGGGTATCCTCCTTTTTCCCTTACTGACAGTAATTATGAACTTCTGGAAAAATTCAGCCAGGTCAGTCAGGATCTTGGATTTGGCAAAGTAAACCCTGTTGATCCGGGAGATGCCGGAGCAGCCGACATTTCGTTCACCTCAGAGTACATTGACATGGGACTTGATGGTCTTGGGCTTGGTGGAAGTCATGGTCATACCATTGACGAAACAGGTGATCTGAGCACATTGCCAATGCAAACCAAAAGAGCCGCAGTACTAATTTACAGGCTGACAAAAGACTAGTTCTATCTGAGGAATAACAACTCGCGGTATTTTACCAAAGGCCAGTCTTCATCATCAACATACAACTCTAGTTTATCTACCGAATATCGAATTTTATCAAAGTATTTATCTTTCACCTCATCACAATAGGCTATTGCTTTTGCCCTGGGGTCTTCAATTTTATTCACTCGTTTTCTTTCTTCAGTCATCTCCTGAGTAAGTGATCTGATGTTGTTTATATACTCGGAAATTTTAGATATAGTCTGAAGGTTTTCTTTGTTTTCGATTCCTAATTCTTTCAGTCCTTTTGCATTTTCGATTAATCTGTTTTGATAGGAAATGGCAGTAGGAATAATATGATTCAACGCCAAATCCCCTATTACTCTGGACTCAATTTGCATCATTTTGATATAGTTTTCCAGCATGATTTCATGTCTTGCCTCCACTTCCAATTCGCTCAAAATCTTATTTTTCCTAAACAAATCCAATGTCTTCTTAGATAAATACGCATCAAGAGCCAATGGTGTATTCCTCGCATTGGTAAGCTTCCTCTTTTTCGCTTCTTTCACCCACTCTTCAGAATAGCCGTCCCCTTCAAATCGTATTGGTTTTGATTTTTTAATATAATCTCTCAAAACTTCGACTATCGCAACTCTTTTATCTCTTCCTGCTTCCAGGTCTTTTGAGACAATTTTATAGAATTTTTCCAGTTGATCTGCTACAATCAGATTGAGTACCATCATCGGATTGGATACGTTGGCATCAGAGCCTACAGCTCTGAACTCAAATTTATTTCCCGTAAAAGCAAAAGGTGAAGTTCTGTTGCGATCTGTATTGTCTAAAATGATTTCAGGAATTTTATCTATTCCCATTTTCATGTAGATATTATCCCCCTTTTCCACTTTAACATCCCCTTTGCTATCCATTTCGTCCAGCACGCTAGTCAACTGTTGACCAATAAAAACGGAGGTGATAGCCGGAGGAGCTTCGTTGGCCCCAAGTCGGTGGTCATTACCAGCAGAGGCAATACTTGCCCTGAGCAAATCAGCATGTTCATAGACAGCTTTAATGGTACAAACAAAAAACACCAAAAATTGCAGGTTTTCACGGGCACTGCTGCTAGGCTGAAATAGGTTAACACCTGTGTCTGTCTGTAACGACCAATTGTTGTGCTTACCACTCCCATTCAATCCGGCAAATGGTTTTTCATGAAACAATATTTTCAGATCATGTTTCAATGCCACTCGTTCCATCACATCTTTCAGCAATTGATTGTGATCCACCGCCTTATTGATTTCCTCGTACATTGGAGTACACTCAAACTGCCCCGGAGCTACTTCGTTGTGTCTGGTCATAATCGGAATACCCAATTGATGCGCTTCCACTTCAAAGTCTTTAATAAATTCAAATACTCTGGGAGTGATTGATCCAAAATAATGATCATCAAGTTGTTGCCCCCTGGCTGGATTGTGCCCAAATACAGTACGTCCGGCTAACACCAAATCGGGACGTGCGTCATAAAGTGCCCTATCCACTACAAAATACTCCTGCTCCCAACCTAATGAAGGTATTACTTGCGATACATTCCTATCAAACAACTTACATATCTTAGTTGCGGCATCATTAACTGCCTGAATAGACTTAAGGAGAGGTGCTTTGTAGTCTAATGCTTCTCCCGTATATGCCACAAATATTGTAGGGATACATAACGTAGTATCTATAATAAAAATAGGAGAACTTGGATCCCAGGCTGTATAACCACGAGCTTCAAAAGTACTTCTGATACCCCCACTCGGAAAGGACGAAGCATCCGGTTCTTGTTGTACAAGTTCACTGTTTTTAAATTCCTCTATTCCCTTCAAAGGGTTGAAAAAGGAATCGTGTTTTTCGGCTGTAGCTCCTGTTAATGGTTGAAACCAATGGGTATAGTGTGTAATTCCTTTGCTTATGGCCCATGTTTTCAATGCAGCCGCAACGGATTCGGCTGTTTCCGAATCTATTTTTTGTCCTTTTTTTATAGCTTTATCGAGCTTTCTAAAAGCCTGAGGAGAAAGTGCAACCTGCATTTGCTCTCTGCCAAAAGCTTTAGTGCCAAAATAATCCGATATCTTTCCAGATGGCAATTTCACTTCTATCTTCTTTCTTGATTGCACCAATTCCAGTGCCTTAAAACGTAATTGTGCCATAGTAAATAGTTTTTAAAATAGGGAATTCAACAATATCAGGACTAGTGGGTGTGTTTCCTGTAAAATTTTAACAAAAAACGCAAATTGTTTCCAATCAAGGGAGAATTATTCGTAATATTTTCATTTTTGGTGCAAATAAAATTAAAAGAGGGTAAATGAAAAGAAAAGTTACTACCACAATGAGCTATGGTTTTATAGCAAATGGAAACTATATTCTATCTTAGCACAAAAAAATCGATGAACTACTTTTACAATGACGATCCCGAACATTTTAACTTTTTGAATAGCGAAGAATCCAATCATTGTATCAAAGTTTTAAGAAAAAAAAAGGGAGATGTAATTGATGTAATTGATGGTAAAGGAAATGTATTTTCTTGTGAAATCACTGCCGATAATTTCAGAAAATGCGAATTTAGTATTCTTGATAAAAAGGCCTCAAATAAACACAAACCTCATACCGTACATATCGCAATTGCCCCTACTAAAAACCATGACCGATTGGAATGGTTTGTAGAAAAATCCTCTGAATTAGGTGTTGACGAAATATCATTCATTACGACCAAAAGAACAGAACGAAAAAAAATCAATCTGGAAAGGCTAGACAGGAAAACATTAAGTGCATTAAAACAATCTAAAAATTTATTTAAGACTAAAATAAATAAACTTTCATCTCTAAAAGAATTTTTAGAAACTACGTCAAATGCACAACAAAAATTCATTGCTTTTGTAGATAATAAAAATCCCGACTACCTACATAAAATAGCCAAATCGGGTACTGATACACTGATTTTAATAGGGCCTGAGGGTGATTTTACTGAAGAAGAAGTAGCAGTAGCTCTGTCTAAAGGTTTTCAAAAAATCAGCCTTGGTAAAAGTGTATTGAGAACAGAAACTGCAGGAGTTATCGCATGTCATTCGATCAATTTAATCAATGAATAAAACCCTATTTTGTTTTTAATATTCCCAATATCAACAGAACCCATCCTGCTATCATAAATAATCCTCCTATCGGTGTGATGGCTCCCAGAAAGGTCATATTCGTGATGGATAAAATGTAAAGTGAGCCACTAAAAATCAATACACCAATTACCATTGAGTACCCGGCATAGATTATTTTGGAAGAATCAACTTTTTCTGACAACACCCCAATGATAAGAAGTGCCAAAGCATGAATACCCTGATACTTCACCGCAGTTTCAAAGGTATCAATCCTTCCATTTTCCAGTAACGTGACATGAAGTGCATGGGCACCAAAAGCTCCAACAACGACAGTAAGCAGACCAAAAACCGATCCGGCTATAAGTATTGATTTATTCATGAATCAAAGTTAAGACAAAAAAAGAGGCTACCCGAAAAGGCAGCCTCAATATTGACTATTTTCTTAAAATCAGAAGCTGTATCTCAAGCCAAATTGCATCTGCCATCTTGAACTAATTATGCCGGAATCATCTTTGGTAAGTTTGTCTTCCATTTTATCCACTCCTGAAGGGAAAGAAAAAGTAGGAATTGTTTCACCATTAGATCCGCTAATATTTCCTTCATAATCTAATATCTGCAATGAAGTTCCGTCTCCATTTGGCACCTGCCATCTTTTACCCCAATTTTTGTTCAGCAAATTGGTAAAATTGAAAATATCAAATGAAACCTGTAAAGTATGCTTTTTACCGTTTGTGTTTTCCAGAAAAAACTCTTGCAAAAATTTCATATCAACGATATTTGAGAAAGGCAGTCTTGCTTCATTTTTCTCAGCATACTGTCCTCTTTTGTTTTTCAAGTATGGATCGTTTGATAAATAAGCATCCAAATCCGCCCATTGAGCTGCTGCCGATCTGTCACTCTCATCAAATACTATTTCGCTACTGTTTGCAGGTACATAGATAAGTGATCTTTCTCTTGAGTCTTCACCAGTCCATCTACCACTGTTGTAAGTATATGAAAAGGGACTTCCAGATTGTCCATTGTAGAACACAGAAATAGTAGAAGCCATAAAACCTGCATATTCTTTTCTGTACGACACAGCAGCCAAAATCCTGGATCCGGCAGAGAAATCCGAAGTACCAACAGTAGCATTGTTTCTGCCATTGATCGCATAAACGCCTCTCCATTGAGATGAATTTTGAGATGATGTACCTTCAAATATTGATGTAGCTGTTCCGTAGTTGTAAGACAAACTGGCTGTCAAACCATTATCAAATGGCTTTTGAAGAGACAATGTATAATTTGCAGTATGTCCTTTGCTTGTATTTGATCCTAAATACACCGCTGTATAATTGCTATCTATACTTCCATTTGTAAACCTGTATCTGTTATCCGGAGTTCCACCAAATCTCTGGGTTGGAGGAGCAAGATTCACCTGCTCATAAAATACATTGTTCAGTGTTTTTGTATAAATAAATTCAGCTGAAGCTATTAATCCCCAGAATGGCTTGTGATCCACCCCAAAACTTGTTCTGATTACCTGTGGATATTTAAAATTCTTAGCGAATAAATCCATTTGTCCTTGTGGAATTGCATCAGTTCCTCCAAAATCAGCAACCGTTTTCTGATCATAAGGGTCAGGGTTGAACTCTCCATCTAAATTTGAACTTTGGAAAGTACCACCTACTGTAGCTCCATTGTTGTTGTACATAGCACCCGGCCATACAAAAGGTACTCGGCTTGTGAATACTCCCAGACCTCCCCTAAGTTGTGTAGTCTGGTCTCCATTTACGTCATAATTAAATCCAAGCCTGGGAGCAAATAACAACTGTGCTCCCGGAGCTTTTCCTGCCTCAGCCCCTTTCAGATCATATCCGGCAGCTTCAATAGCCGGTGCAGCAGTGCTATTAAAATAGCCATCGTCAATAGGATCATCAGTAAACATTGGAATATCAACCCTGATTCCTCCAGTCACTCTTAATTTGTCATTTACCTGAATCTCATCCTGAGCATAGAAACCCAACTGCATTGCTTTAAATTTTGCTGCTGCGTCAGTTTCATCTCCAGTTTTATCATCTACTAAAGAGTAACTTCTGGCAAAAGAGGTTGGTTCATTTGCCAAAAATCCAGCTATATCATCAAAATCGTAGGAACCAAAATTCTGACGAATGAATACGTTATTCATATCATAAAACTCATTGTGAGTTCCAAATGTGAATGTATGCTTGCCCTTGTAAACATTAAAATTATCAGTAATGGTAATTATGTTTTGTTTTAAATAGTTTCCTGTAGAAAATTCTTCACTACCCAATTCTATATCCCCTGCAACAATATCTACGTAAGGGAACGGATTTCCCAATGGATCTCTGTTATCAATTACTGAAGTTCTTCCGATAATCAATTTGTTCGATTTATTACCGAAGCTACTATTCAACTCCAAGGCACTTGAATGTGTGGTAGTTGGAAAGAACACACCTTGATTCGCAAACCTAATACTGGATGTCGATGACCTGCCAGGTGAGAAATTCTCCCCCTTGTTGTAACTATGTCTGAATGTTAATTTATGGTTGTCATTGATATTCCAATCCAACTTAAACATTACTTTTTCCGCTTTTAATTCGCTCTTAGTGTCTTCATACGAACCTGGGTCGTATCCCATTGCATTTACAGCGTCAATTAAGGACTCTATTTCAGCTCTTGACACTCCGCCAGTGTAGGTGCCAAAATCAAATGGATTTGGTGTTTCATCTCTTTGAATCTCACCATTTACAAAAAAGAAAAGTTTGTCTTTGATAATTGGTCCTCCCAGTCTGAAACCATAAGTTTTGGCAGTAAAATCTTCAAGCTTCTTTCTTTCCTGGCCTGCTACTTCAAGAAAACCAGGCGTTTTACCTGATAAACTTTCGTTTCTCACCAGATAGTAAGCAGATCCTTCAAACTCATTTGTTCCACTTCTGGTCACGGCACTGATACTACCTCCGGAAAAACCCCCAAGAGTTACATTATAAGGGGATACATCTACCTGAATCTGCTCCAGCGCATCCATACTAATTAATGACAACCCAGAAACCTGACCACCATTCTGGCCATTTCCTGCCAGACCAAAAACGTCATTACTTACTGCTCCATCTATAAAAATGGAATTGTACCTGTTATTTGAACCTGCTATAGAAATTCCTCCTGTAGAAGTAAATGCTGCCTGAGGAGTTAACCTCACAAAATCATTCAATGTTCTGGAAGCATTTGGTAGCTGAGCCAGCTGATCAGCCGAAACAGCAGTCGAAGCTCCATTTCTATTACCATCAAATACACCTCCCTGACCAGCAGAAACAATAATTTCTTCTAATTCAGTAGCTGACTGAGACAATACTGCATCCAATTTGACATTTCGACCCAACGTGATGTATATGTCTTCCTTTTCGTAATTCTCAAAACCAACAAAAGAAATTGTGATTTTGTATGGCCCTCCTGCCTTCATGTTCGGAATTCTATAAAAACCAGACAAATCGGACACATTGCCATATCTTGATCCTGTAGGCACATGAACTGCTACAACGGTAGCTCCAGGAAGAGTTTCACCTGTACCATCTGTAATCTGGCCGTTTAGCCCACCAGTGGTAACTCCCTGGCCAAAAGCCAATTGACTTCCTAATATGGAAGAACCTATCAGGATGCATAAAAGTAGAATTGTTTGTTTCATAATAAGACTGTTTAAATAATCAATAGGGTTAATCATTTTAAAAAAAATAACACAAAATTTATTGTTTAAAAATAGGAATTTATTATCTGTAAATCACCCAAATAATTAAGAATGGGTAATTCAAATAACTTGTTAAATACATAGAGCTGGACGAAATCAATTTTCTTATGAAAATTTACAACAAATTAAATAAGAAACCAATCCTTATTAAAAAACACATCTTGTTGTCGATTTCAATGCAATATTAATGTCCATTTTAACTAATCAAACTCCTGAGAAGATAAATTTTTTATTAATTTTTTATTAACTCAGGGAATATATAATTTTGCATACACTTATTAACCGCAAAGTTAAAATTCTGGAAAGCCATTTCATATCGCATTTTTTTTTCAAAAAGGATAAAAATTACATCCTGAAAGAGGCTCAAATGGTTAGCACCAATATTTTGTGCCACCACTTGTTTAAACAAACTGTAGCTGCCTATGGCAGGCTTTTCAATCCTATTGGAATAATTGATGACACTACCAGACAAATCCAAACTCATCAATTAGAAGACTCCACTATATTGGAAGGGATTTATGAAAATCTTGCAGCTATTTACAGGTATCAATATGGCGATACTCAACTGGAAATCATTTGGGATGGAAAAAGTCACTTCGATAAATTTACGGAAGATTGGAGCAGTGTATATAAGGAGTGGCTAGCTGAATTACTAAATAACAAAACATTTGTAAAAGGCATTCTGCAAATGACTGTATTCAATGAAAAAGGTAAAAACACCTTTTTTATCGAAAACAGCCTCAAGGCTATAATCAACGAATACTTTGATTTGAAAGTCCTTTCACGTAATGGAGTCAAAAGATTGTATGTAAAAATGCCTGCTACGTGTAAAGTTGGCTAACGAATTACTTTGAATCCTTCAAATCCCTCATAGCCCTTTTCTTTGATAAGAACGTTTTTGACAACCGCATTTTTGGATCCTATTCTACACCAATCAAGAAATTCACTAATGTTTTTTTCCGTGCCTTCAGCCCGAATCAAAACACTCCCATCAGGAGAATTTTTTACCCACCCTTTTATTCCTATTGAAGTAGCCTTTTCCAGAGTAGAGATTCTAAAGAAAACACCCTGAACAATTCCAATTACTGTTACTTCTATGCTTTTCACATTTACCCGGCTAATGATTTGATTATATTGATTCCTGAAGATGTTCCAATGCGGGCAGCACCTGCCTCTATCATTGACATAGCCTGATCGTATGTTTTTATACCACCTGATGCCTTAATTTGTACTTGAGATGGAATAACACTTTTTATAAGCCTGATATGTTCTGTTTTGGCTCCTGCAGAAGAAAATCCTGTAGAAGTTTTTACGAAATCTGCACCCGAATCAACACACATTTTAGCTACAGTTACAATCTCCTCATTGGTAAGAAGACTGGTTTCTATAATCACTTTCATTACAACATTACTTTGGTGAAGTAATGCTGAACATTTTGCCAATTCAATTTTGACCCAGGGCAAGCCCGATTTAAAAGCAGATATGTTCATTACAATGTCAATCTCATCAGCCCCATTTTCTATAGCCATTTCACATTCCTTCAATTTAGCTTCTGTCATTTGGTAGCCTAGTGGAAATCCGACTACAGTTATCAATTTGACATCAGTATCTTCCAACTCTCGCCCGGCTCGCTTTACCCAAAATGGAGGAAGGCATACTCCTGCAAAAGAATATGTAATTGCTTCTTCAATAAGCCTATCAACATCAGTTTCTCTTAAATCAGGATTGAGTTTAGTGTGTTCAATATATTCATTGATTTTCATTACATTTTCAACTTACACTAATGAACAATTCCACACTCTTTGCACATTTTTCTTTTTTTGAGGGGCCTCTTTTTAGGTTTCTTTTTATGACCAAAATAGGTAGGATCAGAATACTGTGGTTTTTGCATGTCTTTCTGCATTTTGGATTTCTTCTTGGCGTTTGTCTTCTGTAGCTCTTCATATTCCTTAATGGCATTATCCATTTTATACTTATAGCTGTTTTTGTTCGCTTTTTTCTTCTTCTTTACAGTCTGAATATTTGACGGTATTTCTTGTTTTGTATCTGACTCCCGGGTGGTCTGAGCCAAAGCATCGGTAAAAACGAATAAACAAAAAATGAATAAAATTGGAATGCTCTTCAATATCATATCTGTCCCTTTGTTAGACAATATTAACGATAATAATGAGGAATATTATATTTGACAGAAATAGATGAAATCCTGAATTAAGAATCTGTAATGCTCATCAATCAATTCAAAAGATTTAGCTTATTTAGAAGTTGCTGCTTATAAGTCCTACCAAGAGGTATTTCGGTTCCACCTACTATAATTGTCTGCTTGCCTTCATTGATGCTATCAATTTTTGCAGCATTAGCAATGTGTGTTCTATTGACCCTTACAAGGACATTGGATGAGATCTTATCTTTTAATTGACGTAAAGAACAACGCATTCTCAATTTTTTGTCATTGGTAACTATGTTAATGTACTTCTCTTCAGCCAACTCTATCCACAATACTTCATCGTATTTTACTTTTTCTATTCTATCAGCCACTTTAATAAAGAATGAATCTTTGAACAGTACATCATCTTCCCAGGCAAAGTCCATATCATCGGCAGGACTTTGTTGAACCTTATCATTAGAAAAGTTGTATATAGCCAACTCTATTGCCGCTTGAAGTGATTTCAATTCTAATGGCTTAATCAGGTATGCGTATGGATTCGTTACTTTGGCTCTATCAATTGTTTCCTTGTCTGCATAAGATGTTGTAAATATAACAGGCATTAGCTTGACATCTTTTAGCTTTTCAACCAAAGTAATACCATCAGTTTCTCCATTCAAATTGATATCCACCAGAATCAGGTCAGGTTTAGTAGCTCTTATCACCCTCATCGCCTCTTCTGCGTTATCTGCTACACTGATCATATGGTAATCGAGTTGTTCAATTGCCATTTCCAGCTTTTCCATATGCAATGGGTCATCCTCTACCACCAAAATTCTAATCTTACTCATAAACTGTTATTCACTATCAAAATACCTTTTAAAATAACACTTTTCTATCAATTTTTACCATTTGGATGCCTATTAATGATATAATACAGTACGCCACAAAATAATTAAAACCAGGAAGAAGCAATGCATCAATGGCGGTATTGGACCTTGTTGATAAAAATGCGATAAAGATACCCACCACAAATACATCTGCCATGGACCACTTCCCAATTGCATAAACCAAATTATAAAGTCTGTTCTTCAAATTGGGACTTTTTACCATTAAAACCACCAATATAATAAGTCCTTTGGTAACGGGAACGACAACACTAAACAATAAAATAAGAAATGCTACCAACTCATTGTTGGTGTTATACAGTGTATCAACCGTCTGAAGAATACTTTGCGTTTGCTCATAGAATGTTGTCTTTCCCAGCAATGGAAGCTCAGGTGCTATTTTGATCTGCAAAATAGGTTCCGTTAAACCGGGATAAAGAAGAATCAATGAAATTACTGTTAGAATAAATGCTACTATATTCCTAATATTCATGTGTAGAGTTGAGTTAAGGCCATTCAATATTTTAATATTTGTAATAGTAATAAATTAAGATTCATTTACCATTAACAAAGAATGAAAAAACAAAAATCATTTGGTTAAACTCGACAAACCGACAAAAAAATCAGCTTAAATGCATCAAAATATCTGATTTTCATCTGATAGAGTAAACTAATATGAAAATTGATTTATATTTTATTAACTTCATAACTGTTTTAAAGTCCGGCTCTGCCCTAATTCATCCATTTGAGTTCAAAAACATACTATTCCTATGAGAAAATTTGATTTATGTGTAATTGGTGCTGGCCCGTCCGGATATGCAGCAGCAATGAGAGCAGTTGATTTCAAGAAAAAAGTTTTGTTGGTTGAAAAAGACAAACTAGGAGGAGCAGGCATTCATCATGGCGCACTTACCAGTAAAACCTGGTGGGAACTCTCCCGAGAAGCATATACAATTAGTCAGCTTTCTAACACCCTAAACTTAAGCCCTCCAAAACACAATTTCGAAAAGCTTAAAAATGAAGTAAGGTTAGCAGCGAATGAAAGAATGTCATTGCTTGAGCATCACATGTACAACATCAATGTAAGTGCAAACGAAGAATTATTCACTTATATGCAGGGAGAAGCTAAACTCATTAGTGAAAATATTGTATCAATCCATAATGATTCTGACAGTGAAGAAATACAGGCCGACTACATTATACTGGCCACCGGAAGCAGGCCCAGAAAATTACCACACATCCCGATTGACGAAGAAATCATCTTAACCAGCGATGGCATTGACAGGCTGACTGAATTCCCAAAAAGCATGGTCATTTTAGGAGCAGGGGTGATAGGTTGTGAGTTTGCCACTATTTTTTCCAATTTCAGTCAAACCAAAGTACACTTGATAGATAAAGGAGACCGTATTCTTCCTTTTGAAGATGAAGATGTAGTCAAGGTGATAGAACATAATCTTGAAGCTAAAAATGTGTTGATCCATAGAAACTCTCAATTGATAGAAATGAAAGTGGTCAACAATAAAGTACAATATATATTAGAATATACCGATGGATCCAAAGAAGTATTTGTGGTTGACAAAGCTCTAATTTCAGTAGGAAGAATCCCGAATTATGAAAATCTATTTGATGATTCAATCCAAATAGAAATGGACAACAGGGGTATTAAAGACACACTAACGCAAACATCTTTGCCCAATATATTTGCTGTGGGAGATATTACAGCAGACATTGCTCTTGTAAATGTAGGTGAACTCGAAGGCCGATACGCAGTAGAACGGATATTTGGCACTCCAACCAAACCACTCATATATGAGAATATATCTACTATTATGTTTCTTGCCCCGGAAGTAGCGGGAGTAGGATTGAACGAAACCAAAGCACAAGAACTGGGAATAGACTATAAAATAGTAAGCATGGACTATGGTTGTATTTCCAGAGCAATTGCTATGAGAAACACTCAGGGCTTTATTAAAATATTGGTATCCAATGATGATGAAATGAAAATATTGGGTATGCGGGTAATTGGAGAACATGCCTCTAGTGCCATAGAAGCAGTAGCTTTACTTATTTCTATGGACAAAGGAATTGAGGAACTTACAGAGCTCATTCATCCCCACCCATCTATTATTGAGGGAATTCAGGAATGTGTTAGAATGCTTACCAACAAATCAATTCTCAAACCAAGCGTACTCCGCAATACCATGAAATGTGGCTGCTTCTCAAACAAAGAATATAAAGACATTAAATTTTGAGGCTAAGAAGGGAATTGGGAAATTACATTACTCCTCTTCTCTATTAATCTTAATTTGAAAAGTAAAATATGAATACTCTTCATTCACTTTGTCAAATTTGTAATTAAGTTTTTCACCTGTTTTTCTTGCCAGTTGAATAAGGCCCAGACCTGCTGTCCCTTTGTCTGAAAATTCGCCATTACTAAGGGTATCCTTATACAAAGTCCTCAAACCATCTTTGTCGGTAGCATTGATCTCATCTATGCGGGCTTTCATGCTATTAACCTTCTCAGCAGGGACAAAATTACCAGTCAGAATATTGTAATATTTTTCTTTGGCTATCACAGTAATCAATCCTGACTTTGCATCATGCTCAGAAATCTCTTTAAAGCTCCCCTTCACTTCATCCATGTGATGGTACAGGTTGTGTATAGATTCTACAGCGGCACTATAGAACAATTTTTGTACTTTTTTGTTGGGCTCTAAAAAAGTGATTTTTTTATCCAGCGTTTCAATCACAGAAGTCACCAAATCGAAGGTAATGGCTCCCTTATACATAAGCAAGACATTTTCATTATATATTTTATTATATAAGTCAAAGCTAGCAGAAGTAATCTGGCTTTTTTCTACACTTACGTCTTGCTCAATCTGGTGATTCATTCTAAATAAATGAAATTTCTACTCAAAGAAAGTACAATAAAATCAATTGGAAACGGATATTGTTATGTAGTTGAATGTTATTTCAAATTGTTCTGATAAAACTAAACAATTTAACCATAATTCTCAAAATATATTGCATTCCGAATTACGAAAACAAGGTAAGGCATTAAAAAAAAAATCCTACTATCCCCTTACCGCAACTGGTGCTGTAAGGAGGTATTGATTTTAAAATGCGTTTGTCTTGATTATGAAAAAACAAATAGCATTTGTTAAAAAAAGATCAAAAACGATACCGTCATTCAATTACTGCTGAGTCACAAATGTAGTCAGGAATAATACCACTTGACTTTATCCTTGCATTGACGTTTTCCGAAATGGTATTTCCGGTCAGTACCAATACCGTATCAATGCCAAACTTATTTCCGCCAATAATGTCAGTAGCCAAAGTATCTCCTACCATCAAGATTTTATTCCTCGGTATATGCTTATCAACGGTAATATGTTCATAAGCGAAATTGAACATCTGAGGATCGGGTTTTCCAAATCTGATAAATGTTCTACCCAATATTTTTTCGACCATATTGGCGATACTGCCAATAGCAATAGCTACCTCACTGCCTGACACAGGATACGACATATCGGTATTAGCTACTACCACAGGTATATTCCTTTTTCTCAATAAATTGACTATTTTATTGATATCATGATTCCAATCAAATCCTTCATCATCCAAAAAAACCAATGCGGAAATCCCACTTACATCATTAATATCCACATTTGCAATGGAAATAGTCTTAAGGCCTAGCTCTTCAATATAATGTGCAGAATTTTCCGTACCCAAATACGCTACAGTTCCTTTTTTCACTTTATACCTTAAGTATTCCCGAGCCAACATGCCAGATGAAATGATTTTGTGTTCATTTATTACAGAGAGCCCTTTTTTGATATAGCTCTCTGCCAGTTCTCTGGGACTTCTGGAAGCATCGTTGGTCAGTATATAAAAATCAATACCATTTTCTTTCAGGTAAGAAAATGTATTGTTAATACCATCTATCAATCCACTTGAGTTTTTCAACACTCCAAACGCATCAAAAAAAACTACATCATATTTCTTTACTACTGACTTAAACTTATGGTTCTTCATACAAGCATCTATAGTTAAATCTCGTGCCGACAATACTTTGTGAAATGGCAGAAATTTGAAAACAATACGATCAGGTTCGCATCAAATAATCTGCAAACTACCTCAAAATCACACTACAAACAAATGCTTATAATTTTAGTGCCTTTAACAACTTTTCAGGATCGAAAACCTTGTCAAGCGTGGGTAGGTAAATTTCATACACTTCTCTTTGCAGCTTAGTTGCATATATTTCATGAAAAAAATACCTTCCATCTTTGACTACATAATTCAACAAAAAGAAACGATATGCTTCTTTTAAAAACCGGATTTCGTTTTCTGTAAGGGGATATTCTTTGTGATATGCTTGTAAAAAAATGATAAACCTTTCTTCCATCAACGGACCAACAACGTAACTAAACTCTGTCCTATCTCCAATGTCAGAAACTACCCTGCTAAAAAAATAAAAATCCATGACTCTACCACTCATTCTAAACCAATCATAATCCCATCGTGAGAAGAGTTTCAGGCTGGCATTAACAGAGAAATTACCAATATTCCAATCTATAAAGACCGGAATAGTCTCAAACGAATCACTTTTGAGCAATAATGAGTTTTCATGAAAAATTTCGATTTGTTTCTTGGTAACATCAATATGTCCACGGTGTTCGTACTTTCCATTTTCTGTATCCAAAATATCATTTAGATGTTCCAGGTCAATCTTTAAAGTCTTGGAGTAGGGAGGCAGCACTCCTTTCACTCTGGCACATGCCTTGTGAAACCTGGCAATTTCTTTTCCCAATTTCGATATTTGATCTTCTTCCAATCTTCTTGGAAGCATCTTTCTTTTTTTAATTGGATTATAAAACACCACCCAGGCATCTAAAGAAGTACTGATATATCTATAAATATAAACTTCATTGGCTTTGGTTAATGACCTTGCAAGAAAATTTTCAAACGGATGCGGCAGATTAGTAGCCAGTGCGTTTATAATAGAATGGTCTTCTTTGAAATGTTCGAATTTTCCAAAATAGGACAACTTAGCAATGACAGAATCCCCATCTGCAAGAGTCACTTTAAATACATGATTGGTAGATACCATTGCACTGATATCCACTACAGAGCGTATGGGCCTAGACTGGTCATAATCTGCCCACGCTTCTTCCACTATCGAATAAAAATTAATCAGTCTGTGCATATTTTTTTATTAAAAATTGTATAACCTTTGAAGGCTAAAAGTACCCAACTTTAGGGATAAATATCATTATAGAAATTCATTTATTTCTTAACAAATTGTTATCCATGATAACGCACAACAATCATCCAATGATATGCCAAGTGAATTGTTTAATAGGGCATTTCACCCTATCAAAGGCAACTTCCTAATCCTTCTACCAGAAGCAGCGTAAATAGCATTGGCCAATGCCGGTGCTACTGGAGGCACTGGTGCCTCCCCTACTCCAGTAGGTTTTTCGTTACTTTCTATCAAATGAACATAGATGTTTTTGGGAGCATCCTTCATATTTGTTACATAATATTCATCGAAATTTTGCTGCTGAACTCTTCCATTTTTAAAGGTAATTGCCCCTTTTAAAGCCGCACTCAAAGCAAAAACAGCTCCCCCTTCAAACTGAGAAACAACACGATCTCTATTTACTGCCACTCCACAATCTACAGCGTAATGAATTCCCGGAATACTTAATATTTTACCGATACTATCAGTCTCAACTTCAACCACACAGGCTACATAAGTGAGGGAGCAGCGATGGGCATAAAAACCCTGTCCTCTGCCTTTTGGTAGTTTCTTACCCCAATTAGATTTAGCCGCAACTTCATTAATCACTCGTCTAAATCTGGCAGTATCCCACGGGTAGTCTGATAATTCTGTTTTGTAATTTTGAAAGTCTTCACCAAAAACTTCTCTGGCTATATGGCGATCCGGCCCTAAAAGATCCAATGCATTTTTTACAGGATCGATACCACGAGCTTCAGCTAGTTCATCCATCATCGAGCCAATGGCAAAAGCATGTTGCACATTACTTACTGACCTGAACCAACCTATTCGTGCCTTAGCCGGAGCATTTCCTGTTTCCAAACGTATGTTTTCAATCTGATATGGAAAATCAACAAAACCCTTATTCATCTCATTTTTACCCGGTTGAATATTCTTAGCATTTGAAGTTCCACCAATTGGAGGAAACATAGATTTTTGATTCCATACCAATACTTTTTTGTTCTCATCCAAACCTATTTTAATTCGTTGCACCGAACAGGCGTGGTAAAAGTCATGCAAAATATCATCTTCACGTGTCCAAAACAGTTTTATTGGAGCATTCGCCAGCTTTGAAATTACAGATGCCTCTACGGTAAAGTCCGGTTTCGATTTTCGACCAAAGCCTCCTCCGATTAATGTAACATTTACTTTAACATTATTGACTTCAATTTGAAGTGCACTGGCTACAGCCCTTTGCACCCACTGGGGATTTTGGGTAGGAACCCACAATTCACATTTATCCATTTGTGCATACGCTACACCACATGGCGGCTCCATAGGTGAGTGAGAAAGGTATTGCAAAATATAGGTATGATCAATCAATTCACTTGCTTCTGCCATTGCCTCATCTACATTGCCATTTTCCCTTCTAATAGTCATTTCTCCATCCGTATTCCTGACTAACTGAGAGATATATTCTCCACTGTCATAATCCGAATTTATACCATAGTCCCACTCCACTTCTACAGCATCTCTGCCTTTAATAGCTGCCCAGGTATTTTCAGCAACTACTACAACCCCTCCCATTGGAATATCAAACCTGGTAGGAAAACCTGGAGAATCAAGGGTAAAAACCTGCAACACTCCTGTAATTTTAAGTGCTGCATCTGCATCATAAGACATGATTTTTCCTCCGGCTACCGGACACCTTTTCACAACTGCAATTTTCGAATCTGGCACCATAGTATCCAGACCGAAGATTACCTTTCCTGTTACAATATCTTTTAAATCTGTGATAGATGTGTCCTTCCCAATTCGAGAGAAGTCTTTATCTGACTTAAGTTTGACAAGGCTTTCATCAGGAACATCCAGTTTAGATGCTATTTCTACCAGCTCACCAAAAGTGAGCCGTCTGCCTGAAGAATGATGAATGACACCATGATTCTCCGCTTTGCATTCTTCCACATCAACATTCCAATGATTTGCAGCAGCCTGTTCCAGCATCATTCTTACCGAGGCTCCCAATTTTCGCATAGGCATGTAAAACATCCGCATGGAATAAGAAGCATCAGTATTCTGATCACCGTACAACTCCTTATCAGCCAAAGCCTGTTGGATAGTAACCCTATCCCAATCAGCTTCCATCTCATCTGCAACAATGGCTGGAAGACTCGTTCTGATACCCGTCCCCATTTCAGAACGGTGAGCAATAATCGTCACATCTCCATTAGAATTTATGCTGACAAAAACATTAGGATTGAATACCGTATTTGACTTTTTCTCATCGGAGAAGTATGAAGAACAAGCTATTTGTGTACCCAGAATTAAACCAGTTGACCCAATAAGACCTGATTTAAGGAAAGTCCTTCTATCAATTTTTACTATCTGATTTTTTTTCATTTAATGTAAATGGCGAACAAGGAGTCAGTATTGAGTAAAAGTACTACTAATTGTACACCCATTGAAATCCTTCCCTTTGGTCAGGATGACAAGGCAAACGTCCGTGAGTACATCAATTCCAACCTTGTCATGCTGAAACTTAACATTTTGATTTCCAAAACACACAAATTGAAATGACAGAGCTGAATGAATGAGAAGAAATTTCATAAAAAGGAACTACATTCCCAGATTCCTGACTGTCGTCAGACAGGTATTCTGGGATCCGTTGGTAACTCAGCATTCGGTCTTTTCCTTGGAGATGCCGGAACGAGTCCGGCAAGCTGCCTACTTTTTATGAAACTTCTTCTCATTCTAAATATGTGTAATTGGTAACGTAGAGAAGCATCTCTACAGTCAGTTATATAGCATAATACAACATAAGGGAGTTTACCTATCTATGCCATCATCGGTAAATTCTTAAACCGTTTGCCCGAAGCTGCATAAATGGCGTTGGCCAATGCAGGTGCTACAGGAGGAACTGGTGGCTCTCCAACTCCCGTTGGCTTTTCATCACTGTCGATCAAATGAACAAAAATATTCTTAGGAGCATCGGTCATTCTCGCTACACTATAGTCATGGAAGTTACTTTGCTCTACCCTGCCATCTTTGAATGTAATAGCACCTTTCAAAGCACCACTTAATGCAAACACTGCTCCTCCTTCAAACTGAGCAATTACCCTATCTCTGTTTACTGCCAACCCGCAATCCACAGCATAATGAATCTCCGGAATACTCAATACATTTCCATTCTCATCTGCCTCAACCTCCACTACACAAGCAACATAGGTAAGAAAACTTCTGTGAGCACAAAATCCCTGAGCCCGACCTTTTGGCAACTCTTTTCCCCAGTTGGACTTCTTCGCTACTTCATTAATTACTCCTCTGAACCTCCCCGTATTCCATGGGTAATCTTCATATTCCGTACCATAATTCACTAATTCCTTACCGAAAACAGCTTTATCTATTTGTCTATCCTCCCCAAGTAAATCCAAAGCATTTTCTATCGGATCCATGTTTCTGGCTCTGGCAATTTCATCCAGCATGCTACCTATGGCAAAAGCGTGCTGAATGTTACAAACAGATCTCAACCAACCTATTCGGGTTTTGGCTGGAGCATCGGCTGATTCCACACATACATTTTCGACATTATATGGAAAATCAATAGCACCCAAGCTCAACTCCTGACCACTGGGCTGTATGGCTTGATTGGTTGCTGTTCCTCCTATTGAAGGAAAAACAGACTTCTGATTCCATGCCACCACATTGTTTGCCTTATCGATACCAACTTTAATTCTTTGTACTGCACATGAGTGATACAAATCGTGCTGAATGTCATCTTCCCTTGTCCATAACAATTTAACAGGAGAACCAAATTCTTTTGAAATTTTGGCTGTCTCCACCGAAAAATCCGCTTTGGATTTTCTTCCAAACCCACCTCCAAGGAGCGTTACATTGACTGTAACATTTTCCTTTTTTATTTCCAAAGCTGCTGCCACACCTTCCTGCACCCATTTAGGGTTTTGAGTTGGAACCCAAAGTTCACATTTTCCTTCCTGAGCATAAGCTACTCCGCACGGAGGTTCCATTGGTGTATGTGATAAATGTTGAAGAACGTAAGTGCTGTCCAGTATTTTACCAGCTCCTTTTAATGCTTTTTTAATATCTCCGTTTTCTCTTCGAATAGTATTACTTGTCTTAGTTTTAGCAACTAAATCCGTTAAGTATTCTTCACTGTTGTAGTCACCATTCGCTCCATTGTCCCATTCAACATCCAGTGCATCTCTGCCTTTGATTGCTGCCCAGGTATTATCTGCCACCACTACCACTCCACCAAGCGGGGCGTTAAATCCCGCAGGAAAACCAGGTGATTCTAATACAAACACCTTTTGTACTCCGGACACTTTCAATGCAGCTTCGGCATTGTGAGAAACCACCTTACCTCCGGCCACCGGACACCTTCGGATCACTGCTACTTTTAATTCTGGCAAAATAGTATCTAATCCAAAATTTGCTTTACCAGTTACTATATCTTTTAAATCAGTAATTGGGGTTGACTTACCAATCTTGCTAAAATTTTTACTGTCTTTTAATTTGATATCCTTCTCTTCCGGAACTGTAAGTTTAGAGGCATCACCAGCCAGTTCTCCAAAATCAAATTTCTTTCCTGATGGTTCATGAACTACATTATTATTTTTTGCTCTGCACTCGCTTACATTTACCTTCCACTTGGCAGCAGCAGCCTGTTCCAACATCATCTTGGCAGCAGCCCCGACACGACGCATTGGCATGTAAAACATTCGAATTGAATAAGATCCATCAGTGTTTTGATCTCCATAAGTTTCCTCATCACCAATCGCTTGCTGGATGGTCACCATATTCCAATCTGCTTCTAATTCATCAGCCACAACTGCGGGTAAGCTTGTCCTAATGCCCGTTCCCATTTCAGATCTATGGGTTACAATAGTTATCTCACCCTTTTCATTAATAGTTAAGAAAACATTAGGGCTAAACGTAGCTTTTGCTCTTGGCTCTTCCTGAAACAATGTTGAACAGGCAATCTGTGTTCCTAAAATCAGACCAGTAGAACCCATTACCCCTGTCTTAAGAAATGTTCTCCTGTCAACTTTTACTATGGTGCTGCTTTTTATATCTTTCATGATTTCCCTCCTTTCTCTGCGGCCACTTTGATAGCCTTGTGAATTCTATTGTAAGTACCACATCTACAGATGTTTCCATTCATTGCATCTCTTATTTCTTCATCTGAAGGACTGGGATTGCTATCCAGAAAAGCAGCAGCATTCATAATTTGCCCCGATTGGCAATATCCACATTGAGGTACATTTTCCTGTACCCAGGCTTGCTGTAGTGGATGGTCTCCATTTTCTGAAAGGCCTTCGATAGTTTTAATTTTCTGATCTCCAACTGCACTGATCGGAGTAGAACAAGAACGAATTGCCGTTCCGTTGAGATGAACCGTACAGGCACCACACAGAGCTTTACCGCATCCGAATTTAGTACCTGTCATTTGCAGCATGTCACGCAACACCCAGAGTATGGGCATGTCAGCATCCACACTGTCAATGGTTTGCTTTTTTCCATTAATGGTTATTTGATATGTTGGCATAGTAGAAATGAGTTTAATTAGGGTTAGTAAACTTAACAAATTTTGATGTTAATAAACTTACATACTCTTACTTTCTGTTTTTCCTAAATTGAAATAAAAAGGAAGATAGAACAGTGAAGCCCGGATATATCAAATCATGAATATACAATAAAATCTGCTTTTCTCGTAGCTTTGTTATTCTATACAAAATAATGAATTAATGAAGATCGGTTTCTACAAATTATTTATATTTATATAACTTCGAGGCTGATTCAAGACGATCGTTTTTATATAGAAATGCTTTTAATATTGACTTGAATCAAATAAAAAAACAAACACATTAACACACAAATTACTTTGAAATGAAAATACTGGTTTGCATTACCCACGTGCCAGACACGACTTCCAAAATTGCCTTTACGAACAACAATACATCATTTGATAAGACTGGTGTTCAATATATTATAGGCCCCTATGATGATTATGCTCTTGCCAGAGCAGTCGAGCTCAAAGAACAATCAGGAGGTTCTATTACTGTATTGAATGTTGGTGAAGCTGAAACAGAACCAACATTGAGAAAAGCACTGGCAATAGGTGCCGATGAGGCCATACGCATCAACGCCTTTCCATCTGATTCATTTTTTGTAGCCAATCAGATTGCGGCTGTAGCCAAAGACGGAAACTACGATTTGATACTGATGGGCAGAGAATCAATAGATTTTAACGGTGGACAAGTTCATGGAATGGTTGGTGAACTACTAGGTATCCCTTCATTATCTCCTGTAATGACACTTGATATTGAAGGTACTACTGCTAAAATGGCTCGTGAAATTGAGGGAGGAAAAGAATCTCTGGAAGCAGAATTGCCACTGGTACTTGGATGTCAGGAACCAATAGCAGAATGGAAAATACCAAACATGCGTGGTATTATGACAGCAAGGACAAAACCGCTAAATGTAATAGAACCAACAGACAACACTACCCGGGTTGCCACCAATTCATTTGAGTTGCCACCCGCTAAAGGAGCCATAAGAATGGTAGATGCTGACAATGTTGAAGAATTGGTTCAGCTTTTGAAAAACGAGGCGAAAGTCATTTAACCCTTGCTGAGAAAAATAATATTTAGAATAAACATCAACCCAAAACAAAGAACATGTCCATATTAGTATTTATAGAAAACGCAGAAGGAGCAGCGAAAAATTCATCACTGGAAGCGGTAAGTTATGCATCTGCAATGTCTAATGGTGCCGAAGTAATCGCGATAGTATTCGGAAGTATTGAAAATCAGGCACTGGAAGTAATAGGAAAAGCCGGAGCAGCCAAAGTATTGCATGTTGATGATTCGAAACTTAACATGGGAGTGATTCAGGCATATTCATCTGCAATAGCTCAGGCTTTTGAGAAAGAAAATGCAAATACCCTGGTGCTGGCTCAGTCATCAATCGGTGATCCGGTTGCAGCCAGTGTATCCATTAAAGTTGGTGCAAGTATGGCTACTAATGTGACTGAACTTCCTGACACAACTGATGGATTTAAGGTTAAAAGAAGTATTTATACTGGTAAGGCATTTGCTATAGTGGATTTATCGTCCGATAAAAAGATTATAGGCATAAAGAAAAATGCAGCGGTCATCAAAGAGGATGGCTCTGCTCCAACAATTGAAAAATATGAGCCCAATCTTGAAGACAAAGATTTTGGCGTGAAAATATTGTCTCAAAATAAAGCAACGGGAGACGTCCTATTGCCAGAAGCTGACATTGTAGTGTCTGGCGGAAGAGGGTTGAAAGGGCCGGAAAACTGGGGAATGATAGAAGACCTTGCCAAATCTTTGGGTGCCGCTACAGGCTGTAGCAAGCCTGTATCAGATATGGATTGGAGGCCTCACCACGAGCACGTAGGACAAACAGGCATCAAGGTAGCTCCAAGCTTATACATCGCAGTAGGAATTTCCGGAGCGATTCAGCATCTGGCCGGAGTAAATTCTTCGAAAGTAATTGTAGTGATAAACAAAGACCCGGAAGCACCTTTTTTCAAAGCTGCAGATTATGGTATCGTAGGAGATGCATTTGATGTAGTTCCTAAGTTGACAAAGGCAATAAATGCTGCAAATAATTAATTATTAGTGTCCTGCACTACTTTAGTGTAGGATAGTATAATTAGTATTAATTTGAAATAAGTAGGTAATTGAGCAAGATTTGGATAAAATTAAACTAGAAATATTAGGATTGTCATCAAGCCATTCACAAGCAGGATCATTTGCACTTGTATTGGGAGAAGTAAATGGTACCAGAAGGCTGCCAATCATTATAGGTACATTTGAAGCTCAGGCTATTGCCATTGAGATTGAGAAAATATCTCCAAACCGTCCCATGACCCATGACTTGTTCAAGTCATTTTCCCATCATTTCAAAATCAAAGTCAAAGAAATCATCATTTCTGACCTGAAAGAAGGTGTGTTTTTTGCCAAGATAGTTTGCGAACATTTAGGCCAAACTGTTGAAATTGATTCCCGTCCTTCTGACGCCATTGCTATCGGCATACGGTTCAAAGCAGATATCTACACCAAAGAATCTGTATTGGAAGATGCCGGCATTACCCTTTCGGATGAATTTGAAGACGAATTAGAAACAGCACAAAAACCCGAATCCAAGCCTCAAAAACCAGGTAAAAAGAAGGAAATTAAAGATTTTTCTACCGAAAAACTCAACAAAATGCTGGAAGATGCCCTTGCCAAAGAAGATTATGAAGGAGCAGCTAAGATTAGAGATGAGTTGAATAAGAGGAATTGACAAACCACTTTACACCCTCCAAGGTGGGTTAACCCTATTTTCACCTCCGTAAAACAAAATAATACTGTTTCCATCCGGATCTTTTAACCGTGCTTCTTTCCAGAGCCATGTTTGATCAATGGGAGGATGAATGAACTCCACTCCTTCTGAGAGTAACCTATTGTATTCAACATCCAGATTTTCGCATTCAAAATAAACAGTAACCCCCTCACCTACAGGTAACTTTTCTACCCGGTGAACAGAAAATGTAGCATTGCCATCTGGGCAAACAAATCTGGCATATCTGGGAATAGAATCTACTATCAATTGCAAACCAAGTTTTTTATAAAACTCAACTGACTTTTCCAGATTCACAGACGGTATGGTAACCTGATTCAGGTTCATTTATTTTTTATCTGAAATGTGGGTACGCTTAGATTCAAACCAATCAACCAATTCGTCCCTTTGGGTCTTGCTCAATACAGCCTCACTGTGAATCCAAGTATAAGAGTCCAACGGCATTTCTCCTTCTCCAACTTCCTCCACACATTCTTCCAGTTTGTGGTCTTGCTTTTTATCATTATAATCAGCCCAAGTGGAAAAATTTAGGTGCTTTCTGGCATCATCTATATGGTGCTTCACCCACCAAGAGACAGGTGCTACATTGGAATACCAGGGATAGGTCGTCTCAAAAGAATGACAATCATAACAACTTGCCTTAATAACATTAGCAATCTTTAATGGTGGATTGGTTATGGCAATGAAATCCTTTTTTGGATCCACAGGTGGGTTTTCCTTATCTATTCTAAAAAATTGAATAACAATAAGTAAAGCCAGAATTCCAAATAATATTCTATTCCTCATCATACTAAAAATTTATTCCTCATCGAAAAGTTAGAGATTTTTATTTGTTATCCATTGATTCAAGTACTCTTTTTTTCAAGAATAAAATCACTTTCTCAACACCACAAATTGAATGACGCCAAGTACATTATCATTTGCCAAGGTTATTTTAAAATTCAAAAGGAGGTAGATTTATTTAAACCATAAATCTCATTGAATTATATTTGATGGATACTCTATCATCCTGAAAGCAATCCCGAAAATGAAATACAAATGGCTATATCTACTGATTTTGCTTATAACGATTATTGGTGCAACTACTATTTTTGATCTTTATCGGATATCTTCTTATCAAAGCTACCCCATGCTACCTCCAGATAAAATTAATACGCAACAGAATCAAATCTATGCAGAACTGTCAAATGGATTTTTAGATATAGATTGGAATCGATTGGATGGTACACTTGAGTATATAAACAACCAATACGACTGTTCTGATTTCAATCTGGTCAACCTTATCCGTATGATTTATGAATTTGAAAATGAGATTCCAAAAAATACAATTTCTGAAATAGAACATGCTCTTATGGCCTTCAGGTATTGGTGGGATGAGCCAGGAGGGAATTCAATGTGCTACTGGAGTGAAAACCATCAAATTTTATTTGCTTCCGCTGAATACCTTGTAGGGCAAAAATACCCCGATGTAATTTTTCCAAAAAGTGGAATGTCCGGAAAGGAGCACATGACCAAAGCCAGGAAAAGAATAATGGATTGGATGGAAATGCGATGGAATTATGGATTCACTGAGTTTTTTTCCAGTGTCTATTACAAAGAAGATATTGGAGGAATGATCAATATAATTGATTTGGCTGAAGATCAGGAACTGGTGAAAAAGATGCAAATCATAATGGACCTACTTTTTTATGATGTAGCCTCTCAAAATATAAAAGGTATGTTCATCTCCGTGAGCGGCAGAGCATATGAAAGAAACCGAAAAGGAACAAATTCTGCTGCTTCCTTCGGTGGCATTCCGGAATATTATTGGGGTAGCGGGAAAAAGATGAATCCCGGCTTAATGTATGGCATGATGACTACCAAACGGTACTCTCCTCCCCCGGTGCTCATTGAAATAGCTAAGGATACAAATACTATGATCATAAAACAAAATAATGGACTGGACATTTCTGAACTTAAGAAGGAAGGATACTTTGGAACAGATGATAGGAGTATGATGATGCAACTTGGAATGGAAGCTTTTTCAAACCCTGAAGTAATCCGAAACTCACTTGAATTTGTACGGAAGAACAATATGTTTTCCAATAGCTTTTTAACCGGATTTACTACTCTGGACTTTACATTTTTAAGACTGCTCCATCTGGAGCCTGTTCTTACCCGCATGCTCAATCCACAAAGTAACGGAGTAGCCATTCAAAAGGGAAATACATATACGTACAAAACAAAAGACTATTCGATCTATTCAGTACAAAATTATCACCCGGGCACTTATGGTAGTCAACAACATGTTTCTGGTATGAATATAGGAAATTCATTTAGCATATTTCATTCACACCCCGCCGTTGAAAAAGATGTGGAAGCGCATTCTCCCAGCTATTGGGTGGGGTACGGACATTTGCCTCATGTTGCCCAGAATAGCAATGTTAGCCTTGCTATATATAATCTTCCTGATAAGAAAGGATTGATGGAATATGACCTATTGGATTATACTCATGCAAATTTCCCTAAAGAACAATTTGATAGTGTCTATGTCACTGACAACTATGCAATGGGGAAAAAAGGCAATACATATTGTGCATTCATTGGCAAAAATGGATTTTTCTTCAGAGAAAACACTACTGACGATCTTATTCAGAATGGAAAACAAACGTTTTGGATAACAGAAGCAGGATCGAAAGAAGAAGATCACACTTTTGGAGGATTCTGTAAAAGAATACTTAATAACAAATTGACATTTGATTCGCAAAACCTTAAAGTGATCTATTTTTCAAATGGTAAAGAATATCAATTAACTTATAATTCTGATTTTTTGGTAAATAAAAAACCAATAAATACGGAATATGATCGCTATGACTCCCCTTATTGTAAAGCTCAGAAAAAAGCTAATTCTATTACTTTCAATTACAATGGAAAATACCTACACCTGGATTACCATAAGATGATTCGGAACTTGAAATAACAGAGCAAATGCATTTAAAAATTCTTACTATCCCCAAGCTCCTGACTGCCGTCAGGCAAGTTGTTCTGGGGTCTGTTAGGGTTGACTACAGCTTCATGGGATACCGTAACTGGTACGGTAGGAGGTTTTGTTTTTAAATGCGTTTGCCCTGCTTAAAATAATCTCATTTGTATAAATCCCACGAAATTTACACTAAAGTTCTTTTCAGATTATATCAACTACGACAAAATATCCTTCACCACTTTACCATGCACATCAGTGAGTCTAAACCTTCTTCCCTGATATTTATAGGTAAGTCGCTCATGATCCACTCCCAGCAGATGCATAAGTGTCGCCTGAAAATCATGTATGTGTACACCATTTTCCTGTATGTTGTATCCAAATTCATCTGTACTGCCATATACCGTTCCTGCCTTTATTCCAGCTCCTGCCATAAACAATGTATAACACTTCGGATGATGATCTCGGCCATAATTGGTTGCACTCAATGTTCCTTGTGAATAATTGGTTCTGCCAAATTCCCCTCCCCATATCACTAGCGTATCTTCAAGTAAGCCTCTTTGTTTTAAATCCATTATCAAAGCTGCTGACGGCTGATCGGTTTCTTTACACTGGCTTTTAATTGCGTTTGGCAGGTTGCCATGTTGATCCCAACCCTGATGATACAATTGTACGAATTTCACATCCTTTTCAATCAGCCTTCTGGCCAACAGGCAGTTGGCTGCATAAGTACCCGGCTTTCTACTGTCCTCCCCATACATGTCATAGATATAATCCGGTTCACCTGAGACATCCATTATTTCTGGCACAGATGTCTGCATTCTATACGCCATTTCATATTGAGACATTCTGGCTTTGATCTCCGGATCCCCCATCTGATCAAATTGCATCTGCTGCAAAGCATTCAAGTGATCTAATTGAGTACGCCTGTTCTTTTCACTGACACCCGGAGGGTTAGACAGGAACAATACCGGGTTTTTACCCGCTCTGAACTGCACTCCCTGATGTTCTGACGGAAGAAACCCATTTCCCCAAAGCCGGGAGTACAGTGGCTGTCCAAATTTGTCTTTAGTTACCAGTACCACAAACCCCGGAAGATTGGCATTGTCGCTACCCAATCCATAGCTCACCCACGAACCAATAGAGGGCCTTCCAGGAAATTGAGAACCCGTCTGGATAAAAGTAACTGCAGGATCATGGTTGATAGCCTCGGTGTACATCGACTTGATAAAGCATAGTTCATCGGTAATCTTTGCAGTATGTGGCATGAGTTCACTCATCCATGCATCACTTTGTCCATACTGTTTGAAGTTGAAAATAGAGCCTGCTAATGGCAATGAAGTTTGACCGGAAGTCATACCTGTCAGTCTTTGCCCCTTTCGCACACTGTCCGGCAGTTCTTGTCCATTCATCTTATTGAGCAAGGGCTTGTAATCGAACAAATCCAGCTGTGAAGGAGCTCCGCTTTGGAAGAGATAAATAACCCTTTTCACCTTAGGTGTAAAATGTGGACCGCCAAGTACCCCACCACCCATAGGCGGAGCTGCTGCCGTTAAGCTAAACGGATCAATCAACGAACCCAATGTCAGGGCTCCCAATCCAAGTGATGTTCGTGCTAAAAAATCACGTCTGCTATAGTTGCTGTTAAAATGATCACACATGTTTCTATCTTTTTACGTAAGCTTCATCCATATTAAACAGCGTATTTGACAAGACCGACAGTGCCGCCATTTCTATCGGATCGTAACTTTCGGAATCAGAATAGTCCCCCACAGCAAGATAATCCTTCACTCCCATTTCATCTTTCTTAAATTCTTCATACTCTTCCTGATAAAGAGCTTCAAATATTTCTGTTTCCTTTTCATTCGGTGGCCTGCTCAACACCAATTGAAAACCAGTCTCTATTTTATCCTTCAACGAATCTCCGGCCTCATTTTTCAACCTGAATGCCAAAGCCCTGGAAGCTTCCAAAAACTGTGGATCATTAAGTAAAACCAATGACTGCAAAGGGGTATTTGTGCGTTCTCTCGTTATGGTGCAAACTTCCCTGCTTGGAGCATCAAAAAGTTCCATAAACGGTGGTGGGGACGTCCTGCGAATGAAAGTGTACATACTCCTGCGGTACTGTCTTTTGTCCCCATCCCGCTTGTACCTCAGTAGGAAATGAGAAAAATTTCCCTTTTCAATCCATAGCCCATCTGGTTGATAAGGTTTAGAACTTTCCCCTCCCAAATCTTTGTTTAGAAGACCGCTTGATGCCAGTGCATTGTCTCGGATAAATTCTGCCTGCCAACGATAGCTGGGAGCTCTTGCCAACCAGATATTCTCATCATCCTTTTCCATGTGCTCTTTAGATGCTTTTGAGCTTTGCCGATAGGTATAACTGGTTACCATCTTCCTTATCAGGGCTTTAACATCCCAGCCCGACTCCATAAACTCAACCGCTAGCCAATCCAACAATTCAGGGTGTGTAGGCAGGGCACCCTGACTACCAAAATCATCTGCTGTGCTCACAATTCCACGGCCAAAAACCATTTGCCAATATCTATTTACTGCCACTCTTGCCGTGAGAGGATTCTTTTTATCAAAAAGCCATTGGCTTAAACCAAGTCTGTTTTTTGGAAAACCAGAAGGCATTTCAAGAACTTTCTTGGGTGTCCCTGGATCTACCTGTTCGCCATGCGCATCATAAACACCTCTTCGAAGCACATAAGTTGGACGTGTTTTTTCCATTTCTTTCATTACCATGAGTTCAGGAATGGTATCCACCATATTGAGCCGTTTTGCCCTTAACTTCGCCAGTTCATCTGAAATTCTTTTGAAATCTTTGCTTTTATCAACATAAATGACTGGCATTTTTCCTTGTTTGGATTGTTCATAAATGGATGTTACCTGTGTATCCGGTACTTCCCAATCGAAAACCAAAAACTCGTCAAAAGAGCCTTTGTAGATACCATTGTCTCCTCCAAAAGTTCGGTAGCTTTTTCCCATCAGCAACCCACGAAAATCTCTTTGGCGGGCAGTATTGGTAGGTAAAATACTTTTGTACAGGTCATTATAAACAATTCCCTGAGCACTCATTTTCCCATTTACATATATATTAACTCCATCAGCTTTAGATGATCCATCATAAGTAAACAGCACATGAGTCCATTCATTCAATGGTATTTTCTCGCTACTTTTCACATGGATATAGTTATGAGGCAGGCTACTGATCAGTCGCACTGCTGCATTATTGGTTGAATCGAGGTACAACTCCCAACCACGCCATAAACTATTTTTTGACCCTACATTACTCACAATAACTTTACTCTTCCCATTATCCTCAACGGGATTTACCCACACAGAAACAGAAAAATGATCGGTCGCTTCAAACTGTCCAAATTCGTTGAAAACAATCTTATCATCCTGATGATCAAATCGGCGTGCCGACCCTGAGACACCTCTAATAGTATCAGTTCCATTCTGCACAGTGAGTGCCCGGTTGTCCAAAAACTCACTTGAATCAGTTTTGGTCAATCGTTCAAAGGAATGATGTAAAATCGGTTTTACCTGTGTCAGATTTTGGTTATTGACAAAGTCTTTTATGGCTAATAATTCTTCAGTTTTCAAACGATTTTTTTCCTCCAATTTGTGAATATCTTCGTCCAGTGCTGCGATAATCTGATCGGTTGTTTCATCGGTAAGTGTTAACATTGGGCCATAGTTTCCATCGTCACCAGTCATGCCCAATTCCTTTACGTTATTGAAAAATGCACTCAATTGAAAATACTCTTTTTGGGAAATGGGATCAAACTTATGGTCATGACACTTCGCACACTCTACAGTGAGCCCCAGAAAAGCCGTTCCTAATGTATTGGTACGGTTGGTCACATATTCAACTCTAAATTCCTCATCTACGGCTCCTCCCTCGGCTGTCATTGGATGATTCCTGTTAAATGCAGTTGCTATTATCTGATCCTTGGTAGCGTTAGGCATCAGATCTCCTGCCAACTGTTCGGTCACAAATTGATCATAAGGTTTGTTTTCTTTGAAAGCTTTAATCACCCAATCCCTCCATGGCCACATCATACGCTCACCGTCGGCATGGAAACCATGAGAGTCGGCGTATCTTGCCAAATCCAGCCACTCCAGTGTCATCCTTTCTGCATAGGCATCAGATTCAAGTAATCGATCTACTACCCGTTCGTATGCTTCCTCTGAATCGTCATTCATGTAAGCCTCTATCTCAGAAATGGTAGGTGGCAACCCGGTGAGCTCCATGGTCACCCTTCTTAGCAACCTCAACTTATCTTCCTCCTGAGATGTTTTCAAGTCGTTTTGTGACAGCTTCTCCTGAATAAAAAGATCTATTTCATTTCTGGTTTTCCAGCCCGAAATGTTTTCAGGAAGTGGCCTTTTTTCTGGTGGAATAAACGCCCAATGATCCTTCCATTCTGCTCCTTGCTCCACCCATTTTACTATGGCAGCTTTTTCCTCTGCACTTAATACATGGTTTGATTTTGGGGAAGGCATCATGTACTCCGGATCTTCACTCAATATTCTGCTAATGGCATCACTTTTATTCAGATTTCCAGGAACAAAAGCATATTCACCACTTTCACCTTTCGCAAAAAAACCTTCTTTGCTGTCAAGGCGTAGATTGGCCTTCCTTGTTTGTTCATCAGGGCCATGACAGGCAAAGCAACGATCGGAAATTATGGGCTTTACATGAATGTTGAAATCAATGGATTCAGGTAGCTTCTTGTAAGCAATGGCAACATCTTCTGGCATATCCACCCCACAACCTACCATCATTAAAGACAATATAAATATCCATGCACAGCAATTCATCTTGCACGCCGATAGTAGTTTCTTCATTAACCGTACTCTAATAGTTTTCATAGCTTAAAGGAAAACAAGTCCATTTATCATTGAGTGGATTAATTGCTTAATTTACTGTATTTTTTTATCGATAAATTCCTATTTAACATTTTATAGGTAATCCACTTGGCAAAAAGTATCATCGGCTTTCATCGCAAAGTCCAACCCAGAAGTCTATAAATGATGATTTTTTTTATGATTTTAGAGTAGAACTGAAATTATAAGAAAGGCTAATCAAATTGTGGAACTTCCATGGAAAAAGCCCTTCTTCATTGTCAAGGCGCAAGTCAACTCCCCGGGTTTGCTCATCCGGGTCATGGCACTGATAGCAACGGTCAGAAATAATTGGCTTGATGTGGATGTTGAAATCAACTACCTCCTGAAGGTTTTCATAAGCCATTGCCACATCCTCATGCATTTCTACCCCACAACCAGCTAGAAACAACATGACCAATAAGCAAGCGTAGCACTTTTAATTGATCAATTGAATAATGACTTTTGTAAAAATCATCTGTATTGATCTACAATTTCCTTTGCCTCTCGTAATCCACAACCCAAAGCATCCATAACCACCTTCATGGCTTCCGTAATTTTGTTTTCCCTGATCAATTTCAACATTTCGATCTTTACTTCTTCATTAAGTTGATTTTTATCCATTTTTTATTGCTATTTGTTTATTTAAAATACTAAGGCACTAAGACCACCTTGCCCATCACTTCCTTATTGGTCAGGGCATTCATAGCTTCGGCTACTTTTTCCAGTGGGTACTGTGCGTGTATTTGAGGTATTAACTTTCCTTCGGCAAACCACCTGGCTATGGTCATGAAATTCTCTGCATTTTTCTGCGGCTCGTTGCGGAAAAAACCTCCCCAAAACACACCTACAATCTGGCAGCCTTTGAGCAATGGCAAGTTTAGTGGAATTTTCGGAATATCTCCAGCAGCAAAACCTACTACCAGATAGCGGCCTTTCCAGGCTATGGTACGCAAAGCAGGTTCAGTGTATTTATCTCCAACCGGATCGTAAATCACATCTACACCTTTTCCATTGGTCAACTCCTTCCCTCTTTCTTTGAGGTCTTCTTTGGAATAGTTGATGGTAAAATCTGCTCCTATGGATTTGCAATATTCCAGCTTCTCATCGCTTGAAGCTGCTGCTATTACAGTAGCTCCAATATTTTTTGCAATTTGTATGGCTGCCGTACCAACTCCGCCAGCTGCACCTAGCACCAGCAAGGTTTCCCCTGATTTCAATTCGGCTCTGTTTACCAAGGCGTGGTAAGATGTGCCATAAGTCATCATAGATGAAGCGGCAGTTACGAAATCCATTTTGGGAGGAATGGGGAATACATTGCTCGCCATGGCTTTTACTTCTTCGGCAAAACCTCCCCAACCAGTACCTGACATTACCTTGTCACCAGGCTTCAAATGAGAAACACCCTCTCCCACTTCTTTGACAATCCCGGCTACTTCACCACCGGGAGAAAATGGCATTTCGGGTTTAAACTGATATTTACCCTCTATGATTAACGTGTCCGGGAAATTCAAGCCGCAAGCTTTTACAGTGATGATCACCTCACCCTTGCCGGGTGTTGGCGAATCTGTTTCTTCTATTACCAAAGTTTCCGGTTTTCCGTAAGATTTGCATAGTACTGCTTTCATTTTATTCTGGTTTATGTTTACAAATTACTCGTTAGTCGTCCAAGGCAACCATATTTTCATCCTATTTGATTAACTAATACTGGTAAACGGTTGACCATTGACTGTTGACTATTTACAACTTTCCACTTTATTCAAAGAAATATATAAGAGATACCCTTCTATATTTTCATATCCCATGGAAGTTAAAATATCCATGTACTCCTTTACTTGCCTTTTGTTGCTATCCCGTTGTTCTCCCGTTTTAAAATCCACTACTACCGCCTTATTTTTCTGAATCATTACACGATCCAGTCTTTTATCATTTCCCGATTCTGTAATAATACTGACCTCATTTTTCACCTGCCAACGATCAGAAAACCAATCGTTCACCTGATCGATATTGAAAATAGAGCGTAACTTTATTTTGATTTCACTTACCTCATCAATGCTCAATCCATATTCAATTTCTGCTGCTTTTATCGCCTTTTCAAAATCTTTGCGTAATGTTACTTTTGACAATATGTAGTGTATGATCACTCCTTCATTGATGCGGTCAAGTACCTCTTCGTTGCGGATAAACTGGCCAGATCGGATAGACAAATCCTTTCGTTCATTCCATGGATTGGAAATTAATTTGGTCAGGGAAAATTCCTCAGCCTTTCCATCTCGTTCATACACAGAGTAAGGCAACTTTTCTCCAAAACTATAGTGATCCTCCTCTACATGCCATCCCTCAAGGTCATGCAAAGTAATGTAATGGTGCAATAGTGTATTTACACCTGATAGCGCATCAGTTTTCTTTTCATCCAATTCGGACATAATGTAAAGTGCCTCTTCTGCTCTGGTAAATGCCACATACAGGAGATTCAAATTGTCCACATAAGCTTTTACTTTTTCCTCCCAGTAATCTGCCGCAAAAAGAGACTTATCCATGTCCTTTTTGTACTTGAGGGGTACATAAGGTAAGTTTGAGAAAGGCTCATTTTCCTTAGTATCACACCAAACGATATTGTCATGCATGGGGCTATGATCCATTTTCCAGTTGCAAAATGGTATAATGACCACTTTGAATTGCAGACCTTTTGATTTGTGGATGGTCATCAGGCGCATGGCTTCCATTTCGTCAGAAACCTGAATCGAACGGTCTTTGTTTTCTTCCCACCATTGCAGGAACCCATCCACGCCAGTATTTTCCCTTTCTGAAAAATCAAGCACGGCATCCTGAAAAGCCAAAAGATAAGCCATCTGGTCTTTATATTCCTGAAGTCCAAACAACCTGATCAGAGATTCTATCTGATCTATCAGACTTTGTGCATTCAATTCTTTTTTATGCTCAGCCAAAATGCTCAAAGGATTGTTTTTCTGCTCTTTGAAAACACCAATAAGCTGAGGCTGTTCATTTTTCAAATACACATTCCAGGCGTACAGCAACTCAGATTGATAAACCTGTTCTTTCGAATGGAACAAGACTTTCAACGCACATACAATGAAATTGACTACCGGAGAATTCTTTAGGAATAGTGATTCGTTAGAAATGATGTCATACTTGTACCTCGACTGTTCATTTTCAGATTCACGTTGCATCAATGCCTCAGTGATCAGTTTGCCATCGTATTTGTTTCTGATCAATATGGCAATGTCTCTAAGATTGCATTTTGTATCCTGTAGTTTTTCTACTGTTTCAATCAGATTCCCAATGGCTGTCTCCCTGGAGCTTTCACCTTCCTCTTTACGAATGAACCGGATGTCGATGATACCCCCGGTGGATTTTTCTCCCTCCACATGATCTTGCTCGACTTCCGAGTATGCTTTTTTTATGTTTTCAATCTCATCAATACCTTCCCCTGCTTCCTTTTGGAAATGTTCGTAAATAATTTGAGGTGTCTTACTGAAGAGGTCATTATTAAATTCCACGATATTCTTCTTGCTTCTCCAATTGGCTTGCAACGGAATGTTTACAGCATATTGTTCCCCTACATCTTCCTTTATTTTCTCTAAAAGCAATTTCCAATTGCCGCCCCTCCAGCGGTAGATGGATTGCTTGATGTCTCCCACCACCATGCTGAAATTCCCTGCATCCACTACGTCCTTCACCAGTGGTTTAAAATTTTGCCATTGCAACCCTGAAGTATCCTGAAACTCATCGATCAGATAGTTGCTAAACCTTGATCCTATTTTCTCATAAATATATGGTGTGTCACTGTCACGAATGATGTTGTTGAGGAATACCGGAAAATCAGAAATCAACAACAGGTCATTTTGATCACGATAGTCATTGAGCTGGTTGGACACCTCCGACAACAGGCCAAAAGTATAGATGTTTCGGATAATTTGTTTGGCAGTAAAATACCTTTGAAAATGCTGCTCCCAATGCACAATAATATCCTGCAAGACCTGAGCCAAGCCACCGTCAACAGCCTGATCTATAGCTTCCTTTTTGTTGGATGCTTTGCTGTACCATTTCCCTTCGTTGAGTGCCTGGATAGCGCGTATTCCCGGCTCTGCTACTACTTGCTGCGAAAGCTTGTGTAAATAACCACCAACACCAGCCACGCCATAAGAAAAATCGAACTGATTCAATCCGTATTGCTCCATGATTTTGATAGCAGCATTGCCATGAGCAAGTAGTTTGCTTTCAAAATTTCTAACCAATTGATTCAAAGATTTCATGAAAGAAGGCATAAAGTCTTCATCTCCCATACTTTGGAAAATCTTCTCCTTTTCCTGCACAAACAGCTCTTTGAAAAGCTCGTTTGCTAGTCCATTAATGTCTTTTCTGGTATCCCAGGATTGTCCTTCATTGATTTTGTAAAAGGCAAATTCAGTCAGCCAATTGGTAAGGCTTTTATTTTCCCCTATTTCCATCAGTAGTTTATCGACTACCTCGGATATTACTTTTTGCTGGTTGAGCTCTACCTGAAATCCTCCCTGAACCCCTATCTCTCGTGCAAACGAACGCACCACTTTTTGAAAAAAAGCATCAATGGTGATGACCGCAAAAGAAGAATAATTGTGCAATACATTTTTGAGTACATCAGTCGCTCTTTGCTTCAATTGATCTGCTGACATACCCAGTTCTTCCTGCAACTCACCTGACATGCTATGTGCACCTCTAGATAATGAATCCAATGTATCAATGATCCTGGATTTCATCTCTTCGGTAGCTTTGTTGGTAAAAGTCACCGCCAAGATGCTCCTGTAATAGTCAGGTCGCCTCAAAGCCAGTTTGAGGTATTCACGGGTCAGGGTATAAGTCTTTCCTGATCCGGCAGAAGATTGGTATATATGGAAATTTTTAATTTCCTGTACGCTTGTTGCACTCATCTAAAACTAAGCTATTGAGAACGGAGGAGAATAGCTAAAATGAGTATGCAAAAGTTTGGGGAAATGTACCAAAAACCTAAGACAATAGACTGTGGAAATGGTTTTGTGCAAGAAAAAGTAATGATTACTCTTGTTGTGTTTTTCTTTTTATTCGATTGTATTTATCGGTCATCCTTTGATAATCAGTACTACCAAGCGTATCAATTTTAAATTCCTTGTCTTTAAGCTTAAGTTTAAGTTCCGCAATATTATCGGATTCATGGATATTTATCTTTCTGGTCTTTTTAAGGCCATAAGTTTCTGACTTAAAGTATATTTTAGATTCAATCAGGGATGCGTAGGGTTCGCTTGGTTGTAGTTCTCTTTTATAGATTAAAACATCCTGTCCAACGGTAAACTCTGAAAATATTAATCCGTCTTTTGAGTAAAAGTTTGATTCCATGTCCATTACATTACCATAGTCATAATGGACACTTAATTTTTCGACATCATCCAAGCCATACTCCATAATGGCAGTTTGACCTCCTTTTTCTTTAAGTTTGATGGTATTAGAAAGAGTAGCTCTTTCATCAGTTTGATCAATTAAGTATTCTGCCTCTCCCAGCCAATCTGTTCGAAGACAAAAAAATGCAATAATGATGATTCCTAATTTGCTCATATCGATAGTCAGTTAACTGTAAACACCTGAATATAACGCACATACATCATTTAAGTTTTTCTCTGCTTAGGAAAAATCCATCTAAGGTATTAGGCAGTTCGTCAATCGGGGGAATAAATAATAGATGTAACTCTACGACTTTCTCACAATTTATAGCACTTATAGGAAAGTTTTTTTCGAAACTAAGTGTGATTCCAGACTAATGAAAGCTCCCTACACAACCCTCAGTATCTTCTCCATCTTACGTCCTTTCGCCAATTCATCTACCAACTTGTCCAAGTACCTCACCTGTTGCGTTAACGGATTCTCGATTTCTTCGACCCGATAGCCACAGATTACACCCGTGATGAGATAAGTATTAGCATTTAATGTAGCATTCCGAAAAAATATTTCAAAAGTTACTTTTTCATCAATAAGTGCTTGCAGTTTTTTTTCATCATAGCCAGTTAACCACTCAATTACCTGATGTAATTCTTCTTTTGTTCTCCCTTTCCTCTCCACTTTTTTGATATAATGTGGATACACGGAAGCGAACGTCATAGTTGCAATACGCTCATCATGTTTTTTTGAGTTGTTCATGCTTTACATTTTTACGTTAATCTTTCAAACTATTTAAACCTTTCTGATTTGTATTTTCTTTTAACAATTATATCCTAAATCTTTTAATACTATCAAATATTACTGGTTTGAAGCTTCATGTTTTTCTGTTTCCAATACAGGCATAGACCTATACCATGACACCACTTTTTGAGTCATTTCCTCAACTCTCCCGACATGTACCTCTGCAAGGTTTTGAGACTCTCCAGGGTCATTAACAATATTATACAGTTCTGGCCTGCTTCCATCGTAATCGCACAAAAGTTTCCAGTCTCCTTCACGCATAGCCAAATCAGGAAGATTCTTAAAATTGTAATAATTTTTTCGATCCGGAGGACGACTGTAAAATATTGGGGATTTACGAGATGAATTTGCTTCTCCCAGAATTGTTTGTATATGACATTCTCCATCTGTAATGAAGCTGTCAGGTGATTTTGTTCCGGTAAACTCAAGCAATGACGGTGCTAAATCTATAGCGGAAAAAACCGACCTTTTATTTCGAGTACCTTGAACTTTTTCACTCATAAATCCAGGCCCCCAGACTATCAGGGAAGAACGTATTCCTCCTTCGTAAAGATGTGTTTTATATCCCTTTAATTCTCCCGCTCGTCCGGCACCCAACTCCGGCCCATTATCTGAACAAAACAAAACCAGTGTATTGTTGCGTAATTCATTATTTGTCTGAATATAGTCAACCAGTTTTCCAAACTGTTGATCCATTGCTTCCAAAACCGCCAGATACAACCCTCTTTTACCGGATGCTTTTGCCACTCCGTATTCTTCAAACGGTGGCCAATAAGGGCTGTGTACATCGTCCGGCCAAATATTTACGTAAAATGGTTTTTGCATTTTAACAGCTTCATCAATAAAATTTACAGCTGAATCAATAAATCCCGTGGTAATCTCAGACCTTTGCATCCACCTAAAAGGTTTTCCAAGCATTTCCGCTTTCTTCCAAATCTGTCCTACTTTTCCACTTTCGTCTTTCGTAAGGGGAAGCAATTTGGCTCCCATCCCTTCAAAATTGGTCAGTGATTTATCAAATCCATATTCATTGATGTATGGTGCGTCAGTCACATCACGTTGTCCGCCCATGTGCCATTTGCCAAAATGACCAGTGGCATACCCGGCATTGTTCAATCTTCGAGCCAGCATAGGTGCTGAAGGATCAAGCCAATTTACCATGCTACGTTCATGGTTAAGGTCTCGATGAGCCAGGTAAGAAGTGATATTCCAGCGCTGTGGGTAAGTTCCTGTTGAGATTGCTACACGAGATGGTGAACAAATAGGTGAATTCACATAAAATTGCTCAAAGCATATACCTTCTGACTCCAGTTTATCAATATTAGGTGTTTGCGCATCTACATTTCCAAAGCAGGATAAATCTGCCCATCCCATATCGTCAATAAATATCAGGATAATATTTGGCTTTTTGTTTTCTATACCTGCACAGCCACAAAGAAAAAAAGCATAAACAATTAGATAAAGTATCTTTTTCATAATTTATATATAGTTTGGCAATGGCAAGTGGGGATTAGAATGCACTAACCCTGCCCTTCCGGCAGGCGGGCTTTCCATTCACTCATAGCAAGCACACCATATTTTAAATATATAAATTGTAGCGAACTTTCCGATCTCCACGGAAATATACTGACCAATGAAACTCGTCTAGTCATCTGTTTAAACCCATAATTTATTTATAATCAAAAGCATGCAAAAATGACTTTTCATATGAATTGCTATTTGATTATATCAAGGGCAAACTGAGATAAGTAATTTTGATTTATTATTATTTTTTGTTCTATATCAGGAAACTATAGTCTTAAACTGACTAGCCTCAGCGAGATGCTAACACCAGTGGAGGTTCGTTGTTTTTATACAGACGGAACATTTTCAATTAATATTTCATTTTCAGCCTTGTCATAATAGGTGCAGGTCATTTTATTAAGGTTTACAATCCATTTTTCAATTCCTGTTTCAGCACAATGTGTACAAAAAGTAAAATAGTCTGTTTCTCCCTTTTGGTGAATTTTTAAATAGTGATTGAATTTATCAGTGTCACTCTTTTCAGCTATTACCATTTCAGCATATTTCGGTTTGGATTTTGTTTGAAATTCGTTGTTACCAAAATATTTTGTATGACTGTCAGTCACCCACGTTTCAAATGCAACGACTCCAATTTCTTTAATATCCTGAATGTAATTAGGAAATTCAGCTCCTGACTTTATTTTGCTGTGAGCCAATTCGATTTGTTCTACTGTAAACATTATCTATCTTATTTTAAAATGTTAATTTACTTCTGTGTTCTCCAAAATATCCGTTGCTGTTTCAGTCCCGAGTTGTTCTGCCAATCCGACAAGTAGTCCTTCCGTCCCACGTATATAGCAAAGCCGATACATGTCCCCAAACTGAACCACTTCTCCTACCACTTCAGCACCATGTTTCTCAAGTCTAATCAGCAATTCGTCAAGGTTGTCAACCCTGAACATGACACGGAGATAACCAAGTGAATTCACCGGGGCGGTCCTGTGGTCTGCAATTGTTTGAGGAGTTAGAAATTGTGAAAGTTCAAGTCGGGAGTGTCCATCGGGGGTAATCATCATTGCGATCTCAGCAGACTGATTACCAAGTCCCGTTACACGTCCTGCCCATTCACCTTCTACCTTCATCCGTCCTTCCAGAGTCAATCCAATCTCCGAAAAAAATGCAACTGCGTTATCGAGGGATTCCACCACGATACCAACATTGTGCATTTCCATTAATTTACTTTTTGTCATGATTTCTTCAATTTTATATCGCCAACCAATTCCGGTAATCCGTTCGAAAAAGCATGGTCTGTTCCATTTAAAATCCTTACGATTGCATTTGGGAATACCTTTTTATAGAAATTCAAATGTTTGAAAGGGACAATTAAATCTTCTTTGCAGTGATATAAAAATACCGTTGCTATTTTTCCTAATTTATGTTCAAAATTTTCTTGCAGCACAAATTCGTCAATATCCCAACCATTCTTTCCCCAATGTGGTGTAGCAACTAAAAACAGTGATGAAATTGAAATATTTGGTTTTTCTTCCGAGATGTATTTAAGCAGCATTGAACCTCCTAATGAATGTCCAATTAGCATAACAGGTTGGTCTAAATTTTCAAACTCTTTAGACAAGAGCTTTTTCCACTTTTGATAGGATGGGTCTTCCGGATCATCTATTATTGGATAGTGAATTTCAAAATCGTTCTGTAATTCTTTCTTCAGGTACGAAACAAGGTCGAAACTTCCTTGTCCTGCACCCCCTTGTCCACCACCGCTGTGAGCGAATAAAATTTTTATTGGTTTCATTCGGATTCAATAAATTTATAAAATGTCTTACTCATTTTGTGAATTATAATTTTCCAGTTTTGCAATGTAACCGTCTAAACTTGTAGCAATGAAGAGTGATATTTTTCGCATCTGCTTTCAATTTTAATGTTTTTTTGCAAAATAATTTATTTCATTTTTTATGTTCTGCTTTGTTATTCATTTCTCGGTTCATAATGCAGAATTACCGCTCCACCATTAAAGACTTTAGTCTTAACGAGTTTAAAAATAGTCCTGTCGTTTATGTTTTCAAATAATGGCAAACCGTTTCCCGCAACAACCGGATGTATGCAAAGTTGGAATTCATCAATCAAGTTAAGTTTCATTAACTGTATAATTAAACCAGGACTACCAACAAAAATATCTTTACCTGATTGTTGCTTGAGTTCTAAAACAGTTTCTTTTATATCACGATTTGCTATGGTTGCGCTTTTCCATTCAACATTATTCAGGGTATGGGAAAAAACAATCTTTGGAATATTGTCAATAGCTATGGCAAAGTCATTCATTGATTTTATTTCAGAAGGATTTTCCAAAAATGTTCGCCAAAATTCCATAAGCTGATATGTAGTTCTGCCATATAAAATGGCGTCTCCCTGACCCAATAATTCCGTATAATGTTGATGAATTTCTTCATCAGGCAACCCGGCCGTATGATCGCAAAACCCATCAAGTGTCATATTGATTGCTGCAATTAGTTTTCTCATACTATGTTTATCTTCTTGATTTTTTGTCTTCATTCCGTTTGAAGGACAACCTTTTTTCTTCAAGTGCTTTTCTAAAAACGGGCAATGACGCTTTTCCTATTCCGTGTAATTTCAGAATTTCCTTCTCTGTATATGAAGACAATTTTTCAATTGTGTCAATTCCGTAATGAAGCAATGCATTTCTTGCAGGGCTGCTTAAAAGTGCTAAAAATCCTGAAGCAGGTTCTTTGAGCTTTTCACAAATCGGGCAAGTCGGACAGGCACTACTTTTATAAAAAGTATGTCCATACTTACAAGTCTTTTTTATTTTCTCTGTCGCCATATTTTTGCCGATATTTGAATTCCGTTTTCCGCATCTGTTTTGGCTCTTACAATAACCGTCAACGGTCAAGTATAAGAGCAGTAGCGGATTTCAAGGCGATGACCTGTCCGCCTAATCTGAAGTTTGCTAAGTGAACGAACCTTTCTGAAAGCCTTATCTGCCCTATGTTTTCTTAGCCAATGCTGGGGCAGTGTTTTTATTTCTTGTCCTTTGGTTTTGGTGCAGCATATGACTCAAGAAACTCAATTGCAGATTCTTTTGAATTAAAAATCCCTTCAACCTTGTCCTTGTTATTGTATCGAACTACGATTTCATATTTCAATACAGGAAGGCTTCCATTATCATTTTGGTAGCTTTCTATGAAGTCGATGGCTTCTTCAACTGTTGTAAGAGTATTAGAAGTTCCATGCAAAGGCAAAACACTTATTAATTCGATAAATCTTGAAACGGCTTTTTCTAAGCTTTCAAAAAAGGCATCAACTTCTACTTTATTTAGTCTTAGCAGATAATTGGCCAAATTCTTCTTATTATCGAACTTTTCCCACTTGTCAATTTTATCTTGAAAGTCTTTCTCTGTCGTATTTTCTTCTGTACTTGCGTCTATTCCATATTTTTTGAATGCCTGAAGAATTAAGTCATAAGGGAAATAAAGAACATGGAAACCTAACGACCTTAATTGATTCAATGCTCCGTCTGTAAATTCTCCTGCTAACATAACTCCCATAAATGGAGCGAAATTCTTATGTGTAGCTACTAATGGTAAAATAGCACCTTGAATTTCTTGAGCTTTATTTCTTGAATGCTTGGTGTACCGTCTCCAAGCACTTTCAATGAATGCAACTGGGTCTCCAATTTTGTTTTTCGTTCCATTTCTTTCAAGAACAAAATCCAAGTCATGAGAATTTTCAAATGAGTCAATCCAGCTCACCTTTTTTCCTGATCGAGCAGGACGGTCTCCTTGAGTGTCTAGGTATAACTTATGTTTTCGGGCAAACTTTGAAAGTTCAGTAGCAAAGACTTCTTCAAGAAAGTCTCCTATGATTTGCCCCCATTTATGTGCTGGTGATTTTGCCATTATCCTTTTATCCAAAGTCTTCCTTCATGCAAAGGGACTCTATGTTTTCTATTTTTCCATTTTGTATTACGATCACGAAGTTTTTCAAATTCGTATGATTCAAAACCTGCATAAACTGCAAGTTCACCTAACCACTTATCGACTGGCACATAAACTCCGTATGGAGCACTATCGCCAATAACAAAACATACTTTACATCCCTTCTTTGTTACTCTTCTTAACTCGTGAAAAACTTCCGCAAGGTCCTTGAAATATGCAATTATCATTAAGTGATAATTCTTTTTACCACCCCGAGTTAACCTTGTTTCAGCCAATTCATTGAACACATCTGTGATTTCTTTTCTAATTGGAGTCAACAAGGGTGATTCCAAAATCTCGTTCGCTTTATCTTTTAAACTGGTAACGTTCTGTGTACAAGCGGTTACAAGAAATTTTCTAACCTTCTCTTGCAGATCTCCCCATCCTTCAATGTCTCCCCAAAAAGTCATTTCAAGTCTTGTCGCATCTGCATAGTCATAATTGTTAGCGTAAGGCGGTGAAGTTATTACTAGATCAGCCCAATTGTCAGGAACGGAGGGCATATGTCGAGCATCTTCCATAAAAATTGCGCTCTTAGTTGCGTTGGGATAACGTCTTTGCATGTTTTGCATGTCCTGAACCATTTCGTACAACTTGGCTTCAAAAGCATGAAACACATCAATGACTTTACCTTTGGTTTTTGAAGGTTGAATATATTGCCATTGAGCAGTACCAACAGGCGAAGTTGTTCTGAGAATGGCTGTTATAACAAACCAATTAAGTTCTTTTACTACAGTATCATCAGTTGATTCGAACCAAGCTTCTTTTAATGCTTCTAGTTTTTTTAGTATTTCAATGGGATAGCATTTTTCAATAAGTTTAGGATATTCTTTCTTATTGACTTTCTTAGACTTGGCATTTTCAAGTAATTGTTTTGCAGCTTCTTTGAAGTTCCTAGGTTCAATTTGCCAAGAAAGTTTTGCCTTTGCAATTCGATATACGTAAGGGTGAGCCTCTATTCCAATTGAATTGATTCCTGCATATTCGCCTTCGAGCATTACTGTTCCTGAGCCACCAAATGGGTCAAGCACATTTTGTCCGTTTTCACGTTCAATCAATTCCCTTACCCAAGGTCCTGAGAAGCCTGCTGTATACCTGTACCACCTATGAATAGGCAGTTTCATGTTATCTGCAAAGGTTGAAGTCAAATCTGCCTTTCCATTATTATTTGTCTCTGTTTTGAAGAGTTCCAATTGAGGTTCTTGTACTCCATTTTCCATGCTGCTAATTTACTTTTAATTTGTCGGCTTACCTTAACCTCAGTTCGATGTTTTATCTAAAGAAAGTACAATTTTCTTTTTGTATCTGTCAGTGATAGCTGGTTTGCGATCCATGAAAGAATAAGCCATCAAAGCAGCGAGCATATTATTGATGGCATTTTCGACACTTCTGTGTCGGGTGTGCCAAAGGTCAAAGATGTTTTTCAACAGGTCGATCACTGTTTCGATCAGGCTTCTTTTTTTCAACAGGAACTTGTCCCTGACTGTAATGAACTTGTTTTTCATGTTCCTGCGGATCTTGGAGACCAGTACAAGACCTTGTTCATATAGTATGTCAAACAACCTTTTGGACACATAGCCTGCATCGCCATACAGCTTGCCCTGTCCAATTGCCGCACACATCTGTTTGACCGTATCGGGGTTGCTGTCGCTTACATTACCCGAAGTGAATGTAAAGCCCATCAGCCCTCCTGTTTGATTGACGATCAAATGCAATTTTAGACCAAAAAACCACCCGGTGGACGTTTTTCCCCTTTTGGCAAAGCCTTTAAATACCTTATGGCTGTGTATGCGATGGTTGTCACAAACCTCCAGTTTGGTCGAATCGACATAATAGGTGCCAATCAGCTCGCCAAGGCCATTATGGAAAATAAAAAAGTACAAAGCCAGATTGACCTGTTTCTTAATTTCTATAAAACGGTTATAGGAAACAGCCTGTGGAAAGTAGCTTTTCCAAGTACCCAATATACCCTGACAATAAAAATATTTGAAGCACTTCGAGCCACTGTAATGATAGAAAATGACTATGGCCATGATCTCACTTGGAGACAGGCTGCATTTTAAAGCAGAGAGTTTTTTTTAATGGGATCTTCGCTGACCCCTTTTTGATTCAGGAATTTTTCGAACTCCTGGTAGAAATCATCGCATCTTACGAAGATTTCTACTAACTTTTCAGTATGGTTCATAAGGATTAGATCATTAGTATTTCTTGTTTTTTTACAATTCTAATGATTCTAATCCTTATTTTCAAGAAAACACATACTATAACAAGCTATATGTCAGTTGATTATACCCCGAATTGACGTTACCTTATTCTGTGTCGTTCGTTTTTACATTGCCCCCAACGCACAGCGGCTCATGGCTTTTTGCGTGAAAGCTTTAGGGGCCATGATTATTTGGACGCTGTTATTGTTCGTTTAAATATCGGAAACTACTACCGCATTTCTACGCTTTGATCTGAAAAATTATGGAATGATAGGGTTGCTATCTGCCGTCATTTTTAAGAATAAAGGTTGATGCTCAGTCTTTACCTCTTGACTTTGTGGTAATTTTCGTGTAACACGTGTACACGTTTTGAAAGACACCTTTCAACGAGGCAACATACTTGCCCTATGTTTTTCTCAAATCTAATGAATTTTTAATTCATCCTCTTAACGGCTAAGTTGCTGCCATTTTCAATAAATTTGTAACTAAGTAAAAAAGAATGAGCCCTTTGCTAACAAGCACTTGTATTGCTATAATTACTTAACCGGAGCTTTTGATTGTCGGGAATAGATGAACCCTACGATTTTATCCATAGCGTAGAAAGCCAGTGCGAGGAAGAAGATGTTGAGGTGGATGTTGAAAAAGAAGAAGGTGGTCAATGACAGCATGGCCAAAATCGTAATGTAACTGGCAAATCCTGCAAGGTATTTGGCTATGGCTATCGATCCGAATTTTTTGGTGATAATAGCTTCCATATAGTCTCCCTCTACAAAAACCATATAGCTCAGGTAGATATATATACAAAAAATTAAAAGAAAAAACCAAATATTGACCAGTGTATCGCCTTCTTTTATGGTAAGGAAAGCATTGAGTAAAATCAGTGGGCCAGCTGTAATTTCGAACAGGGTTTCATGCATGTCATTTTCAAAAAAATCACCGATAATCACTATTTTTCCGGCGGTAAAATCCTGTATGTCTTTGTCCTCCAGAAAAAGGAGTTCTCCCAGACTGACCGGGTTAAAACCCGCCTCCTGCTCCATTATGTCTTTTTGCAACAGCCTGTAGTTCATGATGAAATTATTGATTGTCCAATGGTCACCAATTTTTACAAAAGGGCCTTTCTTTTCTGATTTTACTCCATATACATCTTCATACACTTTTAGCGGAGTGAGCTTCAGGGAGTCATTGTACACCAATTGGTATTTATACACTCCGTCAAACACACTGCCAATGACGTAATCAGAAAGCCCCCTGTTGATGTCTTTGAAAACTGGTGCTTCCAGCTCCCCTTTGTCATTGAGATGTGAAGAAAGGATGACATTGTCCATCTGCTGTAGTGCGGCATGTAGTGGTGCATCCACATCGGTAGAGTCGGCAAAATGAATATCACATATAACGTATTTGGGTTTTGTTTCTGCTGAATTGATAATTTCTAAAAACAGGCCAAGCTTTTCTCTGTCGGTAATCACCTGATTTCCTACAGGAAAACCAAACTCATCGTATCGGTCTATCAATTGTAGGTCATAAGATGTATTGATAAAAGCGTATTCAGCAGAATTAGGAATTTCACGATTGGCAAATTTCAGTGCAGAAGAACTCCAGATGAGGAATTTTTCATCTCCGGCAAGCCAAGGCAACTTCATCAGGTAAAAAGTAAGAAAAAGCATTGCTATAGTGTTTGCAACGATCCAGATAAAGAGTAAGGCTTTTTTCAATTCAATAGTTTTTTACTACAATTCATATTTCCCCTATACATTTTCATTTAGACCATAGGGCCTTGCGCAAAAACCAGCATAAATCTTTTTGTCATTTGTAAATCAGTAAGAAAGACCTCTCCTTCGTCGAGGTGACAAAGAGGAGGTAATAGAACTAAAATCTACTGACCTGCCAGCACTCAATTTAGAATAAATACCAATCAAAATTCTGACATTCTAATTCCAGAAACAGGCTTATCATTGCGCACTTTTCGCTAAAGCTCGTCTTACGTCGCTCTCGGAACATTTTCCATAAAGCATGGCAATAATTTCCGCCACATTCTTTTCCTTCTCTGAGGTAGTCCCACCACCTATATTTTCCATCAGGTATTTTATGTCGTCTTTGTTGATAACAACCAGCTCAAGGCTTGTAATCAGTTCTGATTGTTCGCTTGTAGCATTGAAATAAAACAATTTAACATCCGATACTTCCGCAGGATCAATTGACTTATCGTCCACTGAATAAAAATCTGAAGCCTCAAAAACAAGTGAATCTCCTTCATTAGACAATTTTTTATTGATTACCTCTCCTTTATAAGCATAGCTGGCATAGAAAAACCTGTTGTCGCTCATGGGATAAGCGGTAGAAGAAACAGCCACTTTGTAGGTATTGCCCAGTATGGCGACTGGGCCTTCACCAAACCTTTTCTCAAAATCGAGTTTGTTGTTGATGCCTCCGGATCGGGTACTCAATCTGCCTCTGGCCGGAGACAGTACTGAAGAAAGGGCATAAGCAATTTCACTTTTGCCAGCAACATTCTCCTGCTCCTGAATGACGAAACGACCTCTACTGGAACTTAAAACTGCTGCCTTAGCATCCGAAGATTCAAATTTAAGTTTAGCTGATTCATCTATACGCATTCCTTTGGTTAAATACTTCTCACTTTTGGTATCGTATATCTTACCGATCGAATGGATAATGGTATAGGTCTGGGCTTTTACTGAAAGTCCAAAAAACACGAGTAATATGGTCAATGTAGTTCTCATGATGCCTTTTTTAAGTATAAAATCAGAAAGTAACAAGTTATAAAGTTGAATGGTTAATGGTTAAAGTTAATTGTCAATATAGTCTGAAATCATTTTTTACATTTTCTTCTCTGGAGGTAGGCACCTGATTGCCATTGCTCTTTTTTATTACCTGCTCACTCACAAAGTTTCTCATTTCCGATACTGTGTAGCTCGCATCCCGATTCCAATCCGCATATCTGGTTTTTATCCCTTCTATAAAACTAGCCGTGAACAATCCATTGGCAGAGTTGACTCCTTCGGCGGCAAACTCTGTGCCACCAGCGGCGGATATCACAGTAGCACCAGTCCCTTTTTTCATATCTCCGAAAAGTGCTTTGGACAACTCCAATGTATTTTCCAGTCCAAAACTATTTTCTTTTAACTTGACCAATGCACCTGCAGATCTGAAAGCAACAGAGCCGACTGCTTTTGTCTGTGCTGTAGCTTCTTCCACATCATCGTCATCAAGTTCTCCTGAGTGACAGGTATCCATCATCAATACCTTGTTTCTGCAATTGATTCCATCGATGATCTTCTCAAGCTCCCCGTAAGGAAGGCCTCCGTTTGCAGGATTGCTAAAGTCAATATTGTGTGTTGCAAAATAATAGTTGTAATCATTGTCCAAAACTCCATGGCCAGCTATAAAAATCATTACCACATCGTCAACTTTGGCTTTTTCTACAAATGATCGGATGGCTTTAATGTTAGAATCAGTGGCATTAGCATTTGTAACCATCTTTACATTTACATTACCGTAAGCACTGGATTTTTTCAGTGTATTGGCTATATCATTAGCATCTTTGGCTGCAAAAGCCAGGTTGTAATTCGACTGCTGGTATTCGGAAACCCCTACTCCCACCAGATACAAATCGGGTTTGTCCCACTCGGCACTATATTGGATTTCAAAAAATTCCGGTATGGATTCCTGTCCTTTGGCGTTTAGTGCTGTTACTTTTATTTCGTTCAATCCGGCTGATAAATCGAAAGTGACATCCTTAGAAACTACTTTGGAAGACTGAGCCGAAACATCTATCCCGGATGAACTGAAAACAGGCACATCGTTTACATATACATTCAACCTGTCTATGTTTGAATCTTTGTCCTGAGCTTTTATGCTGAATGAAATAGATCGCTGATCAGTTTCCAGAGGAAGTTTGCCTGCATCAACTGTTACAGTTGGCAGGTCAAAATTATTACCCAGGTCTGATTCCTTGAAACCGAGCCTTTTTAACCTTCTTTCATACGCTGCTTTGTAAGAAGCAACCAACTTTTGTGGTGCATAGCCTATCCTGTTTGCCACAATATCGGGCCTGTTATATTTCAATTCCAATTGCTCTACCGGCAATACCTTATTACCAGTTTTAAAAGCAATAGCCTTTGCCGCACCTTTAGACGAGGTATAGTAAAAATCAGGAGTAAAGGCGATATTGTCTGCTTCGTCTATTAAAGCCATAGTAATCGCTCGCTTTCTGGTATTCAGGTCGTACATGGCTATCTCACCTCCTTCATTGGTAGTGATTAAAAATTTAGAATCAATGCTGAAAACTGCATCTGTAATCACACCCTTTTGGGTATCTGTAAAAAGTTCCGAGCCTCCTTTTTTCACTGACAAGTCATAACCATCAAATGACACTGATAAATCACCTCTTTTGAATTTATCTTCCAATGAAGTATATTCTTCCTTCATTTTCTTGTCTTTCCTGCTGCTTAATGACCATTCTTTAGTATCACCTGACGTGGTGTGAGCCCATACTTTATCATCATCATCTGGATCAAATTTGATCCAATCCATATTGTCTTTTTTCTCCATCAGAGTTTTCGTCACTCTACCCGATGTGATGTTCCAAACCTTTAAATACAAAGAATTTTCCTCAGTAGTTGCTATAGATTTACCATTTTTAGAAATGTCTATGGAATTTACATTTGGCGTACGCTCAAACGACCTTACCATTTGTCCGGAAGTAATGTCCCACATAGTCATATTCTTATCCGCCGAACCTACTAAAATATGTCTGCCATCGGGCAATACATCCACAGCCAAGGCTGGCTGTACATAGCCTTCTAAATCTCTGATCTTTCTACCTGACTCAAAGTCAAATAGTTTCATTTTACGCTCAACATCGGATGTTACTACAGTACGATAGTCAGGAGACAGTGACAACCAGTTGGTATTTTTTGTAATGTTTTTAATTTCCTTCACCACAGGAGGAACATATTTAGTAGCTTCTTTGTTTCCCGGCTCTGGAAATTCAGCATTTTCTACATCATATACTTTAATGGATCTGGTTTCATTTACAATAATTTTTGTTTGATCCTGATTATAAACTGCCACACCTCGAGAATTAGCCAATTGCCATTGGTTCGGTCTATTCAATGGTGCAAATGCATTTCTATCTTCTGTAAGTGCTGCAATCATGGCACTTGCATTGCCAGTATCTTCTTCTTCACCTTTTGAAGCGATAAATGGTATGTAAATATTTTGCGAAAACAGAACTTTCTTACCATCGTCAGTAAATTCAATATTAGAGTAACTCATTATGAATATAGTAGTCATATCCTTACCAATCCTGCCATTGGCTACATTTCCAATAACAGCAAATCCAGTCATGATAACCTTGGTGTAAGCTAGCGCAGCACCTGATCCTTTGTAGCTGTCGAGAGCATCAGCCAAAATAACACCCTTGTCAGGATCAATTAATTTTACTTCCGGTGAATTGTTTTTACCTCCTCCGGTAACTATACGATCTCCATCAGGGGAAATAGCCAGATTTTTAATAGGCGCAGAAAATCCCCTGATTGTCTTAATGGTATCACCTTTAGCAGTCCAAAGTTTGAGCAATTCATCCTCACCTCCTGACACTATCATTTGCCCGTCGGCGGAAAGCTTAGCTGTATTTACTCCTCCTTCATGACCGTCTATGGTCAACAGTATTTCGCCCGTCAAAGCATTCCACAAAATCATTTTACCATTTTTATCACCAGATAATAATGTCTTACCATCTTTTGATAAATAAATACAATTGACACCAGCTTCATGGGCATTGAATGTATTTACATCTATGCCCGTAGCTACATCCCACATCTTTATACTCTTATCCTCGCTCGCAGAATAAATATGTTTACCTGTTGGAGAGTATGCAACCATATTAATGGCTGATTTATGCCCCTGGCGTACCACAAGCTCCACATCCTGAGCAGTGGAAATAAAAATTACAGAACTGAAAAGAAGAGTTAACAACAATTGACGAAGCATATTTGTATTGTTTAAATAAAAAACCAATCCATAGTCGATCGTCCAATTAAGACTTTTTTAAATCAACTATGGACTATAGGTTAGCTATGAATTCTTTCTTAAAAACTATAACTTATTATTTGTTTGTTGTCAGCTTTGAAAAATACCTGCCCAGAAACAGGGTCATAGTCGTATATTGGTTTTTTATCACCAAGTAGCAATGAGCCCATTTCTTCTCCGGTTCTCTTATCCACTTTCATCAATCCAGAACTTTTTCCCTGGCCTCCTTCTCCTACTCTGGTAAGGATCATTCGAATATTACCTTTAGAAACTGTAGCACTAAATTTTTGCTTAGTTGCAGCACCAGCCATACCTGCTATAGCTGCCCAGTCATCAGCCTGCTGTGCGTACATTTTGCTGTAGTAGGTATCTCCACCATATGCGGTTTTGTGACGGCTAGACTCTACTGCTGCGCTTGCTGCCATAGCAATGGCTGCCGCCTGTCCTACTCTCAAGGCAATTTTTGCAGCCATACTTAGGCCCGGTGCTTCCCAATATTTTTTAAATCTGATTGAACCATCTTTTTCAAGCATCAAAAGTGCCTGATCGCTGGAGATCAAGTATCCTCCTTCTACTAATTCTATATTATTAGGAGTATCTTCTTTGTCAAATTCTTTGTCCAGCTTGGCTTTCAATACTGAATAATCTCCAGTCATTAAATCTACTTCGTACAAATCGCCATCTATGTACATAATCTCTTTGGTGAATTCAGGCTTGTATCTCAATGTTGGTACTTCAAGCATTCCTTTTTTATCCCAAATCTTTTGACCATCATACTGAATAAAACCCAACCTTCCTTTTACATCAGAATACATGATACCTTTTGCTGCAATCTGATCAATCTGTATTCCCTGAATTTTCTCATCCCAAACTACATTTCCGGTCTCTTTATCCAACAGTACCAATCTTTTTCCTTTAGAAGTAGCCGCAATTCCATTGTCACCCAGGTCAATTACGTAACCATCAATTTTCTTAGCTACCCATTTTTCTGCTCCTGAAGCAAGATCATACAACGTAAAGTTTTTATCATCTATCACAACTACTCCATACCCCATTGCTGACATAGCTGGCACTTCTTTCAATTTCATTTCTTGCTCCCAAATTTTCTTACCGGAAGCCATATCGACAGCCAAAAGTGCTCCGTTATTTTTCTTTTTCTCAAAGAAATATCCAGTAGTCAAATCAAGGCTTAAATCGAAGCTTTCATAAGTCTGATTTTTTTCAGAAGGTGCATTGTACCATTTCACCTTTCCTGTTTTAGATTCCATTCTGGCGATATTAAACTTACCAGGCAGCACAATATCACCGTTTTCCATCACATAAGGATAACCATCCACAGCCACTTCATTGTTAGTCCAAATCACCTTAGCACTAGGCAATTCTACCATTTTAGTAATATTCATCCACGGTGCTCCCTTTTGGGCAAAATCCTGCCATGAAGCTGAAATGATGATCATCCTAAGCTGTGGTATATAACCCGTACCGTTGTAGTTGAATGTAATCATCTCTTTTCCCAGAAATTTCGTAATCGGCATTTCGGCCTTTTCCGGGCTCATTACTTCAGCACCAGTTCGTAAATTGATAACAGCATAATTTTTATACATGCCTGTTGCATCTTTATATTTAATCTCTATAAAGTCGGAAATCTCTGGAAAATCAGGATCCTCCAATACACTTACAAAGTCTTTAAAAGCTGTTGCTGCGTCAATTTTCTTTCCATCGGCACCTCGCACCTGCTTTGCTCCATCCATAATCTCACTGGTCCATAGTTTGTTTCCGTCGCGACTATCAACACCATGAAGGCTCCAATCGCTTGTGCCAACTAATAGAATTCCGGCATCAGTATTTTGATTAAATACTATTTCTTTGTCAAAGTCCAGTTGCCAAAGGGCATCCTGCGCCTGCGCCATGCTTGACATTATGACAATAGTCAAGAGCAATAATGAAAGTTTTAAGTAAGAGGTTTTCATGAGTATAAATGTTAAAATATAATATTGATTGATAATAGAGGTTAATACATGTTCAAATTTAGATTTAGTCTTATGTTGGTGCAATACCCCAATGAAGGTATTGTACTACGTGGTAGTGGGTATAGAATGAACTACAATAACCCGAAACCACGGTATAATAAATTACCGTGGGTTTCAATTACCACACTGTGTATAAAAATATAACACAATGCCTTGATATACAAAATTTATGTTTGTTATATAACTATCCGGATGTTTTTTAGAAGCACTAATTTATTTGATGTATAGTACCTTCTTGTAGCAGATAGTATTTATTAATAATGTCAGGCATTACTTGTTTATCATGGCTGATAAAAACCAAAGTAGTGCCTGAATACTCAACCATTTTTTCGATCAACAAATTTGATTTTGCTATAGTATTTTCATCAAAACCATGGAAAGGTTCATCCAATAAAAGTAACAATGGGTTCTTTATAAAAGCCCTGATCAATAATACCAACCGTTGTTCTCCTATAGAAATTTGATCGAAAAACTTCTTTTTCAGGTCTTGAACCCCATAATAATCAAAAAATAAATCTATAGTCACCTGCTCCAGTTCAGTTAATTTTCTGGGAATGAATAATTGATCAAAATATCCTGTAGCAACAAGTTTCTCACAAGTGATGTTATCACTCATATAAAGGTGGAATTCCGAAGAAATAAATCCTATGTTCTTTTTTATGTCCCAGATACTCTCCCCCGTACCCCGTTTTCTATCGAAAAGGTAAATTTCCTTATTATAAGCCAATGGATTATCTCCGTAAACCAAACTCAAAAGTGATGATTTTCCTGAACCATTTTCGCCTTGCAACCCTATTAGTTCTCCTTGCTTCACCTCCCAGTTCACCCCTTTCAAGATCTGTACATCTCCATATCCCAACAATACCTCCTTCATACAAATCATCGAATCAAAACGTAATTGAGATGCACTTCTCTTCCAGCTTTCAATCAACTGATCTAAGGCTAGATTTGAATCTGACGAAGCTGTTTTAGGCCTGTTTTCAAGCTCTACAACGGTATCTATAAAATCCGGCAAGTCTTTTCTATTAGCAACTATGATCAGTTGAATCCCGTATTGATCGGTGACTTCTTGAAGCCAATCATTCAAATATGCTCTGGTAGATGAGTCCAAACCGGTATAAGGCCAATCCAACAGCAATATTCTGGGTTTCTTAGTAATTGCAATGGTCAACTGAAGTCTTTTCCTTTGACCGCTAGACAGGTGAATCAGCTTCCGATCCAATAATTCTGTTATCCTGCCTTTTGCAATAATACCCGATACATTAGTATCAGAAAGATCAATTCTGAGAAGCTCCAGATACTCTTTAACCAATAAACTTCTAGATTCATCGTCTTCCAATGATTGATAGCGCTGCTGGTAAAAATGACTGGCAGGCTTAAAAAACTTATTGCTGTCAGAAGATTCTACCGACTCCACCAGGCATGAAAACTCATATGGTGAAACCTCAACACCATCTACCCTGAATGTCCTTGCTCCTTCCCTAAGTGGAAGAATACCCGTCAAACTCTTCAGCAACATGGTTTTACCACTTCCTATAGCTCCTACTATACCACAGTGCTGTTTGTCTTTTATTGAAAAAGAAATGTCTGAAAGTACAATTTTCCCTTTATAAGAAAATGAAGTTTGAGAGTAGTTAATTTCAGGCATTGGGTACTGTTGTTAATTCTAAAGTATCAGTATGTGTTCTGCTAAACTAAACATTGCATCAATCCATTCCCTTTATTTCAGTATTTAACAGTTCTAAAGAACTCTTGGCATCTCCAAACAACATCTTGGTCTTATCATGGAAAAACAGTGGATTTTCAATACCGGAATACCCTTTGTTCATACTTCTCTTGAGTACAATCACATTTTTAGAATGTAATATTTCCAAAACGGGCATACCATATATGGGGCTGGACGGATCATCCATAGCAGCAGGGTTTACCACATCATTAGCACCTACCACAAGACTGACATCCGAATCTTTAAACATTTCATTGGCATCATCCAGGTCAATGAGTTTATTGTATGGCACATCTGCTTCTGCCAACAATACATTCATGTGGCCAGGCATTCTACCTGCCACAGGATGAATGGCATAATGCACATTCACACCTCGTTCGGACAATGATTTATCCAAATCTTTACAAATCTTTTGTGCTTGTGCCACCGCCATTCCATAACCGGGAATAACCATCACATTTTGTGCATACCTCATCATTATTGCCGTATCTACCAATGAAGCTTCTTTCACTACTCCTTCTTCATCAGCAACTGCGCTCGTTGCAGTACTCCCAAACCCTCCAATAATGACACTAAACAATGACCTATTCATTGCCTCACACATCAATACTGTAAGTATTGTACCTGAAGACCCAACAAGTATTCCACCAAGTAACATCACCATATTGTCGTAAACCATTCCTGCCAAAGCAGCGGCAATTCCGGTAAATGCATTGAGCAATGAGATCACAACGGGCATATCCGCTCCACCAATTGGCAAAACGAAGGTCAACCCATAAACCAATGAAATGGCAAGCACTACCAAAGGAAGCCATTCATTTTGTGCAGGGAAAATGATTTGATATACAATAAGTCCAACACATACTATCAACCATATAAGATTGAAATAGGATGCAAATGCCCCTCTCCAATCCTTCACTTTTCCTGTCAACTTACCATAAGCTACCAAGCTTCCCGTAAAAGCAATTCCTCCAACAAAAAGGGCAAGGTATGTAGTAGCAGCTATTCCAATGCTGGTAGATGCATTGAATTTGTAAACCTCTATAATAGAAATACACACAGCACATGCACCACCAAATCCATTGAAAAGTGACACCAACTCCGGCATGGCGGTCATCTCTACTTTCTTTGAAAAAATCAAACCAATAACAGAACCCAACACTATGGCTGCTATGATCAACAGATAATTGCCATGATCTCCTTCTATGGGACTGAGAATGGTAACTACTATTGCCAAAGCCATGCCATAAGCGGCCAGTATGTTACCCTTCCTTGCTGTAGCAGGGCTACTTAGTTTTCTCAATCCAATAATTAATAATACTGTCGAAACAATATACAATAAGTCTATATTTTCCATTCTTATTTTTTTCTGAACATTTCCAACATACGATTGGTCACTGCATGTCCTCCCACAACATTAATAGTTCCCAGTACTATTCCTACAAAACCCACCGTCAGCGATAAATAATCATTACTTTCAGATTGTCTCATGAGGATAATAGCACCTATGATCACGATACCACTAATGGCATTAGAACCCGACATCAATGGAGTGTGAAGTACAGCAGGTACTTTGGAAATAATTTCGAACCCCAGGTAAATAGTAATTACAATAAGGTTAATGGCTAATACATTAGCCTTTAGATAAGCTAAAATTTCTAACATAAAAATATGATAAAGTGATTAAGCTGAAACAGCTTCTGTTTTAGTTGTGGTCAATAAGGTTTTAGAAACAATCTCATGGCCATACGGAATATTTTCTAATCCTTCTTTAAATACAAATTTTAAGAAGCTAAAAACATTGTTGCTGTAAACCAAACTGGCTTGTTTACCCATTTTATTATAAAGCCTTGAGTCTCCTATTATGGTAACTCCTTCTACTTCTACAATTTTATCATTTTGAGTAAGCGCACAATTGCCACCTGTAGCTGCCGCCAAATCCACAATTACACTTCCTTTTTTCATGGAGGTGACAGTTCTATCCTCTATAAGCAACGGGGCTTTTCTTCCGGGAATGGCGGCTGTAGTCACAATAACATCTGCTTTTGCAGCAGAAACATGAATTAATTCCTTTTGCTTTTGGATGTATTCTTCGGATTGCTTTACTGCGTATCCACCAGCACTTACATCTTCCTGACTCCCTTCTACTTCTATAAATTTTGCTCCTAAACTTTGTACTTCTTCTTTTACTGAAGACCGGACATCAAATGCTTCAACCACTGCCCCCAGTCTCCTGGCTGTAGCAATTGCCTGGAGTCCGGCAACACCTGCACCTAAAACGAGCACCTTTGCAGGTGGAATAGTTCCGGCAGAAGTAGTCATCATAGGAAAATAACCTGAAAAATTATCGGCTGCCGTTATGATCGACTTGTAACCAGATAAAGAAGCCAATGAGGAAAGTACGTCCATTGACTGTGCAATTGTACTTCTGGGCAACAAGTCCAGGCTAAATGCTTTAATTCCATTGCTTTTGATTTTCTCAACCAATTCAACATTCGAATTAAACTTACCTATAACATAAGAAGTATCATTTATTACAGACAGATCATCTGCCTTCAATCCCGATACTGTTATCAGAACATCAGCTTTAATCAGTATTTCCCTACGTTCAAGAGATGTAGCTCCTGCACTTAAGTACTCTTGATCAGTGTAATCAGAGCTACTTCCTGCACCAGGCTCAAACACGATATCATGTCCTTCTTTTTTTAGTTTTGAAACTACATTTGGTATAAGCCCAACAAGACTTTCCTCAGTACATTTTAATAAACCTATAATCATTTTAATCTATAAGTAATTAACAATAAATCATTCTCATTTTTGGGTAATCTCTGAGTAGAATTATGTCATTTATAGGGTTAATCAAATTTGCAGCCTGCGAAGATAGGGTATTTTCCTGCTACTTTAAAAGTAGTCAAGAAAGTGATCTCAACTAAGCTCATGCTAAAGGGATAAAAAAAGGGTCTATCCAAATAGGAAAGACCCTCTTTAAATATCTGTTTGAAATGGTATCAGTCTGTTCGTTTAAGTGAACTATATAACACCTTTCTTGCGTTTGCTTCTCTAAATTCTTCCTGAACGTCGGACACAATACCCATCTTCGCTTCAATATCAACTTTCATAGACATTGTAATCTGATCACGTTCAACTTCACTCAACTTATCCTTCTCTACGTTCACAAATCTTACTATGTCTTTTGTCTCAATAAACACATCGTTGACCTGAATCTTTGGTTCAGTACCATATAAATTGGGCTGTTTAGGCTTACCAATATACACATAACTTACTAAAGATTTCCTTTCCAATTTATTTAATTGGGTAGATTTGGGAAGTTTTTGCTCCACCATTATTGTAGTCTCTCTCAATACAGTTGTTACCATAAAGAAAAACAATAACATAAAAATAATATCCGGCAATGCTGCGGTAGGTATATCCTGCGATGTACTTGAACTCTTTTTAAACTTTGCCATATTACCCTCCTATTTTATTTGGTTCTGCAATAGAAATCGCTCTTGGAATTCCTTCTCGGGCCTTAGTGTATAAAGCTTTTTCTTCAGGATTTCTTCTGTCCAACTGTAGAAACTCCTCTCCTGTGAGACCAACCCTTTGTCCATATAATTCATTGTATGCCGCATTGATTTCATCCAATACCCTGACATACAATTCATAAGTAGTACCTCTGTCTGCCTTGAATGATACCACTGCTTCCCCCGGATCATCCGATGAGTCAGGCCTTTTCCCATTGGCATTGACATAACTTCGCAAAGTAGGTGGCAAATTATTGTACATTGTCACATACTCAGCAGATGGTTTGCCAAAATTTAAAACAAATGATTTAATCATACCTTTCAATTCACTAACGTCAGTCAATGGCTCATCTTCTACAAGAAGCATGTCCTTTGAGTTGGCTAAAATTTTAAAGATATTCCTGTCATTTTTATTGACTTCCGGTGGCGGTTCGTTTGGATCCGGCTTTGGAGGTAACTGCATAAGAATTCCTTTATCGTTTGCTATGGTTGTGGTAACCAGAAAGAAAATCAATAAAAGAAAAGCAATATCGGCCATAGAGCCAGCATTCACCTCGGATGATGCGCCTAATTTACTTCTAGCCATATTATTTTATCATTTTAGAAAATTCAGTATATACGATACCAACAATAGCTATTCCCGTCAATATGTACATCATAATAAGTGTACCACCAACAAACTTTGATAATGATGCATTCATTTCAAATTCAGATGCCTGGTATTCAGTAAATTCACTTCCAGCCAAAGCCCAGGAAATACCAAATACTACAACCAACGCTACCAAACCCAATCCCGATTTAATCAAAGACTTAGGGTCACTCACAGAATTGATTATAGGAAACACAATTGCAGCAATTGCAGCCAAGATAGTCAAGGCATACGATATATATAATATTATATCAATTGAATCCATGTTTTATTCTTTTTAGGTTAATTAACTTATTTCGCAGAATGCTTCACCAATATATCAACAAGTGATATAGAAGCATCTTCCATTGAGTTCACAAGGGAATCAATTTTTGAAACAAGGTAATTATAGAACAATTGAAGTATTACAGCAACGATAAGACCACCAACTGTTGTTAAAAGTGCTATTTTGATACCACCAGCAACAAGAGCAGGAGATACATCACCAGCTTCTGCAATCGCATCAAATGCACCGATCATACCTATTACAGTACCCATGAAACCCAACATAGGAGCCATAGAGATAAACAATGAAATCCAGATCATTCCTTTTTCCAATTTGCCCATTTCAACAGAACCGTAAGCGATAATAGATTTTTCAACCATATCAACACCTTCTGACATTCTCATAAGACCCTGTACAAAAATAGAAGCTACAGGCCCCTGAGTATTTCTACATACTTCTTTGGCCGCATCAACACCACCTTGTGCAAGTGCTCCTTCTACTTTTTCCAATAATTTTTTAGTATTTGTAGTAGCAAGGTTCAATGTAATGATTCTCTCGATCGCCACAGCCAGACCCAGTATCAAACACAAAAGAACGATACCCATAAATTCCCATCCACCAGCAATAAATTGTTCTTTTACTATTTGATGAAACGATAATTCAGCTTCCGGCTCGTCATCTTGTATGGTCGCTGGTACAGGAGCAGCTACTTCTTCTTCTACCACTTCTTCAGTCACTACTTCTGTAGAATCTGTTTGCGCCGTTGTATCATCTTGGGCGATCGACTTTAGGTGAACAAGCATAAATACCCCAGTCAGCATCATTAATGTTACTAATTTTTTCATAGTCTAATTTTTAATAAATCTTAAATTAATGGTTATAAAGTAATTCAAATAAGGTTTTCATCGTAATTCTACAGCGGAGAGGAAGGGATTCGAACCCCCGGTACCCTTTCGGACACACTCACTTTCCAGGCGAGCACCTTCAACCACTCGGCCACCTCTCCAATATTAGTTTCACAACTAGCGACAAATAAATTAATAAAAATCTCTATATGCAAATTTTACCTACTATTTCCGAAGTAGAAATTATATTGTCATTTCACCTCTTAATGGTTTTGTTAGCATACTTCTTAATACTTCATGAGATTTCTCATTACCCAAAAGAAACATCATTTTTGTCAATGCTGCTTCTGTAGTAATATCACCCCCACTAAGGACTCCAATTTCTAATAATTTTCTACTTGTTTCATACTTACCCTGCAATACGCTTCCGCCTATACATTGTGATACATTCAGTATGATTATTCCTTTTTCTATCGCTTCTCTTAGCAACTTGATGAACCATTCAAAATTCATAGTATTGCCAGAACCAAAAGACTCTAAAACTACCCCTCTCAATCCTTGAATATTCAAAATACCTTTCACCAAACTTGGTGTCATATTTGGAAAAATCTTCAAAACTACTACATTGGGATCGAATTTATTTTTATAAGTCAAAGTCTGATTGGATTGATGTTCATTGAGTCTATCCTGGAAGTATTCAATTTCAACTCCTGATTCGGCCAAATGAGGATAATTTTCAGATTCAAATGCACCAAAAGTACTACTTCTTATTTTTTGAGATCGGTTTCCTCTCAATAGCACAAAATTAAAATACAAACAAACCTCATTAATCACAGGCTTACCATTTTCAGTTTTGCTTGCCATTTCAAGAGCCGTGATCAAATTTTCCCGAGCGTCAGAACGTGTGGCTCCTATAGGTATTTGTGCTCCTGTGAAAATTACTGGTTTATTCAGGTTTTCAAGCATAAAACTAAGTGCAGAAGCACTATAAGCCATTGTATCTGTTCCATGTAAAATCACAAACCCATCATATTGATTGTAGTTGCTGTGAATGATATAAGCCATATCTGCCCAATGACCAGAGCCAACATTCGAAGAATCGACCGGTTCAGGAAAAGAAATTACTGTTAAATTCAAACCAAGGCTCTTTAATTCAGGTATCCTTTCCAATACTGAACTGAAATTAAAAGGAATCAGAGCCCCTGATTCGTCGTAAACCATGCCAAAAGTGCCTCCTGTGTATATTATCAGGATTGATTGATTACCATCAGGGTTGTCTGTAATATTTATTATTTTAAATTTCAAAAGCAGATATTTGATATTCAATATTATACATTGCTATAAACCCTGTAGGCATTCTCAGTTGTAATCCTCCCCACTTGCTCCAAGTCCAGATTCTTTAAATCAGCAACTTTTTTCGCTACTTCCTTCACATAGGACGGCTCATTCCTTTTGCCCCTGTAAGGCACAGGTGCCAAATATGGGCTGTCTGTTTCTAATACAATGCTTTTAAGGTCTGTACCTATAATCAGATCATCCAGTCCTCCATTTTTAAAAGTTGACACACCTCCTATTCCTACTACAAAACCCAAATCGATCACCTCATCGGCTTGTTTTACATCTCCATTGAAACAATGAAATATACCTTTCAATTTTGCATTGTTAAAACCGGCAACCAACTGAATCGTTTCAGCAACAGACTCCCTGCAATGTATGATGATTGGAATATTATATTTCACAGCCAAGTCACACTGAATGATGAAAGCCTTCTTTTGTAATTCAAAATTGGTTTTGTCCCAATATAAATCAGTTCCCATTTCACCCACTGCAACAAATGACCGCTTTGACAACCAATCTTCTACAAGGTAAAGTTCCTTTTCAAAATCTTTATCGACATGACAGGGATGTAAACCCATAGTAGGAATACAATAGTCCGGAAACAGATGTTCCAATTCCAGCATTGAGTCTATGGATTTACTGTCAATGTTGGGCATATATATTCGTTCCACACCTGCATCTTGTGATCGTTTGATTACATCATTGAGGTCGTCATTGAATTTTTCACTATACAGATGTGCATGGGTATCAACTAATGTCATAAAGCTAGTATTCTCGACCCTTCCATTTTACTTTGGCAGGAAGGATATAGTAAATCAAAGTGGAAAAGTAGGTAATTGGCTCGAAAAACTCATAAAGAACTACGTGAATAACAGGTATATTGATTTTCACTGTTTTAGCTATTTTATTGTAAAAAACCAAAGCCAAACCAACTTTCAATACGAAAAACAAACCAAACCAAGGGCTGAATTGCAATAAGTATAAAAGTGCCGGAAGAAAAGAAACCTTAATTATCAAGACAATTATTAACCAATAGGGAACAGTAGCAAATGCAGCCATCCACCTTTTCCTTTGAATCATCAATTTAGACCAACTTGATTCCCCTATTGTAGTTAAATAAGTATCAGGAGTATAATTGAGATGTACTCCATATCCTTTTTTCAAAAAAGACTGCATCAATGCAACATCTTCTACTACACTGAATGGCAAACTCTTATAACCACCTACCTTGCTGTATGCATCTCTTGATACCAACAAATTATTTCCTATTACGGCGTTGTTCATTCCCAAGTCATTTAATACTTTGAGCATTCCCTGACCAAAAACCATATCCACATGCTGCAAACTTTGAAAAATACTTTCTGTCTCTATTCCGGTAAAACCACAGTTCATAGCTGCCTCTGGTCTTCGGGATAGTATCATTCCCTTTACCCAATTCTCATTTAGTCTGACATCAGCATCGGTAAAAAGTAAGTAATCTCCTGTTGCTAGTTCGCTAAGTTGCGCCAGGACATTCATCTTGCCTTTCAAATGCCCTACCTGATCTTCAATGTCTATGACATGAATCTGGTTGTCCGAATGTTTAAACAGCAATTCTCTGGTTCGATCTTTTGAACCATCGTTTCCAATCAGAATTTGTAATTTATGTTTGGGGTAATTCTGATTTCTCAGATCATTCAACAGGTTTTCAATATGTTGTTCCTCATCCCGGACGGCAATTAATATAGAAACTGTTGGTAATTCTGAACCATCCGCTTTGAAAATCTTAAAGTTGAATTTGTACAAAATCCCAAGTACTGCGTAAACTACCAGGTTAAAAATAATGACAAATAGAGAATACGCTGTTATCATGCAGAAGATTAAACTAACCAACTGTCAAGTTAATCCATGTTGGCCGATTGAAAAATCAATCTGTCAATAAACTCAAGGCATACACATTTAAAAATTCTTACTATCCCCCTGGGCTTGATCAGGGCTCTTAAGGTTAGCTGTGACTCCAAAAGATACCGCAACTGGTGCGGTAAGGAGGTTTTGTTTTTAAATGCGTTTGCCTTGTTAATAAACCACAAACTATTAATAAACCTTCAAAGCATTATGAAATACAATCTGTTAGTAGGAGGTTACTTTAAACTCAGTCCTTCTGTTGCGCTGGTGGTCTTCTTTGCTACATTCTACTCCATTGCTACAACCATTTACCAATTTGGTTTCTCCATATCCCTTAGCGACAATACGGCTGTTGCTAATACCTCCCTTTTTTACAATATACTCCACTGCTGCGGTGGCTCGTCGTTGTGACAGAGCCATATTATAACTGTCACTACCTCTGGAATCTGTGTGTGAACCTAGTTCTATTTTAATTGTGGGGTTTTCCTTGAGTATGGTTACAAGTTTATCTAATTCCAGAGCCGCATCAGCTCTGATAAAAGACTTGTCAAGATCATAATAGATATTTTCCAATTCTATGGCTTTTCCCAGTTCTATTTTCTCCAAAGGAATCTCATAAAATACAGTATCATATTTATGATCATACCCAATCTTTCCTTCAACAGTATTAGAAAAATAACCAACTTTAAATCCGGCCATTCGATAGTTGTTTCCCGGAGTAGTCATAAATTCATGATGGAGAGACTCTCTTTGATTCAAATCTACCAATTCCCCATCTTTAATATCTACACAATGAATGGTAGCATCTTTTATTGGCTCTCCTGTCACTTTATCTATTGCCTTGATAGAAACAATAAAACGTGGCTGTTCGATCTTTAATATTCTATCTTCAATTACGTCATTTGCTTTGTCTGTATATACGCTATCGGTATTTACGGGCACATACCCCAACTTCTCCGCAATAAGTTTATAATGCCTCTTGTAGTTCAACCGGAATTCGAAGTTACCTTCACTATCACTCAAAGTATCCTTCAGCACCTTTCCTTCATTGTCCATCAATTTGACCCGGGATTCTGCTACAGTTGTATTGTCGTAGTTATCTATTACCGTACCACGAACAAATATATCCCCTTCTTTGTCATATACGAAGTAGTATATGTTGTCATACACAGTATCATCTCTATTGGTGGAAAAATAACCATAATGATCATCTTCAGTAATTATCAGACTAAAATCATCAAAACTAGAACTCATCGGATAACCAAGGTTTTTAAGTTCTACTACATCATCACGTACCAATGTGGCTCTGTATAAATCCAGACCACCTAGGCCTCCGTGTCCATCAGATGAAAAATACAGGTAGTCTCCATTCAAATAAGGAAACATCTCTTGGCCTTCAGTATTAAGTTCTGAACCGAGGTTTTGAGGTGTCCCCCAAGAGCCATTGGTATAATAAGAAACATAAATATCTGTACCTCCATATCCACCTGGCATATCAGAGGCAAAGAACATTCTCTTTCCATCATTGGTAATTGAAGGGTGACCAATAGAATATTCATCATTGTTGTACTCAAATGGTCTGATGTTTACCCAGTCATCTTCATCACCCTTATCATTCTTCTTTCGGTCAGCAAAATAAAGCTTCAATTTCGTAATACCATCTTCACTCTTTCGTGCCTTTCCTTTAAAATAATTATTTCGGGTAAAAACAACATTATTCTGGTCGTTATAAAACGTTAATGGTCCCTCATGATATTTTGTATTTACTTTTTTGTGGAAAATCTTTGGAGTTTCCAAATCGCCATCAGGCTTTAATTTTCCATAATACAAATCTAAATAACTACTCTGATCCCAATTGAACACAGTCTTTGAAAATGGTTTATTTGTTCTACTGCTTACAAACAACAAACCATCATCATACCACATCGGGCTAAAGTCCAATCCTACAGAATTAACACTTAACGGTTTTATTTGATAATAAACAGAATCTTTAAAGAACTGTCCCATATCATTGAGGCCATCCAGTTTCTTTCCAGCCCTGGAATCACTACCTACATCCTTTTGATATTCTTCAAACCATTCTTTTGCCTCATCATACTTTTGTTCCGTACTCAATGCTTGGGCAAAATGCAGCTTGTATTTTGGATCCACATCAGTACCATGCTCAGTTAGACCCTTATGATACCAATCATCTGCTTCCAAATAATTGTTTAGCATTTTATAACATTCTGCTATTTTCAATTTTATGATTTGGTTGGTAGAATCTTTTTGGTAGGCATCCATATAGTAATCAAGGGCGGAACTATAAGCAAAATTGTAGTAGTGCTTATCTCCCCTTCGCTCATCACCTGAAATAATGGTATTTTTTTCCTTTTCAGCTTTTTCCTTAGTATCCTGAGAAATGGCAGGCAGGTACAAAACCATTAGTAAACTGGCTAGGATATATAATTTCTTCATATACATTAAAAATTGAGTCGAATACTATAAGTATTACTTTTCAAAAAGATTAAAAATATCTAGGCGTAATTACTCTGGATCTTGAGAATGACAATATATAATTAAGCATTATTTCATGACTACCGGAGTTTACTTGATTCAAGTCTGTAACTGAATAATCATAGGCATAGCCTAAGCTAAATTTAGAATTAAGCTGTAATTCTAGAAGAAAATCAACAGAATCAAATGACCTATATGACAGCCCTACCCAAATACGATCTTCAATCAGAAGCATAGCACTAAAATCCATTTCTAATGGTGCTCCTTGTACCATTTTAAGTAAGACACTTGGTTTCAATTTCAAATATCGATTTAGATCAACTACAAATCCTGAAGTAGCAAAAATGTGTCGAATTTGCTCTACCGGATCATCTGCCGTTTCGATTTTATTGTTCAGTAAAAACGGTGACGAAAGACCTAAATAGAATCTATCCGTACTATAGAAAAACCCAGCTCCAATATTAGGTTTCACTGCCTGAGCATTAGCATAAGGATCTTGAATCACATTACTTCCCTGATAAGCATTAGCCTGATTGTTTTTATAGTCACTAAACCCAAATTGCATTCCCATGGAAAGATTACCCTTGCCAAATTGGATTCTATAGGCATAGGATGCGGTGAGTCCTGTTTCTGTGGTTAACCCAATTTGATCTCGATATACCAGTGCACCTACAGCAATCTTATTCTTTCTAATTGGCGTATGGACAGATAATGTTTGCGTATTAGGGGCTCCATCAATACCAAGCCACTGATGTCTTGTAAGTGCAGTAATACTTAAGGCTCCATCATGACCTGCATAAGCAGGGTTGAGTGCAAGCCCATTAAACATATATTGAGTAAACATCACTTGCTGCTGACCCATAACGGTACTACACACTGCAAAAGCAATCCCCACCGATAATAATAATATTTTTATTTTCTTCATATCTAAAGAATTTATCTATTCACTACAACGAACCCACTCTTAGGTTTCGATCCATCACCTAGGTCAATCACAAAGAAATATGTACCATCAGGCACCTGATTAGAACCAATAATTACTCCCACTGTAGATTCACTAGCCCAGTTTCTTGAATTGTTGTCATAGCCCCTAAGCTCGAACACCAAATTACCCCAACGGTTGAATACTTGTACATGGTTGTCTGGATATTCTTCAATACCCTCTATATACCATGTTGGATTGTTAGATCCTCCAAAAATCTGAGGTATATCCAATGGAGGTTTCTCTACTGTAATTGATACAATGGCCGTTGTACATTTTGACGGCACTCCATCATCGCACACTTCATATTCAAAGGTATCAACTCCTTCGAATTGAGAATCTGGTGTGTAAGTAAATGTGCCATCCGAGTTCAATACCAAAGTACCATTAAGTGGACCTGATACAGGTGAAGGATTTACCGTAAGGTTATGTCCATCAGGATCAGTGTCATTATCCAATACATTTCCATCAACAGGCGTTATTGAATCGGTCGTTTCTTCATCATCCACCGCAATTGGAGGGTTGTTTGGATTAGCCGAACATGTTGGTGTGGCTGGTGGATAAGAAACTATCACTGACGTTTCAGGATTCACTGAGATCACCAGTTCCATTTCCGGACGTAAACCATCATTAATCTGAATCCAGACTCCATCCACAAAATCCCATCCCGGCCATGCAATCGGATTGCCCTCTCCATCTACTTCTGCTCCAGGCCATAATAGTTGA
>NZ_JBDKWG010000115.1:0-104171 GCF_040151475.1 Reichenbachiella sp. MALMAid0571 | reverse complement strand
GATAAGTTGGTAACTTTAGTCATGATGTTTTATGTTTAGTCACTTCAAACATCGTCAAATTGGAGGAGGGTAACCTCTTCCAATTGTACTTTTCTTAGATAGTACGCCTCTAACCCATTTTTAGTCGTTTACTAGTAATTTTTAAACATACCAAATTGATTTAGTCTATAACTTCCTTCTACTGGTCGTATGATAGAAGGTCTGAAAAGCTTGATAACATCCCAGAAAAAAAGCCATTTGGCTGACCGCTGGTCGCTGTGCGCTCATTAAACAGCTCCATCAGATCACCCTCGATCGAAGGCAACAAATCCGGATGGCAAAACCAACGAAAGAAGGACATTATGTACTTTGGAGGGTTATTCATCTCTGAGGGAATCTGCTGGATTGGCAGAAGCAGCTTTAAAGGTGATCAATGAAATTGATCCAACAGCGAGTGCTAAAATAATGCCTCCTGCCAGCAGAAACACTTGAGGTCCCAAGGATATACGGGAAGCAAAGCCTTCAAGGTATTGTGACATGAGTTGATACATGAGTGGCCAGGTTACTATATTGGCTATCAACAGAAGCCAGGCTGTTTCCTTGTTCAGTAGAATCAATATGCTTTCTATACTGGCACCAAAAGTTTTGCGGATTCCAATTTCTTTCACCCTAATTGTAGTATTGTGGGAAGCTAAACCAATTAACCCCAAACAGGCAATAACAATGGCAAGACCAGAAAATAGAAGAATTGTCATACCCAGTTTTTCCTCGTTTAGATATTGACGATTGTAGTGTTCGTCCAGAAAAAAGAAATCGAAAGGATCGCAAGGAAACATTTCCGCCAACAGAGCCTCTGACTTTTCTATTACCTCCATGTGACGACCCGAATAGCTAACCACGTAGTAATGAACGTAATCTGTGTCACAGTAAAAGATAAGTGGAGAAATTGGATTCCCTGATGAAAGTTGATTGAAGTTCTTTACGATTCCAATAACCTTGAGATCATACTTATCATTGAGTACCAATGTTTTGTTAAGCATCGAGTCTGGAATTTGATAACCTAAAAGTTTGACAGCTGATTCATTTAAAATAACTGAAAGGTCAATATCCGAACTCATGCTAAAAGGTCTTCCTGCAATCAATTTCATTCCAAAGGTTTTGAAAAAATTCATCCCCACGCTGATTACGTCAAAAGCCTGTCCTTCTTGATTGGCATCCCCATCTTTATTGCGAATGCCGACAGGCTCTACAACTGCTTCTCCCGGCACCTTGTTGGCGGTGGTAACACTTTTTACATACGAGTTTTTGGACATCTCATCAATGAACCTTTTGTGCTTCACTTGAAAGATTGAATCTGAATCCTCGTCAACCTGATTCGGCCCCCTGATCACCAACTTATTGTACATTTCAAAGCCAGAATCCTTAGCCCGCATAAATTCGAGTTGCCTATAAATACTAATTGATCCAATGATCAAGGCAATGGATACTGAAAACTGAAAAACAACCAAGCCCCGAAGCAACCAGCTTTTAGAACCTTTAGCTGTCACTTGAGACTTTAATCCATAGATAAGTTTGAGTTTGGCAAGTACCCAGGCAGGATAAACTCCGATGAATAAAGAAGCCACTGCAATACCAATGAAGAATTTGAAATCAACGAGAAGTCGGAGTAAAATTTCCATCGTAAACTTAAACCCAATGATGTCTTCAAGATATGGACTACCAAGAACCAGAAGTACAATTGCCATAAAAAAGGCTGTCAGATGAATAAACAGGGATTCCATCACGAATAGTCCCATTAGTTGTAGCTGGTGTGCCCCTAAAGTCTTTCTAATTTCCACCTCTGCCGAACGCCTAAAGGATCGCACTGTGGCCATGTTGATATAATTGATCCAAGCAATGGCCAAAATGAACCAGCCCACCAGCGAAATAATTTGTATTATAGATGAATTAACATTCTCAGCATTGTCGATTTCGCTCTCTAGGTTCTTGGTAAAATGAACTTCACTGATGGGTTGTAATGAAAAGTTTTCCTCAAAGTTTTTCGACCTATTGTATTCGCCTCGTTCGGTGACGTATAATTCATTGATTTTCTTTTCAACAACATCAACATCAGATCTGGGATTAAGCAATAAGTAGCTATAGAATTCATGGTTTGTCCAATGGTTTTCTGCCTCTCCTTCGTACCACCAATTGAGTGTTTTATAACTAATCAACAGATCGAATTGAAGGTGGGAATTTTTTGGAGGGTCTTGCAAAACAGCAGTGACAGTATAGGGCTCTCCTGCTCCATCAACGGCCAATGTCTGGCCGATTGGATTCTCCTCTCCAAAATATCTTTTAGCCGTGGATTCTGTCATCACCATTGTCCTCAATTCGCTGAGACAAGAAACCTTATCACCTTTGATTACAGAAAAAGAAAAAATGTTGAGAAAAGCAGGTTCAACAAAAAACACTCTTGATTCTCGGAATTTTTTGGCACCATTGGAGAGTGTTAAATCCCCATGTCCAGCACTATGGTAGTCATCTATGCGGGTATAGTTTTCTATCTCGGGAACATTAGCTGCGGCATAGGTAGCGAGTCTGGGTGGAGTGGTAGCAAGATATCTCCTAGCCTGGTCTTCTATGACGAACGAAGAAGTGATTCGGTAAATATTATCTTTCTTTTGATGAAAGCTATCGAAACTCTTTTCGTAGGTCACATATTGAAAAATAGCTAGGAATGAAGCTATTCCCAGAGCCAACCCAAAAGTGTTAATTACCGAATAAATGCGATCTTTTCTGATCACTCTTAGCGTTATCAGCATATTGTGCCTTATCATCCCATAATGATTCAATCGATATGTACCTTCAACAGGTCTAATGATCGACGGCCTGAAAAGCTTTACTACATCCCATACAAAAAGCCATTTGGCTGACCGCTGGTCGCTATTCGCTGTGCGCTCATTAAACAGCTCCATCAGATCACCCTCGATGTATTTCACCAAATCCGGATGGCAGAACCAGCGGAAGAAGGACATTATGTACTTTGGAGGGTTATTCATTGCGTAGAGTTTTAGCTGGATTTATAAGGGACACTTTGAGAGAATGAAAACCAATGGTCAGGATTGATATGGCTACAACCAACAACGAAGGAATGATCAACTCCCAAGAATTGATCGATATTCTGTTGCTATAATGATCCAGCCAGGAGTCCATCAAAAGATAAGCTATTGGGATTCCGATGACAACAGATACAAGCATTTGTCCAAGGTGTTTCTTGATGAAAAAGAAGATTACCTGAACGATAGAAGCTCCGAATACTTTTCGGATGCCTACTTCCTTTTGTTTTTTCTGTGCCATAAATAAGGATAATCCAAACAGACCCAAACACGCAATAAAAACAGAAATTCCAGTGAAAACACCGAACAATTCCCTAAACCTGATGTCACTTTGGTATTGTGTATTGAACCGCTCATCCAAAAAGAAATAGTCAAATGCTTGATCAGAATAAACCTCATTCCATACATTTTCTATCATTGCAATGGATTGTTGTAGTTCTCCTATGTTGGAGTAATTAGCAGAATCAATTTTAATAGAAATATGGCCTCTGAATTGATTGAATTCAAAAACCATAGGCTGCATTTTTTCCTTCACTGACCTTTGGTGAAAGTCATCAACTACGCCAAGTATGGTATAAGATTGATTTGTAAACGGGTTAACTATTTTTTGATTCACTGCATCCTCCAGACTTGCATATCCCATGCCCAAGGCGGTTGATTTGTTGATGAGAATACCTCTCCTGTTGTTCCAGATACGCTCAGTAGAAAAGTCTTGCCCTGCTATTATTTTGACCCCATAAAAGTGCATAAAATCAGGGTACACACTTATGAGGTTTGTGGCAACAGTTTCTTTGCTGCCGTCTATCCTAAAATTGACCTCTTGCCCATACCCCATTCCCGGTACTTGACTAGAAGAGGTTACATTCTGTACAAAAGACAGATGAGAAATTTTATTTCTCAAAGTACTAAGTCTTACCCTTTTTTCATCCCACACACCAGAGTCTTTTGGTGATTTTAATATTAGGGTTTGATTCAAGTTGATTCCCAAATCCTTATTTCTCATGTACTTCATTTGATCGGAAATAACAAATACCCCAATAATCAAAATGACAGATATACTAAATTGTACAACCACTAAAGCCTTTCGGAACGATTCACCAGTCAATTGACCCATCACCTGTCCTTTGATAGAGCTGACAGGTTGAAGGCCAGATAGTATTGCTGCCGGATAGGCAGACGATAACAGAGCTCCAAATAAAAACAGGCCAAGAAAGATCCAATTGATAGGTGTCGAATCGGCAAAAAGAGGCAAAATACGCTGATCGGCGAATACAGAAATAAAAGGATACAACATCCAAACGAGACCAACTGAAAGTACCAATGCAGTGCAATTGATCACCATGCCTTCAAAAACAAACTGCTTTACGATTTCACTTTTTCCAGAACCCAATACTTTTCGAATTCCAGTTTCTTTGCTTCTACTCAGGGATTTGGCACTAGTCAGGTTTATGAAATTGATCCAAGTAATCAGAAGTGTAAATAATCCCACCAATGCCAGCATAATTTCAGTATCAGAAATTAGTGCTTTGCTGATTGAAACAAGCTCAATGTCAACACTACGTTGATCGGATTTTAGTTCTTCCTGATTGTTTATGTCAAATGCTAGCTTAGATGTCAGTAGTTCAGGATCGGTATTTTCATCAAGTAGGAGATAGGTAATACTGGTGGGATACTCCCAGTAGTCTTCTGGTTGAAATCCAACAGATGACTTTAAAAAATCAAATTGAAATCTGGAAAAGACAGGTACATCTTCAATAACTCCGGTGATTTGAAGTATATGTTCCTCCCCCCACGAAACCCTTGTGTTCAAAAATTTTCCCAAGGCAGATTCATCTTTGAAATATTTAGCAGCAATTGACTTTGTAATGACAACAGAGTTAGGCTGAGACAATGCCGTGGCAGGGTCTCCCGATATAAAATCAAAGGAAAAGATTTCCAGAAAATCCGGATCGACCGATTTGATATTTTCTTCATTGAATTTCAGTATCTCCCCATCTTCGTTATTTACAGTAACAAGGGTTTCCACATTATAACCATAGTGGCTTGATTTCAATACTTCGGGGTAAAGCTCTTTCGCCACCGATCCACTCTGCCAGTAGGTGTTTTTTCCATTGTCTATGGCTACTCCATTTTTTTTCTCTTCCTGATGAATCATGAATATCTGCTCCTTCTTTTCATGAAACTGATCGTACTTTAAAACAAAACCGACATATTTGGCAATAATCAGGGCTGCAGCCATGCCTATAACAAGACCGGAAATATTGATTACTGAAAATGCTTTGTTTCTGATGATGTTTCTACACGCAACTTTGAAGTAATTCTTTAACATACCGAATCGATTTAGTCTATAACTTCCTTCTACTGGCCGTATGATAGAAGGTCTAAAAAGCTTGATCACATCCCAGACAAAAAGCCATTTGGCTGACCGCTGGTCGCTATTCGCTGTGCGCTCATTAAACAGCTCCATCAGATCACCCTCGATCGAAGGCAACAAATCCGGATGGCAAAACCAGCGGAAGAAGCTGAGGGGAAATCTTGGAGGGCTGGTTTTTGTTTTCATGATTCAAGTATTCTAATTACTCTTTTAGCCTATGTCAGATAAAATTTGACTTTGTAGTAGCAGATAACATGAGAAAATAGAATCAATTCTTAACCCCTACCCTAAAGGGAGGAATTGACTCTATTTTCTTCCAGTTCGTTAGCTCTATTCACACAACATTCCTTTAACCTCTTTACTACCTCACCTAATGTCAACTGAACTTCTTCGTTTTGAAATCTTATAACCTTAATCCCAAAACCTGCTAATTCAACAGTCCTTCCTATATCATATTCCTTTTGGCTTTTTTCCTTATGAACTCCTCCATCAATCTCAATTACCAACTTCAGTTTGTGACAGTAAAAATCAGCTATAAATATATCTATTGGGTGCTGAGGCTTAAATCGCAACTTTAATATTTGATTTCCTTTCAATTCATTCCATAATATTTTTTCTGTAGCTGTCATATTTTCTCTGAGCCATTTGGCTTTTTCAAATATTGCAGGTTTCGCTCCAAAGAACATGTTCATCACTTTTTCATTTTTGTGGTACATTCATGGATGAAAATTTCTTGGTTCCCTTTAGGGCTGGGGTAAAACGAGAAATTTTCAAACCCAAATCAAAAAAAAACAACTTTCCGGATGGTAAAACCAGCGGAAGAAGCTGAGGGGAAATCTTGGAGGAGAATTTTTCATTCTAATTCATGTATTTTAGATCCCATGCCATTTTGGGAATCGACTCATAAAGCTTGTTGCGTACCTCTTTGGTTTCTTCAATGGTCTTTTTCCCCAGAGCAGTGATTTCAAAATAACGCTTGGGGCGACCACCACGCTCGCTGGTAGTTTCTCCTTCTTTGGAAGAAAGATATCCCTTGTCTTCCAGCCGTTTCAGAGCAGACTGAAGTGCTCCCACACTGACCTTCCTTTTTAGTCTTTGTTCTATATCCTTTTTAATGGACACTCCATAAGCATTGCCATAGAGTACTCCGACTGTCAGCATTACAATTTCCTCAAATTCTCCTAATTGATATTTGCCCATAGTTATTTCCTAATTGTAGTTTTGTAAATAAAGGAAGAAAATTAGTATTTTCCTAATTGTAGTATTGGAAATTTATATTGACCATCTGGCTTTACTAAACTTCAAAAGTTTAGTAAAGCTGGCGCAACATTCTGACTGGGAAGAAAAATTTGTTTGAAAAGGGATAAGTTTACATCTTCAGCTTAGAAAACCTGGACTTGTGAAGTCTTTCATCTCCACTGTTTCCTTTTTTAAACTGATTTTGCTCATTTAACAGAATGGAAAAACCTATAAATAAAGCAACACTGAATGCCGAAACTATAAAGATAGTATCCAGATTCAAACCCATTCCTTTTGATGTAAGTCCACCCATCATAAAAGAGATACCCCAAATAATTAAAACTGCTACTGGCAATGAAATAGTGGTCACCAATACCAATTCTCCTATATACTGAAAGACCAGTTGCCTTCGAGACTCAAAAATCTTTTTAAGATCTGCCTCTCTCTCTCTCATAAAAGACTTTACCATAGATAAATTTATAAAGTTGATGCAGGCAATAATCACAATACATACAGCTATTGCCAGTATGATTTTTATATAATCTGGTTGTTTAACAAACTGATAACCATTGTCTGAATATGGTTTGAGAAAAAAATCTGCATCTGTCCATTTATCTTTTGACCTTATGAAATTGGAAATTTTATCATTCAGCCGACCAACATTAGCTCCTTCATTTAATACCACAAAGGTAGAAGAAGTATAGTTGCTCCAATTCAAGAGCCATTGATTCTTCTCCAGGTAATTTTCATAAGAAAACAATAAGTCTATCGGAACGGAAGGACTAGTAGGAGTGGAGAAAAAAACGCCCGAAATTGTATATTGACCACTTAACTGTTCATCTTTCCATTGCACCGTTTTTCCTAAGACATCTTCTGTAGAATTGAACAATTTCAAGGCTAGTTTTTCCGATATAAAAACTGAGTTCTTCTCAAAAATTACTGCATTTTGGAGCAGGTCATAGGGGAATACATCAAAAAAATCATCACTGACATAATGTGGTGCAACCAAAATACCATTATCTTCTCCTGTGGTAGAAACAACCCCCCGACCCCACGAGTTGTTCAAACTTGGCTCTACCGTTACGGCATATTCTACCTCTGGAAATTGAGTAACCAGCGACTCAGCCAAAAGCCCTGGAGTAGAGTGGTCAATGACAATCTCATTCCCAATGAGACCACTTCTGGTTATTTGATAAAACTGACTCTCTTTTTTGGTGAGTCCTTGATAACAAAATTTGTCTTTCATCCAGGTATAAGTCAATACGCCGCATACCATACAAGCTGAAAGTCCAATCAAATGAATGCAGAATAAATACCTATTTTGCTTGATTTGACGATAAGCCTGAAAAAAATTGAATCGCAACATATTACTCATGAATTTATTTATAGACAACTGGTAAGGGTTAAAAGTTGCACGAAATCCTATTCATTCAATAAATATGCCATGTGGGATTTTAGACTCAATTGTTAATTTTTATTTATTGATTGTTCAATAATGAACTCTTTTTGTACGAATATGTGCATCCTCATATCTTTCAATAAAGCAGAAAGTATCTACTAAATTGGTACGCCTGAAATTCTATAGTTTTAGTGAATCCTTAACCATTGCTCAAAAATCTCCGTAGATGTTGAGATCAAACCTCTCTCGCTTTATGAAAAACTACTACTCTCTGCACTCTTTGATCGGTTGGTGCCTTTTTATTATTGCCCTTATTGTTTACACACTCACCCTCGAACCCACTGTTTCCTTCTGGGATAGTGGTGAGTTTATAGCATCATCTTATAAGCTTCAAATCCCTCATCCCCCTGGTGCCCCGTTGTTTCTATTGATCGCCAGGATGTTTTCATTGCTTGCTCTGGGAAACCTCGAAAGCATTGGATTTTGGGTGAATATGGTCAGTGCTGTAAGTAGTGCTGCAACCGTTACGTTTCTATATTGGATAATAGTAATGTTAGGCCGTAAGACTATTTATTCAAAAAATGAAGCATTACTTAGCACAGCAGGTATCATTGGCTCCCTGTCATTTGCCTTTTCAGATTCATTCTGGTTTTCTGCTTCCGAAACTGAAGTATATGCTTTATCCACTTTTTTCATTTCAATAGTAGTATGGGCTATTTTGAAAATGGATAACGAAACTGATTTGAAAATTGAATCAAAATGGATTTTGCTCATAGCATATTTAATGGGTTTGTCCATTGGAGTACATCCCATGAGTTTGCTTGCTATTCCTACTTTGGTTTACACTATGTACTTCAAAAGAAAACCTTTTTCAATAAAAGGATTAGCCATCTCTTCCTGTATAGGACTCGGTTTGACCCTTTTCATGATGTATGGATTTAGACTCGGACTAATTGGTATGATCAAGAAATTTGAACTTTTGTTTATCAATGGATTTGGCCTTCCATTCTATACAGGATTTGTATTTTTCACAATAGCTTTTACACTGATCATAGGTTACGGAATAGTTTATTCGGTCAAAAGAAACAACCATAGTTTAAATGTGGCTCTGTTATCAATTTGTTTTGTTGTAATCGGATATTCCAGCTATACCACTATAGTGATACGGTCTGTTTACAATCCACCTATAGACCAAAACAACCCAGAAGATATTCCCAATCTAATCAACTATCTTGACATGCTCCAATATGGAACGAGACCTCTGGTATATGGCGAAAACTTTACTTCTAAAATAGTTGACTACAAACAAGGAGCTCCTATTTATAGAAAAACCAAAGATAAATATGAAGTGGCAGATCATGTGCTGGAGTACAAATACAACCCCTCAGACTTAGGATTTTTCCCAAGGATGTATAGCCAGTCTGCACACCATATTGAAGGATATCAGCAATGGACAGGATTGAAAAAAGGACAATCTCCAACCTTTATAGACAATATGAAATTCCTAATGGCCTATCAGGTTGGACACATGTATCTGAGGTATTTCTTCTGGAATTTTGTTGGACGAGAAGGAGATTTTCAAGATGCAGGATGGCTCTCTTTTTGGGAAGATGCTTCTATTCTTCCCAAAAGCCTAACCAAGAACAAAGCCCTCAACAATTTTCTATTTCTACCACTTCTATTGGGTATACTGGGATTTTTTTATCACTATAAAAACAACTTTAAATCGTTCACAGGTGTCTTTGCTTTATTTATAATTACCGGATTGGGTCTGGTCATTTATCTTAATTCTCCTGCACCAGAACCCAGAGAAAGAGACTATATTTTCATTGGCTCATTTTATGCGTTTAGTATCTGGGTCGGCTTGGGAGTTCTGGCTATTTTTAGTGCACTATCAAAGACACTTTCAAAAAGATATGTCCTTCCTATTACTGCTATAGTTACACTCATTGTCCCTACAATTATGATAAGCGAAGGATGGGACGATCATGACAGATCCAACAGGTTTCTTACTTCAGACATTGCCAGAAACCACCTGGCCTCATGTGCTAAAAATGCCATTTTATTTACCGGAGGAGACAATGACACTTACCCACTATGGTATGCGCAGGAAGTAGAAGGATTTAGGACTGACATTCGAGCTATCGTGCTTAGTTATTTCAATGCAGAATGGTATATCGAGCAAATGACAAGGCAAGCTTACCAATCAAAACCACTACCCTTTTCTTTGGTAAATGAAAATTTTAAACGTGGTGGGTTAAATGAATACATTCCATTTGTAGAAAGGAATAATTTAAAAAATGCATCAATTGATCTCAAACAATATCTAAAACTGATAAAGGATTCACATCCAGCCTTGCAAGTAGGAACAAAAAACGGTGAAAAAATAAATTCCCTGCCATCTAAAAAATTGACATTATCTATTGATACAGATATGATAAAAGAAAAACAAATTATTCCAGATACCATTTTACCATTCCTGACAAATCAATTAAAAATATCCGTAAAAGGTAATGCACTACATAAAAACGACCTGATGGTGTTGGATCTAATCTCCTCAAACAATTGGGAGCGCCCTGTTTACTTCACATATACAGCACTGCACAGTTTAAGTTTTGACATCAGCAATATGGTTGTACAAGAGGGCTTTACATACAGGTTACTTCCCATTCAGAATCCCAATCCTGAACAAATACTTGTGAATTCTGACGCAATGTATGAAAACCTTATCACAAATTTTCAATGGAGAGAAACTACAAACCCAAATGTATATTTCAGTGACTTTCACAAAAACATGATGACACATACCCGGTCAAATTACAATCAACTGGCTACTACGCTTATTGAAGAAGGTGAGCTTGAAAAAGCCAAAAAAACGCTTTACAGTAGCCTGGAAACCGTACCTGATGATACCATTCCATACGATGTGGCTTCTATTAATACAGCCAGGCTCCTTACTCAGGTCGGTGAAAAGGAAAAAAGCCTATCCATCACCAAAACTATGGTCGATCGTGTAGATGAAGAATTGAAGTACTACACAGAGCACAAAAAAAATGACCTGCCCAACATGCAAAGAAATTTCACTCTATTGAACATGCTGTCTCAGGTAATCAGGGAGTCAGGTTATCTGGATGAAGCAAGTAAAGCTGAGAATAAATTGAAAGTTTATTACGACAGGATAAATGAAATTTAGAAATTACTTCACCAACCTCTGATCTAAAATCAATGGGCGGACATCCACTACTTTTATTTCATGAAAATCCTTGTGCAAAGGATTGAGAAGGTAATTATGTTCTGTTGGGATAATGGCACTTGGTACTTTCAGGCATAATCCACCATTTTTAAAAAAATCTGTACCAAAAACAACACTTCCTGAAGTGTAAGGAAATGCATTCCAGCCTTCCGGAAGTTGTTGAGCTAATGTGATTTCTAAACCCTCTGCAAAATCAATTTCTATACAATACAAATTCACACCAAGCTGGCTGGAATTTATATTGGCAATAATTTCCAAAGCAGCTAAGGAAAGGCTTTCAGAAGTATAAAGCATTCGAATGCCCCTCCTATTCCACCTACCACCATACAACATGGCACCTGTTCCAGAGAGGTCATTTGCATACGCCTTGGTAGTAATCCTGTGTAAAATCATCAGGAATAAACCCCATGCTCAATTCTACCAAGCAAATCTCTTACTATAGAAATTCCAGTATCATTATTCATCAAACTGACAGGCTTCTTGCCACCCAATGCTATAAGTGAAGTATGGAGCCATGCTTGAAATGATGCAGCATCTTCAAAAACATCCGTACCATATTGAAACAACGTTCCAATTTGTAACACCCTGTCACTAACCTGTGGACTCAACAACTCCTGATCCTTCACCTTTTCTATGGTTCTTTTACTTACAGGAAGCAAAGAAGAAAACTCAGTAAGATTCATCCCGGTCATAGCAGCAATTGACAGAAAATCTGCTTTGGTAATACCATCATTGGCTTTATGATATCGAACGGCCGGTTCGTTAACTATAGAATCAAATTCATCCATGTCAAAATACTCTTTAAAATTGCGTATAATTTCGCATAAAATTACGAAATATTTCTCGTTATTAAAAATATAACTTCCAAAAGTATTTCAAACCAGACATGCCAAATAAAAAAGTTAATCAACCATTTTCAATACCAAGGCAGTTCTGCTTGTCATATAAACTCTAAGTTTGTGAGACCTATCTTCAGCTTGTCTGGTAACATAAAATACCTCTGGATCTATTCTGCCATGTCCACCATACTTGCGATCATCCGAAATCAGAATTGCTTCATATTTCCCTGGCTTAGGTACAGAAAATTCGTAATTGGGAATAGAACTATCCACATGAAAATTGAATAGAAAAAGCAAATTATTCCGTTCGAATACAATGACATTATTCTCTGTGTCCATATTCAATTGTTGGGCAGGCAAAGCACTCAGAATATGGTTTTGAGACAATATTTTGACCATAGATCCTTCAAAATCATTCAGGAATTTATACTTCAACCCTTTATTGTCAGCAAGGCTCCATTGTCTTCTCGCATATTTATAGCTCCAGTGGTTTCCTAAACGAGGAAAATCAATCCACTCCGGATGTCCAAATTCGTTTCCGATAAAGTTTAAGTACCCTTCACCTCCCAGAGAAGCTGTTAGCAATTTTATCATTTTCAATAGAGCAATTCCCCGCTCTATCACCATATTGTCATCATCAGCTGACATGTGCCAGTACATTTCTTTGTCCATCAGCCAAAAAGCCAATGTCTTATCTCCTACCAGCGCCTGATCATGTGACTCGGCATAAGCTATGGTTTTTTCCTTGTATCTTCTATTAGACAAAACTCCCCAGATTTGGTAAATGTCCCAGTCTTCATCTCTGGTGTGTTTAAGTAATTTTATCCAATAATCCGGAATACCCATACCCAATCGATAGTCGAAACCAACACCTCCATCTGTTACTTTCCGGCTAATCCCAGGCATACCACTCATGTCTTCAGCAATAGAAATAGCACCCGGTTTGATTTCATGGATTAAAGTATTTGCCAATTGTAAAAAACAAATAGCATCCCAATCCACCTGATCTTTAAAATATTTATCATAATGATCGAAAGATACATGGTCTCCGTGATGCTCGTACAACATCGAAGTAACTCCATCGAATCTAAATCCATCGAAGTGAAACTCCTCCAGCCAATACCTTACATTTGTCAGCAAAAACTGCAAAACTTCTGTTTTTCCATAATTGAACAACTTAGAATCCCACCCTGTATGGTATCCTTTTCCTCCGCCATGAAAATACTGATGACCAGAGCCATCAAATTCATTCAACCCTTCCGCCATATTTTTTACAGAATGTGAATAAACAGCATCCATGATCACTGCTATACCCATTTCGTGAGCTGTATTGATCAGTTGTTTTAAATCTTCCGGTGTGCCAAATCTGGATGAAGGTGCAAAATAGTTGGAAACATGATAACCAAATGAACCATAATACGGATGCTCTTTAATGGCCATTAACTGTATGCAGTTGAAGCCTAGCTTTTTTATTCTGGGCAGAATATTTTCAGCAAACTCTAAATAGGTACCGATACCTTCCTTTTCCTGAGCCATTCCAACATGACACTCATATATAATCGGTTCCTTTATCTTATTGACATCAAAGTCATTATCAGTCCATTTAAATTCTTTAGAAGAATTCCATATTTGGCCACTGAAATCATAAGTTTCAGGATCCTGAACTGTACGTTTAATATATGCCGGAATCCTGTCTCTGGATTCTCCATTGGCATTCACTATCACTTTAACTTTAGACTCGTGTTTTAATCTGTCTTGCTTAGGGTCTTTTAAAAACAATTCCCATACTCCATTGTCCAACTTTTTTAGGGGAATGCCTTCCTCCCATTTGTTGAAATCACCAAACAAATACAATCCATCTGCAGCAGGAGCCCACTCTCTATACCACCAACCTCCTTTTTCTTCATCAAAATTGAAGCCTAAATAGGAATCGGCGGAAGCAAACTCCTTGAGAGAAGAAAAGTCCTTTTTAATAGACTTTAATTTATCAGTAAAATAATTGAAACGTTGATTTATATCATGCTCATAAGGCTCTAACCATGGGTCGTCCTTAACCAGTCCTAACATTTTTCCCATATTTCAACAACCAGTTTAGTTCAATAAAAAGTAATATACAAAGTGAAATATTTAGAATGAAATCCCTGAGAAGGAATAAATATCAGACTAAAAATATGTCAGCAAAAACCTGGTAATAGAGGATATCAAAGAATACTAAATAAACTAGCTCTTTCTGAAAAAAGAATCAACAAATTCATACTTGTTAAAAACCTGAAGATCATCTATTTTCTCCCCAACACCTATATACTTAACAGGTATTTTAAATTGGTCTGAGATACCAATTACAACTCCACCCTTTGCGGTACCATCCAGCTTAGTGATGGCCAAAGCAGATACTTCAGTGGCTTTGGTAAACTCTTGAGCCTGAATAGATGCATTTTGACCAGTACTTCCATCCAATACCAGCAATACGTCATGTGGCGCATCGGCTATGAACTTTTTGATCACGTTTTTGATCTTGGTCAGTTCATTCATCAGGTTCACTTTGGTGTGTAATCTTCCGGCGGTATCAATGATCACTACATCGGCATTGGTTTCAACAGCTTGTTTCACCGCATCGAATGCGACAGAAGCCGGATCAGTATTCATTCCGTGCGATACAACAGGCACACCTACACGCTCACCCCAAAGTTTCAGCTGATCTACTGCTGCTGCACGAAAAGTATCCGCAGCACCAAGTACTACAGATTTTCCTTTCTTTTTGTATTGAGCAGCCAGCTTGCCTATGGTCGTAGTTTTTCCTACTCCATTGACACCTACTACTAAAATGATATAAGGCTTTTTTCCTTCAGGGATAATAAAATCTTCCAAATCGGAAGTATTGTTTTCTTCCAGTAAAGCCGCTATTTCGTCTCTCAATATTTGGTTCAATTCCGATGTTCCCAGGTATTTATCTTTGGCTACCCTTGCCTCAATTCGCTCAATTATCTTTACGGTAGTATCTACACCTACATCCGAGGTAATCAAAACCTCTTCCAATTCATCGAGTACAGTATCATCTACTGTCGATCGACCAGCAACAGCTTTTCCTAATTTAGAAAAAAAGTTGTCTTTAGATTTTTCCAAACCTTTATCAAGGGACTCCTTTTTACCCTTTGAGAAAACATTAAATAAACCCATGATCGTAAAGTAATTTAAAAACAAAAAAAGTCCCGATACTGGGACTTTTTAAAATCTTAATATTTTCATAAAGACTTATTTAGAAGACAAAACTTCTTTTACTCTATCTTCAGTTACCATCTCTTCTTTGAAAGTATAAGCACCTGTTTTTTCAGATCTTACAGCTCTTATCACTTTGGCGTATTTCACACCACCTTTTTGTTTTAGCGTTGCAACAACTTTCTTAGCCATGACTTATTTAATTTCCTTGTGAACAGTATATTTCTTTAAAATTGGATTGTATTTTTTCAATTCCAACCTATCAGGTGTGTTTTTCCTGTTTTTGGTACTAATATACCTTGAAGTGCCGGGCTTACCAGTAGTCTTGTGCTCTGTGCACTCCAGTATTACTTGTACCCTATTTCCTTTTTTTGCCATCTTATTCTGTGATAATTAATTATACAAGAACGTTTCCGTTTTGCCTAGCTTTTTTCAATACTGCATCAATACCATTTTTATTGATGGTTCTCAATGCTGTAGAAGAAACTTTCAAAGTAACCCATTTGTCTTCTTCCGGAAGATAAAATCTCTTCTTGAAAAGATTAGGATAAAATTTCCTTTTCGTCTTATTATGTGCGTGGGAAACATTGTTTCCAGATCTTGGTCTCTTTCCTGTTATTTGGCAAACTCTTGACATCTCTTTTAACCTTTATTTAGTCCCTTTTTAAGGGGATTTTGAAAATCGGAGTGCAAATATCGCCAATATTATTTTAATTACAAATATTGAGTTAAGAATAAACAACTATTCTTTCAAAGAATTTCTAAAACGATTATTCTCCTCTTCTTTTCAAAAAAATACAATTGGTTAAACTCATTTGAAACGGTACAAACTTGGTCTTCATTATTCATTTCCAAATTCTATCCAATCCAACTGCAACAACTGTTTATCTACATCTTTGTTTTCAAAATAAATAAATAGGTCATGCACCCCATTTGTAGGTTTTATTGATGATGAAATTTGATGATAGCTCTTATTATCTTTTTCCTGACCTGGTATCTCAACTTCGCTTATAATTGATCCCTTAGGACTATCAATTCTCAAAGATGTTTTTGTGCCATTTTCCATGGCTCTCACATTGTAAGTAACTGCTTTTAATCCTTCCAAATCAATTCCTCTAAACATAATATAAGAGCCTGACTTCACTCCTTGAATATAGCTAAATGCCCCTCCTCTGGGGCGAACTCTTGCCACATTGTTAAAATCGTCATAATCTTCAGCCTGGAGTCTTGGGTTTCTTATGATAAGATTTTTTTGTTTAGTTAATGATGGCATGCCGTTAGCACCCTTGTCTTTGTACTTGACCGTCAATATATAGCTTGCCTGATCATTGTCTAATGAATGTTTATCAAAAGACAACTCTCCAGATGTGGAAGCAAGGCCTGAAGAAGAATTAGTATCTTCGTCAAGAGATAATATAAACTTCACCATTTCCTGTGTTTCGGTCAAACTGTGCTGAGGATGAGCAGCCATCAAACTGTGTCCCCAGACTCCATTACCTCCATCTATTACTTTCTGCCCTAATTTTTTAATGGTTTCAGTGCCAGACGTATATCGCTCGGCTATGGCGGTGTAACTTGGCCCAATAGAGGTTTTATTCACATCATGGCATGATTTACAATCACTTTCCCTGATCATAACCTCTCCTTTTGCAAAAGGGTTAAAGGCAATATTTTTTTCACCCAAAACCGCCAAATCTTTACCTTGAGGGATGTAATGAAATTGGATTGTAACATCCTGATTACTAATGGTTCCTTTAGACAAGCTGCCATCTTCCTTATCTGACACCTCTACATTGTATTTGACAGAATTGTGCCCAAAGTAGAAAGACTGATTGCCTTCAAAGGCAATCTCAATTTCCGGTGGTGCATTGCCAACGGTTACTGTCTTCTCTACTACTGATGTAGCCCCATCCTGATCTTTTACAATCAATTTGGGGTGATAAATCCCAGGTTTGTCAAAAGTAAAAGCGACCCGATCGCCATTAGCTTTATTGTCATCCGGAAATTCCCATTCAAACTCCAAAAGATCGTTTTCATCATAATCATAAGAAGCAAGTGCTGAAAAATTAACAGTCAATGGAGCTGCTCCTACTGATTTGTCCATTTCAAACACAGCTATTGGATTTCGGTTGCCTTCAGCAAATTCTATTCTTGACAACCTGGCATCTTCATTATTGGTAAAGTAGTTGGAACCATATTCTAGCATATACATTGCCCCATCATACCCAAATTCAATATCGATCGGCTTTACAATTTTAAAATCCGGCAAGAAAGGTTCTATGTCATAAACATCACCATTGTCATCAAAGGTCACAACACTCACCCAGCTTCTCGACCACTCATAAATAAACCATTTACCATCATAGTAGGAAGGAAAATTTTTACCTGAATAGGCGTACATATCAGAATAATAAACAGGACCTCCCATGGCACTTCTTGAACCCTTTCCTAACACAGGCCAGATTTCTGAAGTGGAATATGGATAGAAAATCATTGCCGGTTGTGCCGGAGGCAGTTCTCTTGATCCCGTATTGTTTGGTGAGTCATTTATAGGTTGCTCAGGATTAAAAAACTGGCCAGGAGTATCTGTAACAAAGTCCCAATCCGGATAAGCTATATTATTAGCCTGAAAATAGGGCCAACCATAATTACCCGCTTCCTTAGCCCGATTGAATTCATCATAACTCTGCGATCCCTGAATACCATCTTTGCCCGAGTCAGGCCCTACATCACCCCAATAAACATGGTTGCGTTTGCCATCTATTGAAATCCTAAATGGATTTCTGGCTCCCATTACAAATATCTCCGGCCTTCCCTTGGAACCATCCTTTGGAAATAAGTTGCCATCAGGAATATCGTAGCTTCCATCTTTATTTACTTTGATTCTCAAAATTTTTCCGCGTAGGTCATTGGTATTGCCCGAAGATTTCTGAGCGTCAAACGGCCCACGCCCAGGCCTTTCATCAATTGGAGAATAGCCATTGGATTCTTTAGAACTGGTATTGTCTCCTGTGGATAGATACAGCAACCCATCAGGCCCAAACTCGACAGAACCTCCGGAGTGACAACAAGTTTCAATTTGAACTTCTACGTCAATTATCTTTCTTTCTGACTGCAAAAGCAATGAGTCATAAGAAAGGAAAAACCTGGACAGCCGCTGGATATTTGTATTCGGGACGGAATAATAGAAATACACCCAGCCATTCTTCTTGTGATCCGGATCTAAAGCAACCCCCTGCAAACCATCTTCATAGTTTCCTTCTGTTCTCACATCAAATTTTGCCAGAACCTTGGTTTTATTCTCTTTGGGCAAATAGATTTTAGCTAACCCAAGACGCTCAGTAAACACGATTCGCCCATCGTAGGTGATATCCAATTCCATCGGTTCATCAATTTTATCATCAAGCACTACCTGCACATATCTGTTGCTGGCGGGCCTCAGTAAAGTAGTCGCCCTTTCATAATCTAATGGGTTACTAGCTGCAAAAGCTGTGAACTGCTCATCTAAATCGGTGATTTTCTCATTCTCAATTTCTATTATCCGACCTCCGTCAAACTCATATTGCTCTCTATGTCCTGGCTTATAACTTCCGGTAAACTTGTCAAACCAAGGCCAGCGATACTCAGATTCTAAATCTGTGTTTATTAGTGCTATAAGTCCACCTGCCTGACAAAACCGTTCTAAATATGACTGTTGATCCTGAGTCAGTCTATGGTTTGATTTTCCAGCGAAAACTACAGTATTGTATTGCTTCAAGGTATCTTCATGCATTTGAGAAATGTCTGTAGATTTGTCAACAACTATGTCACCGGCTGCTGCGGCATTGATCTTGGCTTGAATCTGCTCTGATAAAGTAGCATCCGAGCTATAAATAAGGACTTTATTTTCTTTGAAAAAAGAGCTACATGAAGTGAAACAATAAAGGAGGATAAGAAAACAGAATAAATTACGCATCAAAAAGAATATTTTTCCCAAAAGACGTAGAAATTACTGCCATTGAGAGTTAGGAATATTAAACCAGCTTTTTTAGGAGGTGCAAAATGGAGTCAAAAAACTAAGATTCCAAAAAACTTACTAACGAATGATGACACTTACTGTCTGGTCAACTTTAGCAAGTTCACGGTTATAGTTATTCATTAGACTTTGTCGTAACTTCTACAACACCACCCATTCCTCTTGAACCATAAAATGAAGAAGCCGCTGCGCTTTTAATGAATTTAATTGACTTAAGCTCGATAGGCGGTATCTGAACAAAAACGGGAAATTCCACAATAGTACCATCAACTACTAATAATGCCGGTACAGGCCCTGAGTTTAAACTTGTATTCCCACGAATGACAATAGAATTCCCGGAAATGGATACTCCAGTTACTCGGCCTTGGATAGCCTCCAATATATTGGTATATCTACTGTAGTCATTACTATCATCCAAATGCTTAATGGCATAATTTAGATCGTTCTCTTTGATGTGCTGACTTTTTGTTGCTAAATCAAAGTTTTTTTTATTGTTATTAAATTTAAGATCAACAAACAAAGAATCGCCTTTTGATAAGTTTAAAATTTTTATTTTTCTTGACACAAAACCCTGAGCACTAACCGTTACTTTTTCATCTTCATCACAGATAAATGAAAAATTTCCTTTAGAATCACTGAAGACTTCTCTTTTTGTACTTTTAAGCAGAAATGACACTTTACTGAGAGGGATTTCTTGAAAAGTAGTAACATTCCCATTAATTGTTCGGTCCTGAGCGTTAGCTGTTTGAAAGAGTAAAACAAAAAAACTAAAAAGCAGAGAAAATATAAAATTCATAATTAAAGGAATTATAAGATATAATTATTCAACGTAAAATTAAGGGAGTCAAGAACGTGTAATAACATAAAAAGAAAAACCGCTGAACATAAAGATCAGCGGTTTTTTCTAATAGATTAGTTAAAATCTATTCTTATGGTTTTGGGCCAGCTCCATAATCCGGATTGTTTTTATCGAACCACAAACGTTCTGAGCTTAAAACAGAAGGAGTATTATTATTGGTAGTAAAGCCCGCAGAATTAAAATAGGTCGTATATTTTTCATACATCAAACTTGATTCATCAGGTGAATTTACCACTATCCTTCTTGGGATATTGCTCACGCCAAAATCTTCCCAGGCAAAGTAAGCACTTCCAGTTTTAGGTATTCCACCTCTTCTAACAGTTGTCCAAAGGTCTCCAGGTGTATTGATATTATGAACATACTGCTGAATGTAAACTTTTTCAAGGTCATCAGTACCATTTAACTGATAAGCTTCTTGTAGAAGTAAGTCGTCAATTTCACCTGACTTAAGTTTAGTAGCCCCTTCAGCAGGATCAGCCAACACAGGATCACCATCATAATATGGGTTCTCGTGTCTCATAGCCAGATCATCAAATCTGGAAATCGACAATCTCACTCCCTGCTGGAAATACTCATTAGCCGATTTTGTAAGATTAGCTCCCAAGAGTTTAAATTCAGCCAGGTACAAATTAGTCTCAGCTGCACTTCCTAAAAGTGTATAGAATGGAACTTCATTTCCTACAACTTGAAGAACAGCTCCTCCTGGTTTTGTTGGGTAAGTATGGGTGTAGGCAGTACGTCTGTTTTTTTCCTCCAAGACAGAAGACCATGTATAGGTTTTTCTACTTCCACCATTATCGTCGGTAGCATAGAATAGATTTGCTTGCTGAAAATATTGATTTTGTGTTTGAGCTGCTGTAGATAAGGGAACACCCCAATATCTTCCCCATGGCTCTTCATGACCTGCTTTCCAGCTATCAAATTTTCCTTCAATATTCAGGTTTATAATGTCCTGAATCTGATCAGGTAAACCACTCACACCATTGGTTTCTATAATAGCATCAATAACCTCAGGACTGTAATCATTTTTCCTGAAAATAAAGCGCAAACGAGGATCTCTATTGGTCTTAAGGAAATTAACGAGATTTTGTCCGGCATAACCAATCCATCCATCGCCAACACTGTTTCCACCACCATTGCTATTCACTCCACTATTGTAAAGAAAATCGTCAGCTAAATCATCCATGTATGTTGAAGCACCAACTTCTTCAGCAATCTGAATTGCCCTGGCTCTATTTGCATTTACCAAACGAGCAGCTATTCTTAGCTTTAAAAGGTTGCAGAACTTTAGCCACTTTTCATAATCACCCTTGTAAAAAAGATCCTGATTACCCAATGAAAATTGGTTGTCCATTCCCAACATAGTAATAGAATTATCTAACTCACTCAACCAGGTGTTAAAAAGTTCTTCCTCGGTATCAATTTTTGGAGTTAAAAGTGCTGGCGTAGTATAACGAGCCATTCCAGCTTCGGTATAAGCCATCCCTCCTCTGTAATCCAATACGGACATAGCAAGGTGAATTTGTACAGCGTAAGTTACTGCTTTCATTGCTTGACTGGAGTTCTTTTCATCTTCAGGCAATTGGTCGATTCTCATACGAGCATCTAGGCCTGGATTGAGTCCACTCATCAAACTTTGCAGTCCTGTTAATCCTCCATCATTAAATGTAGTACCATTGCCCCCGGTAGTTTCGGTAACCACCTGAGAATATGGAAACACATAATCATTGTATGTATAGAAATACAAGGTGTAATTGTTATTGTGCATATTCTGCAATGCGCTGGAAATAAGAAACCTTGAATCCGGATCTGAAACCACAGAAGGATCTGAGTTTAATTCGGCAAATTTATCATCGCAACTTTGTGTACTAAACAATATTGCAATACAAGCTGTTATTATAAATATATATTTATTCATTGTATTAACTATTTAGTTCTAAAATGTGAATTGAAGGCCCAAAGTATAAGTTCTTTGGTATGGCATTAGAGTACGGATAAATGCTGACTGAGCACTACCTGTTCCTCTACCAGATTCAGGGTGTAAATTACTTGGAGATGAGTTATGTAGGTACCCTGCATTCCTCACATTCAAACTTACATTTAGATTCTGAATATTAAGCTTGGGTAACTTTACATTATATCCTACAGAAATATTTCTTACCGAAATATAACTTAGACTGTACAGCCAGTTAGGATTGACAACACTAGTACCCCATGAACTGTGCCAGTAGGCCCATTGACCTTCATCAACTGCGTCATCTACTATTCCTGCTGCTGCAGCTTCTTTCCAAGTCATTCCACTTACATCCCTACTTACTCCATCAGGATCTGTAATAGTAGTTCCATTATCAAACACACCAGCCGGAATTACCCCATTGGTATAAACAACACCACTCTCAGAAGCACGTTTACTTGTCCAGGTAACACCTTTCTCTATCAAGTTTTCATCCGCTGTAAGTCCTGCGTTCAACGAAGTTTCCAATACACCATAAGCTGTACCATATTTCGCCGGGAAACTCACTACATCGCCACCAAAACGCATGTCAAGTAATACTCCTAAAGTGAAATTCTTATAACGGAATTCATTGTTCCATGAGCCTTCAAAGTCAGGCTGTATTTTTCCAACCTCTTCTCGTTCACCTGATCTCTTATAATATGCCGCTTTCACACCGTCATGCCATGTCATCAGGTTATTACCATTGTCATCCTGTGCAATTTTAGAATCACTATACAATACACCATATTCTCCACCTTCAAATGCAACAGCACCAACCCTATAGTTACCATAAGCAACATCACCATAGAGACTTTTATATTCACCTGTTAATTCGTGTAACTCCTCTACAGTGGTTGTATTTCTCCAGTAATTGAATGTTGAAGTCCAGTTATAATCAGTATTTTTAATAATATCCCCTGATAGAGTAAGTTCTATACCACCATTTCTCAATGTCCCTACGTTTGTAAGCATATTATTAAAGCCACTTTCCCCTGGCAATGGAATTGTTGATATCTGATTTTTTACTAAATCATCATAATATGCAACATCCACAGTCAACCTGTTTTGCATGAAACTTACATTAAGACCTACCTCAATAGAAGTTTTCTTTTCTGGTTTCAACAAAGGATCTACTACAGTAGTGGAACCACTATTGGTAATAATATTTCCATTGGCATGATCAATATTGCCAGTAGAATAACCTTTATTGATATCAAACGGGTTGGTGTCGTTACCAACCTGAGCCCAAGAAGCTCTCAGTTTACCAAAACTCAACCAAGAGGGCATGTTATCGGCAAAAGTTTCAGAGAAAACCCATGAAGAAGTAACAGATGGGTAGTAGTATGAATAATTACCAGTTCCATCGGTAAAAGTTAACGCAGAAGACCAGTCGTTACGCCCGGTAATATCAACATATAGTTGATCTTTCCATCCTACACTATACTTAAACAACAGCGAATTTATTTGTTTTGTACCATATACATTGGTAGTACTTAATGATGGCGTGTTTTTGGAGTTAGTGATAAAGTACTGACCAGGTACAATTAAGCCACCGCTAGTACTAGCACCACTCTGGGTTTTTCTTTGATCCCAAGTCTCTGCATGCAACAACAGATTATGAGAAAAATCACCCGTTTCTTTGTCCATGATAAAAGATAGTTTACCAGTTTTAGAAACATCCGTCTTATGCCCCAGGCTATATGAACCTCCCTCATTCTGATATCCCTGTCCAAGCACTTTCGATTCAGAATTTATATTATAAAAGTTCACATTACCCTCAACAGCAACCTGCAACCAATCTGTAACATTAGCAGTAAGCCTAACAACTGGCCGTACTACTGTCTCTTTTCTTATATTTTCATTCATATAAGTGCTGAACCAGGTGCCATTACCAGGTACATTTCCATACTCATCGCCTAAGTTGGTGTTTGGTGTACCCCCATGTGGTGCTTGCCATACTTCTTGTTTTCTCCACTTGTCAGCATCATACATAGGACCCCAGGTAAGATTCGTAATAAGGGATTCGCCATGGTTCACAGGAGGGTTTCCAGATTCACTTTCTGTAACTGATACCGATGAGTTGATCACCAAAAAATCAGACAGTTTCCTTGTACCTGAAAGAAAAACAGATGCTTTTTCAAAAACGTTGTTTGGGGTAGTGCCGTTACGCTTAGTATAGTTTGTAGAAAGATAGAAATTGCCATTTTCATCACCACCTCTCATTGAAATGTTAGTATTGGTTCCAACACCCAGGTCATACATTTTAACAAAGTGGTCTTCTACAGGTACATAAGGTATCATCTGTCCATCATAGTCCTGTATCATTACATTAGCATCATATTCCGGACCAAACAATCTGGTTTGCCCTCCAATTAAAGTGGGAACAGATTGTCCACCAACAGTAGTGGTAGTAAATCCCTGGCCATAAGGATCACCTGTATAAGAACGGTTACCATAATAGTTACCTGGCCCTTTTGTATAATTGAAATCAGGTTGTCCATATACATGGTCAATTGAAGTAGATTGTGAAAAAGTAACACCAAGGCCTTTGGCTCCTTTACCGTCTTTGCTTTTAATTACAATTGCTCCGTGAATACCTCTGGAGCCATAAAGTGCTGTCGCTGCAGCACCTTTTAGTACGTTAATTGACTCATAGTCATCAACATTAAGGTTTTTAAGCATGTTACCAAAGTCGTTGGCATCTCCATTCCAGTCATGGCTTCCAACACTGCCAATTGCATTTTCAAGAATTACCCCATCAACAACAAAAATAGGCTGATTGTTTTGAGAATTCAAGGATGAAACTCCACGGATTTCAATTTTAGTAGAACCAAACAGACCACCATCACTACCAGAAATACTAAGCCCTGCTGCTTTACCTTGTAAGGCTGCAATTGGGTTCACTGTATTGGCCTGAACTAAATCCTTACCTTTAACCTGAGTTGCGGCATAGCCCAATGCTCTCGAATCCCGCTCAATTCCCAAAGCTGTCACTACAATTTCTGCTAACTGAGAAGCGTCAAGTTCCATACTGAAATTGTAAGTAGTTCTGGCATCCAGAGTGATTTCCTGAGTGACGTAACCTACATAAGAGACATTGATCGTAGAATTTTCAGGAACGCTCAATTTGAAGTTGCCATCAAGATCGGTAGTAGTACCGTTAGATGTTTCCTTAACAAGTACTGAAGCACCTGGCAGACCTTGTCCATTTTCATCAGTTACCTTTCCTGAAATATCAACATCGGCTAAAGCGATTTCAACCATCTCTTGATCCTTCAATGTATTAATGTTAATACTATTGTTTATCTGCTTAAATTTCAAGCCTGATTGTTCTGAAATATCCATTAGCACAGCTGCTACAGACCTTTGAGCAGCCGGTAATTCTAACTTCACATTCTTTTTGTTCTTGTAAAGTTTATTTTGATAAACGAATTTATAATCCGTAAGCGATTCGATTCGCTTGATGACTTCTCCAAGATTGGTGTTTTCTAATCCAACCTCAACGTAGGTATCTTTTACACTCTTGAATTTTTGGGCATTGCCCTCTGAAGCGAGAAGCAAGTTAAATCCAATGCACTGTATGATCATACCGAATATAGTATACTTTCCTAGCATAAGACTTAGTCGTAGTAATTTACATTTCATATATTTGTATGTTTTAATGAAAGAATATTTTGTTAAAATGAATTGATCTCGATAATAGAGGTGAGATTTTGGCGATGACAACCTCAAAATCGAGAAATGACAAACGGACCGTTAATTATCCAATTGACGGTCTGCTTTTTTAAGAAGAATTGTGTAGTTTTTTTATCATACTTTCTTTATTTGTTTTGAAAATTTATTTTTACTTTATCTTTTGAAATTGAATAATCAAGTGGGGTAGTGAAATGAATACTGCTAAGTACGTTATCCAAAGATTCTTTTTCAAATGCTCCATTAATTCTCCAGGAAGGTTCTGGATTGCCATTCACTTCAATGTCAACCCCATACCATCTTTCTAATAATCGCTTTACTTCCTGAAAATCTGATTTCTCAAATACAATAGTTCCATGTTTCCATGCAAGCGCATTTTCCGGATTAAAATCTTCAAAGGATAAACTTTGATCATCTTTATGAAAACCAGCTCGACTTCCAGGCTCTAGTGTTAACTTGGTACATTTATCGTTTCCTAATGTTTTTACTTCTACTTTTCCTGTAGATAGATACACCTGTGTCACCATGTCTTCCGGATAAGCCCTTACATTAAATGAGGTTCCTAATGCCATGGTACTAATATTTTCAGTATAAACAGTAAAAGGTCTGGAAGCATCTCTGGAAACTTCAAAAAAAGCTTCCCCTCTCAAATAAACATTTCGTTTGTTGTCAACCTCTTCATATTTAAAATAACTGTCTGCGTTTAGTTTTACCCGAGAGCCATCTGGCAGCATCACTTTCGATTTGCGCCCTTTAGGATTGGACTTTTCCAAAACTGTAATTTCCTTTTTACCATATTCTTGCGAAGAAAAATACGACATGCCATACCCCAATCCTAAAAAGAGCAAAATACTGGCTGCCACTTTCCAGAAAAAATCCAAATTCTTAACAATAGAAATGTGTTTACTTTCTTTCTTGTCAGAAATAGCTTTTTGAAGTCTTGACAGATCATGATTGTACTTTTCAACATCTATATCTAATCCTTTAATTGAAAAGCTAAGCAATATATTTCTAGCAATTTCTGCTTCTTTTTGTTTTTGAGGGTTCTTCAACAACCAGTCTTTCCAGAACAATTCGTTTTTTGGGTCAATGTCGAAGACATAAGACTGAAAAGATTCATCATTTATAAAATCATCTACATTGTAATCTTGATAATTCATTTTTGCGACTATTGGATTGAATATTTTACTATACTCTTTTGAAAAGTAATTTTGTACTCACTTTTTTTAATATTTTTAAAAAAAATAAATTAAGTCACTGGTTACGTGACCCTTAAGGAGGGTATATTTTATTGTGATCCTGAAATCAGGACACAGCCAATAGCATTACAAGAGAGATACTCTTTCTCAATTCTTTTAGTGCTTTTGAAAATAAATTTCTAATGGATTGGTTTTTCATGGCTGTTACCTGAGATATTTCTTCATAAGTGAGCCCGCTATAGAACTTCAAATATATAATCTCCTTCTGTCGGTTGGATAAACCATCAATTGCAGCCTTAAGTTTGTTTTTATTCTCCTCTAATATCTCATGAACAATAATGTCATCTTCACCTGAGAGTATAGGGTCGTACAATTCTGTGTCACTTTTTTCTACGAATAGGCTATCATGCTTTAAGGCATCAATGATCATCCACCGAAGCATGCGAAACATGTACGGTTTGGGTTCCTTTGCCTCATTTATTTTAGAACTTCCCGACCATAGGTTGGTAAAAAGATCATGGATGCAATCCCGGGTAAGGTCGTCGTTATGCGAAATTCGCATTCCATAGTTATATAGATCGGCATAGCTCTGCTCATATATTTTAAGTAGTGCCGAACGCTTACCTTTTTTTAAGTCGGTCCAAAGATTGTTTTTTGAGTTGTCCAAGGAGGCTATACGAAACCTACTACCTCAACCAAGAATTTCCTTAATTCTTTTTAATAGTTGGATATACGGTTCACAATGATATTTCAAATGCAAAGCAAAGTAATTTTTGTGAATTATCATTATTTGCTAAATCGCTATACAGAATAAATCACCCCTCTGCTTAATGTGATTTTAACATTCATAACGATAATTAACCATGCATATAACAGAATAACCTTTTATGAAAGAAGTGCTAAAATTCCATCCGAATATCTGGGAATAGCCCCGCTCATAGAAGCAACAAAGCCACCCACATGATTGGCTATACTCGCTGATTTGATAGGATCGCCTGTTTTATAGTATGTACTAAGGAAGGCGGCACTAAATGAATCACCAGCTCCTACCGTGTCTTTTACATTTACAGCTACTCCCGGAACTGTCACTAATTGACCATCATAATACAGAACACAACCTTTCTTCCCTGTAGTAATAATTATTATTTTAATTTGGGAAAATTGCTTTATTACTTCTTTTGAAAATGCTTCAAACCCTAAATGGTTACCAAAAAGTATATCACTTAAAATACTTACTTCATCATCATTGACCTTGAGGATATTGCAATAACCAAGGGATTTTTCTATGATTGGTTTTGAGTAACAATCTTTACGGAGATTTACATCGTAAAAAATTTTGTCAAATTCGTAATTATCCAACACATAATATAGGGTTTCCCGAGACACCTTATTCCTTTGAATGATCGAGCCAAAATAAAAGGCATCATACTCTCCTATTTCACTTTCATCCAATTCTTCTTTATAAACATAATCATAAGCTACTCCGGCTAATACTTCATAATCAGGCTGCCCATTTTCTAAGGTAACCAACACGGTTCCTGTATCCCGAGATACGCTTCTTTGTATCAGAGCAGTATCAACTTTAAGCTTTTTGATCATTTCGAGTGCCTGATCTCCCAATTCATCTTGTCCCAAACTGGAAATCATTCCTGCATATTGACCGCATTGGGCACAGTGTGCAGCAAAATTCAAGGAAGCTCCTCCCAAATGTTTTTTTCCTCTATAATATCCCAGAGTATCTCACCAAATACTAATACATTCATCATACGAAATATCTTTTATTGGTCAATGGTAAAATATATTGCTTTCATCGGCTCGTCACAGATTTAAACTCCTCTTTTCCCTGATCCAGAAAATCAATAAAATTCTGAACATTAAGATCATAAGCTTTGGATGCAATCAGAGGATTTTGATTATAGTCCATCAACACATAAAAGGGTTGTGCATTGTTGTTGAAAGCAGTAATTTGAAAATCTGCATTTTGCTTGCCAATGGTTTTCTTCACCTTATTGTCGAAGGTAGAAGTGTACCACTCTGATTCAGGCAATTCGGTTTTTTCGTCCACATAAAGTGCCACGACTATATAATCATTTTTCAGCCTTTTCAATACTTCCGAATCTGACCATACTCTGGCTTCCATCTCCCGGCAATTCACACACCCATGGCCTGTAAAATCTATAAAAACCGGTTTATTCTGTTTTTTGGCACATGTCAGTCCCTGTTGTAAATCGAAGTAACCTTTGATTCCATGTGGAAAATGAAGCATATCGGCATATTTAGGTTCTTCACATAAATCGTAAATGCTTGTTTGCCGGGATACACTACTATTATTTTGCAAAATCAATTGTGGTAAATTGTAATCATGTGTCGTCATTGGGGGTAAGTAGCCTGCCAGTCCTTTCAGTGGTGCACCAAACATCCCGGGAATCAAATAAACTACAAATGAGAATGTTATAATAGATAGTAACAACCTCGGTACGCCTACTTTTTCCAACACACTGTCATGGTTTGTCCTTATTTTCCCTAACAAATAAAAACCTATCAAGGCAAAAATAACAATCCATAATGCCAGGTAGATTTCCCTGTCTAAAATACCCCAATGATATACCTGATCGGCTACACTGAGAAATTTCAAACCAAGAGCCAATTCTAAAAAACCTAAAACGACTTTTACGCTGTTGAGCCAACCTCCGGATTTGGGTAACTTATTGAGCCAATCGGGAAATATGGCGAAAAGGGTAAATGGAATGGCAAATGCCAGTGAAAATGAAAACATGCCTACAATAGGTTTCAAAATTTGCCCCCCTGCCGACTCTACCAAAATACTACCGACTATAGGCCCGGTACATGAAAAGGAAACCAATACGAGCGTAAATGCCATAAAAAACGCACCATACAACCCACCTTTATCTGCTTGCTGATCGACTTTGTTGACCCAGGAGCTGGGTAATACTATTTCGAACATGCCTAAAAAAGACAGAGCAAAAACAACGAAGACGACAAAGAAGAAAATATTTGGAATCCAGTGTGTGCTGAGCCAATTGGCAAATTCAGGGCCATTGATTTTTGCTACAATAGTACCGGCAATGGTATAAATAGCTATAATAGACAGTCCATAAACCAAAGCATTGCGAATTGCCGTACTTTTTTTATCATTATCGTGAGAAAAAAAAGTGACAGTCATTGGAATCATAGGAAAAACGCATGGTGTCAAGAGTCCAGCCAAGCCAGCCAAAAATGCCACAATCGCAAAGCCCCATAAAGACTGACTTTTAGAAGTGTCACTGGTATCAACAGAATAAGGACTATCATCTTTTGACTGCTCCACAACTGAGGCTTCTTCCTGATCTGATTTAGCACTTTTGTTTTTAGAATCACTTGCTTTAATGTCTTTGACATCAAACTCTCCGCTTCCTGATATGCACATACCATCTACAGTGGTGCATACCTGATATTCATACCTGCCTGAAATATTAAGATCGGTTGAAAGCACTTTTATTTTTTGTCTGAATTCTGCTTTGTCACTGAAGTAGGTGATGTCGGCTTCCCATATTTCATCATATACTTTATGCACTCCAAATTGCTGGATGTCACCTATTAATTCATAGCTCGGGTCAGAAGTAAATTCAAAGACTGTAGGTAGTGGCCCAATTTCCGGATCTAAATCCGCAGTGTATAAGTGCCATGTATCTTCAAGTTTTACATTGAATATCAATTCGACTTCTTCACCTACTTCGACCTGATCTTTGGAGAGTTTATAACCCCAAATTGCTGGTTGGAGTATTTCTCCAAATGACAAAAGTGACCAGAAAACCAGAACTACAGAAATAACAAAGTGTCTCATTGAAATGTGTTTTGGAATATAACCGTATTCAGCATAAAATAGTTTTGCAAAATGCAATTTATGCTAAGCATTTAAAAATTACACCAACAAACATAATTTGATTGGCTTTTCAAATCTATAACGGATATGCTTTCAGCGTATGAAATAAAAAAACCGCCTGAAAATTAATTCAGGCGGTTTTTACATGCATGTTATTTAGCAAATATTATTGCATCCACCAAACTTTTACGTCTTTGGTATCTCCACCCATTTCGTTTACCTGAGCACTATAATTGTCACCGTTTCTGTCTTGCTCATTTTGAGGATAGACTACTCTGTTAAAGATAAACTCGCTACCTCCTGTTTGAGGAGTCATTTTCGTTTGCCTCCAAAGACTCCAGGCTTGGGGAACTTGTCTGAAGTGAGAAATCCAACGTTGTGTATAGATCAACTCTAATGCATCGGCATCAACCCATGCAACTTTAGGATTAGTCAACATAGTGGTCATTGCAGCTGCGTCAGGAGTTGCAGGTACATTTCTCCAGCTATAGTCATCTCCAAAATTCTTGGAAAAATTAGCCATGTTGAACCAATAATCTATTGAAGATTTAATTCCTGCTTCATACTCTTCTCTGGCCTTTGTCATATTAGTCGCTACACCTACACCTTTAGCATAGGCTTCTGCCTTTAAGAAATGAACTTCTGCTGCAGTAATAACTAACTCAGGAACAGAAAAACGGCCTGTCAAAATCCAGTAGTTAATTGGTGAATAATTGTAATCACCTGCATTAGCCTGATCTTCCCATCTGTTTTCTGCATTTGGGTTTCCTGCTGGTTCAGCTACTGCTCCTCCACCGAATGGCATAGGAGCCCAGTTTCCACTGGAGTTGGTTTCTGAAAATAATCTAAGGCGTGGATCGAATATGTCAGCTTCATCGGTACCATCAGACATAGCATCAAACATTGTTTCACCAAATCGAACAAAACCTCCACTATACGCCCATATTCTTCCTCTCAAATCAAGGTTTAAACTAACCGGATCAATTTCTACATCTTCTCCATCCTCAATTAGAGGTAAGTTACCTCCAAGTATATCTGAAACATGGCTGGCCAAAGTATTGTCAGCATCATAAGCCCTCAATGCTTGTCTCAACCTGATAGAATTGGCGAATTTTCTCCACATGGTTTTGTCATCACCAAAAAGCACATCATACGTAGCAAGCGAAGCATAATCATCACCAGCACCAACTACCATATTGGCATCAGCATCCTTCAGCATTTGCATCATATCCATATATACCGTTTTTTGGTCACTATATTCAGGATAGAAAAACTCTGCCCCATCAGTAGCCTTAGCTCCATCATAATATGGGATATCACCAAAATAATCCACCATTTTAAACGTCTTGTAAGCGTGAATTATATTTTTCTGAGCTATTAGGTTATCCAATTTCTGAGCCTCACTATAATCTGCCACTAAACGGTCAAAAAGACGTGCATCGGACATGTACTTATAATAATTTTCCCAAATCTCATTGGATGCATTAGCTAACAGATAACCCGAATTAGCATGAGGGTTTGTAACCTGACTTGCAAGCCCCATCAACTCATATTCCAACCCTGTTTGCTCCTGCCATCCCTTTACCATCGTAGCAGTAAGGGAATTAAAAACAGGTGGTAAACTTGTTTCTGTTGGATTAAAAGGGTCTTGATTCATCTCTTCAAATCCATCATCACAACTTGTTATTATCAATGCTATTGATAATACAGTTATTATATATTTTTTGATTTTCATAATTCTATAATTAACGTTAAATCAATACTTTATTAAAATGTAACTTTTAAGTTAAGCGCAAATGACCTGGCCACTGGTATTGCTCCAGCTATTACATACTGTGCATCACCTACTCCGTTAAGTCCTTCAGGATTGATGCCATCAGGCATAGTGTCATAGAAATAAAGAAGATCTCTTCCAATCACTGAAACATCTACATTCTGGATAAAGCTTACTTTACTTGTTATCGCTGTTGGGAGTCGGTAAGAAACTGATAGCTCTCTCAACTTCACCCAAGTATTTTCAAAAACAGCATCAGGCTGAGGATTAGGATTCCAACCGTTTCCTGCGTACTTATAAAAAGCATGCACTACATTCGTGTTTTCCACATATTGATCAGTGGTTCCTTCTACCAATACTACTCCGTCCATTATCACACCGATATTATCGGTATCGCCATTAGGATAAGTATATGGCAAACCATTGCCGTTTCTTTCGGCCAAAGTAGCAGGACTCAATCCTCCATTCAATGCAGAACCGTACTGAGGACAATATACATCTCCACCCAGTTTGAAGTCTATTAAAGTAAAGAAAGAGAAGTTTTTCCAAGACAAACTAGAGTTAAGACCTCCCATCATTTTTGGTGTGGCATTACCTACTATTTCCAATTCTTCAGTTTTCTTGTAAACAGTACCAGTTACATCTCCATTGGCATCTTTAAATACGTTCAGGATAGGACGTCCATTTGAATCCTTTTGAATTCCCCAGCCATATATAGCACCAAAGTTTTGACCAACTGTAGCACGCATCTCAGTACCGTAAGTACCCCAAAGTCCACCAACAGTATAGGTATCTACCCCTTCTGTCAGACCTAATAATTTATTGGAGAATTTTGAACCTACTAATCCAATATCCCACCTAAGGTCTCCTTTATTCATAACAGTTGCACTGATATCGAATTCAAAACCGGTTAGTTCTAACTCCCCTGTATTAAATTTAATACTATTGGCTCCTGAAGACCATGGAAGGGGTGCTGACAGTATCTGGTTAAATGAGTTTTTGTTGTAATAAGTAAGATCAATATTTAACCTACCATCAAACAAAGCTACATTGGTACCTATCTCAAATTCTTTAGACCTTTGAGATTGAAGGTTCAGATTAGGCAATCCATCTTGCATAGAAACTGTTGGTATTCCTCCAAAAGCATCCGGAGTAAAAGTAGGTGTAACTAGGTACGGATCGGTATCCGATCCTGTTGTTGCATAAGCCAATCTTAACTTAGCAAAAGAAATCACTTCCCCCATGTCAATTATCTCTGACGGAACAAAGCTTAAAGAAGCTCCCGGGTAGAAATAGTTATTATTTGCAACAGGAAGTGTAGAAGACCAGTCATTTCTGGCGGTTACTTGTAAGAATATAAAACTCTTATATGAAAGGTCTGCAAACCCAAACAATGAATTTATTCTTTTTTCATATCTCTCTTCATCAGGTTTTGCATCATTTACAGTTGGATCTGTTTCATGATTGTCAAATGAATAAATATATGGGCTTTTAGAGTTTCTGTTTATGTTACCCTTAATTTGGTACCTGTTGGTTTGCCATGACTGACCACCAAATGAAATACTTCCGTTAAGTCCTTCAATAAGATTTTCTTTGTGTGCTGTAGCTAAAAAGTCAAAATTAGGAGAATAAATTCTGGCCAAACTGTGAGTATATCTGCCTCCTACTAAACCCGCTGCATCTGTAAATCCATATTGGTCTTCTCTTTCATCACTGGTAAAATCCAGTCCGGCGGTTCCTGAAAAGCTCAACCAATCAGTTGGATCAAAAAACAATTTTACAGAAGAACGCATTTGATTGGCGTACTGCATGAATTCATTTTCATGAAAATCCCAGCCATTATACTTATTTTGATCATAAGGCCATCCATTTTGGTTGTTTCTGGAGCCATCTGCATTTTTATAATTTTCCCATTCTAGTCCTTTATAACTTCTTGGAAGATTATAAAACATGTTAGTGAATGAATTATTTGTTTGACCAAGAAGGGGAGGATTTTTTTGCTCTTTTCTATTGTAAGAGGTAAATACTTCTGCTCTCAACTGCTTGTTAAAATTGAAGTTTCCTCCAATGTATATGTTTGTGGTATTAAACCCGCTGTTGTCTATAATAGCTTTATTCTCTTTTCTTGTAACAGAAGCTCTAAAATTTCCAAACTCACCACTATTCATCAAAGATAAGTTGTGAGAAATGGTAGAACCATCTTTATAATATTGCTTCATATTGTCAGGCTGAGCTGAATATGGTCTTTGTTCGCCATCCCACCACGTCACCATTTGATCATTGAATTTTGGACCCCAGGACATGTGAGAACCATACCATGAAAACAAATCATAACTGGCCGAATGGTAATTATTTCCATTGGCATCAACAGCCGGTACAGTACCGTGTCCTTTAACTGTGGGCATGGTAGTTCCTAAAACAGGCTTGCTCCATAAGATATCAGCAGGCCCACCTGCACCATATTCATTTTGAAATTCCTGATGGCGATATACTTTTGTTACTTTAGTATTCAAAGTATATTCCACTTTCATTCCTTTCGATCCTGCTCCTTTTTTTGTGGTAATAAGGATGACACCATTGGCTCCTCTTGAACCATACAATGCAGAAGCTGCAGTACCTTTCAAGATGTCCATACGTTCGATATCCATGGCTTCAATCTGATTTAAGGCAGAACCGTAATCTCTATTTGAAACTGCACTTGAGCCAACCCCTGCACCATTTACATCAGTAGTACTAAAACTATTAGAAAAAGGCATCCCATCAACAATAATCAATGGCTGATTTCCTCCTCCTAAACTTGTATTTCCACGAATGGTAATCCTGGTTGATCCACCTTCCAAAGAGTTTGGATTGGTAATAAAAACACCTGGTGCTTTTCCTGAAAGCGCATTCGCAACGTTTGGTGCTTGCGACATGGCAAAATCATCACCATCAATTTTAGTAGCAGTATATCCTAAAGATTCTTTTTCTCTTTTGATACCCAATGCTGTGACCACAACTTCATCCAGACTTTCTGCATCAACTTCAAGCTGCACATCCACAACATTCCTATTACCAACCAATACTTCCTGAGTTACATACCCCACATACGACAACACCAAAGTAGCATTTTCAGGTACGCTTAGCTTGTAGTTTCCTTCAAGGTCCGTGGTAGTTCCGGTTGCAGTGCCTTTTATTACCAAAGAGGCTCCCGGAAGGCCTTGTCCGTTTTCATCAGTGACCTTACCCGTAACACTTATATCAACAAGAACAACTTCTAATTCCTGAACACTTTCCTTCTGATTCTTGAAGGGGGTTACTGCGATGTTGTTGTTGACCTGTCGAAATTTTAACTGTGCACGTTTGGATATTTCGATCAAAACATCAGAAACCTTATAAGTTCCTGATGTTTTGTTTAATTCAGGCTTGTTTTTTAGTCGTTTCTTATCGTAGAAGAAAGTATAATTCGTTTGCTTCTGAATTTGATCAAATGCCTCTTCAATTGAAGCTTCATTTAATTCAAGATTCACATAGGTTTCTTTAACACTCTTGTATTGAGCAACTCCTTCGAAAGCCATCAAATTGACGATGAAGATAGTTTGCAGAACAACACCAAAAAATGAGTATTTAACACCCATAGTTATCAATTGTAATAGTTTAAAATTCATATCTTTGTTAAGATTAGTGAAATATTTATTTTACTGTCAGTTACTTACCCTAAATATTTGTTTTGACGAACTCGGTATTTGGGGTAAGTTTTTTTTCGGACTTCCTTGAAATCGAAAAGCACTTTTCTAGCTTGTATTTTTCATAATTTACTTTCGGTTTTTTGAGTTAAAAGCTTATGGTTACTTTATCTTCTTTTAATTGATAATCAAACTGCAAGGAGTAGCTAAGTACCCTGAGTACATTGTCCAAAGATTCATTTTTGAAATTTCCTGTACCACGAACATTGGTCATCCGTTGAGGATTCAATACCACAAACTCAACATTGTACCAGCGCTCTAGTTTAGAAATCAAATCTGTCATCTCTGTATTATTAAAATGGAGAACGTTCTCTTTCCAGGACAATACCATTTCTTTGTTGAAATCTCTGATAATTGCTCCTCTGTTATCTCCATCAACCAAATATTGTTTGCCGGGATCAAGAAATACTTCCGAATCAGAAACATTTCCATTGCCTTTGCTTACTACTTTCACTTTTCCGGTAGCCAAAGAAATTGCCGTTGATGAGTCATCGATGAAAGCTGAAATGTTAAACGAAGTACCTATTGCAGATGTAATGGTATTTTTAGCCGTTACATTAAATGGGATAGTTTCATTTTTCGCTACTTCAAAAAACGCTTCCCCTGAAAGCTCTATATCCCGATTTGAAATACCAAAATTCTTATCATAAGTGATTTTACTGTCAGAATTCAGTACAATCTTAGAACCATCTTTGAGTATAATATGGGACTTCTGGCCTCTTGCGGTAACTTTTTCAATATAAGTGGCCTCCTTCCCAAGTGAACTGCTACTCCCGGCATTCTGGTTCTGATAATAAGCATAATAACCCAAGCCAAAAGCACAAACAACGATAGCTGCGTATTTTAAGAAACTTGTCCACGTTGTTTTTGTTTTATGTGCACTTCCCAGTTTTTTCACGTCAGTATCTAGCAGTCTGATCACTTGTGCTTCAGCCACTTCATTCATAATCCGACGGTATATCGCCTCCAAATCAGTATCCGTGAGGGTTTCTGATTTATTCACAGATTCCCAATGTTTTTTCAACAAAGCATTTGCTTCATGCTCCATATTTCGACTTAGAAGCCAATTATAGACTTGTTTTTGATCTTCCTCGGTATAGTCTCCCTTGAAAAATCTTTCTATAAGGTTCTTGTTCATTACAGGTTGTTTTGATGTCCCTTACAAGTAAAGACACAAGGTTTTACAGCAGGGGTTATTCTATAGTGCAACATTTTTAGTTTTTTTTTTATTTTACATGAAATCCTTGCCTGACGGACAGGCTGGCATGAGATGATTAAAGAAAGAAATGGTCGTCAAAAACATTAAACACAACTGTCACTGAGTATCCTGATTAAACTCTATTAAGACAACCAAACAATAAAAAGAATTGAAATCCACTCAAGATAACTCTTGAGAAAGGCGAGTGCTTTACGCATCTGACCCTTGACTGTATTGATAGAAATATCAAGTTTTTCGGCTATCTCCTCATTAGACAGTCCTTCCTCTCTACTTAACCTGAATATTTCTTGTCTTTTAGGTGGCAGAGCCTCTATAGCTGTATCAAGCATTTCTTTCATTTCCTGAAAAAGCACTTCATTTTCAGTCTGATTTATGATGCTAAAATCATCCTTCAAACTATCAAACTGTTCTGGCTGGCCAGTTTTTCTGCGAATTTTATTGAGGGTAAGGTTTTTAGCTATGCGATACAAAAAACCATTAAAGGAAATGATTTCATTGTATTGATTTCTGGACTGCCATACTTTTAAGAAGATGTCTTGAACTACTTCCTGAGCATCTGCATTTGACTTTAGAATAGAAAAACAAAAATTAAAAACCTGAACTTTGTATAAGTTATACAGTTGCTCAAATGCTTGCAAATCCCCACTTTGAATCTTGGGTAGCAGTTTATTTACAAGGTCTAATTGCTTTTTTTTGTCCAGAGTATATGATGTTTTGGAGCACAAATATAGACAGAAGTTGATCGGAAGGTCACACTGGCTTTCATATTGTATAACGCTATTTCAAGATGGGATACTTAACTCCTGAACAATATGGAAAAATTAAATTGATAATCCCATTATCCTAAGATGGAAAATAACTGGATTGTTATACCGATCAGGAACAGCCAACCAAAATATATTCTTCATTTCGATGACAAAAAAATATAACTGTGCAATACAATCATTTCAGTCAGGTGCATGTAGGCGATGAAATAGACCCCCAATGCCAAGCAATCAGGTGATCTCAAAGATATCTTTAAAGGAAAAATGTCGACAGAAATCTCTCGTCAAATTAGACGATTGGTTGAGAAAAAAATGCTAATACCAGAACTAAAAGAAAGCGTAAATATGTTATCAGATTCGACAATAATTATTTGCTTAGAGGCATCATCCACATTCTCAATGAAAAGGTTTTCTGCCACTGCGTGATGAATATTAGAATACGGAAATCTACCAGACAGACCACTAATCAAAATTATAATCACCCCCTCTGGCAAAGGCTCTATTGCCAGTTTCAACCATTCACCGATTATTTTTTATGAGTTTAGCCTTGGTGTCTTCATTCTCTATCAACCCCTTAAAAAAAGTTAATATTTTTTCTCTATTTTCATTATCTATGTAGGACTCATAGGCTTCATACTGATCACCGAGAATATTTTTCATTTCCTTTTTATTGAAAGTAGTAAGTTTACCGGATTTTATTTCAATCAAACCAGGAGATTTTTTGGATGCGGTTGCTGATCCTGCTAATGCACCAACTAACCCTCCTCCAAAAGCAACAGTATTTTTTGTCGCCTGTGTATAATCGTAAACTTGATCATAAATGAAATAATATTCATCATTCAACTGATCCAACTCAACAAAATAATTTCTTGGATAATAATAACCTACATTAAGATAGGATTTTGTACCTGTGTTAAAACAGAGGACAGATTTACTGAATTTTTCATCATTTTTATCTAGAAGGTGAAATTTTGACCTTAAGTTATCCAAAGAATCACTTTTGATCTTAAAATCAAATTGATAAGTTGGTTTCTTAGATGTCAAGTCAATAAAGGAGGTATATATCCCTTTAGGTGTATTATTGATTTGAGCATCAATTAGAGAGAATGGATTTCTATATCTCTTCTGCTTATGAAAATCTTCAATCGTCACTCTAAGAAGTTTACTGAGTGGTTTTTCAATAAATTGAACTATAGGTATAAATTCAGTAGTAGAATGCTTCAATTCAAATCCTTTCTTTGGATTTTCTACATAAAAATCAATTGTCACATATAATCTTGGATTCAAAGTAGGTAATTCATTATAAAGTACCCTAATATCCTTAATATGAATTTTCATTTTTAGTGACTTAATTTTGGGATAAGCCGTTGTAATAGTCCTCTCTATTTCTTCTGCTAATCCTCTTGGCTTTGAAATCACCTCCAATTTCTCCGAGCAACCCCGAACAAAGATTAAAATAGGTTCTTTAATATCAACTTGAACCTCATGTAATTGAAAAGTTGAAAATTCCGAGTTAAACTTAATCTTGAATTTTTTAGTGTCAAGTTCATAGCTTTTACAATCAACCGTTGGGGTTTCTTTGCTATTTGGTTGAGCAAATAAGTTTGTTGATATAACTACAAGTAAAATTTGAAATATCTTTTTCATTTTTATACAATTATGAAATTTATTGTCATTAATAGGATAATGCACATTACCCCCTCCAATTTAAGTTAATAATCCGATTATTCTGAGAAGTTTTGAAAAAAACAAACTCCTTTAACAACCTTTATCTTTTGCCATGAGCAATAATAAATACCCTTGACAGGGTATTTCATGACTTGCGACGGTGAGCTAATTTCATGTTTTCAATTTAACACGACCAACATGGCATACAAAGAGAGACTAGAACCGCTAACCGATTCAGATAAAAAACAAGTCCGTAAAAACATCATAGGAGCAGGCATTTTTGCTGCTTTTTCCATCGGGCTGTGTACAGTAGTTGCTTACAATATGGACATGACCCTGAGTGGGGTAATGTTGTACTTCTTGGTAGGTTTTATGGTTTTGTTTTTCGGTGTTATCGTTTTCATTGCAGGCAGTGCCGTACTGGATCTGAGGAGTGGTTACAAAACAATTATTACTGGTACAATAACAGACAAAGAAAGGTATCAACACCGCACCAGAAACAGCAAAGGTCATAGTAAAAACAGCCAGCCTAGGTACATCCTGCATTTCGATGACAAAAAAGTAACGGTACAATACAATCATTTTAGTCAGGTACATGTAGGCGATGAAATAGACCTCCACTATGCCAAACGGTCTGGTCTTTCGCTATCTGTTGATATACTCAACAATGGGACTGAAAAAACAGTAGCAGGAGCAGATGAGGCATTGTCTTTACAAGATAAAATCAAACAAATCAGTCAGGAAAAAGCTTCAGTGGAGAAAAAAGAATATCCATTGACCAAAGAAGACCTGAAAGCACTAAGGAAATATAGAAATGGCAAACTGATCACCAACTTTATATTCTTGATCCTATTTTGCTTTTTTGCTTTGGCTTTTTTAATCCCCATGGCAGCAAGTAAGTGGTTTATCATTCCAGAAATATTTTTTATTGGAGGCATATTTTTGTGTTTCAGATGGATCGTAAAATGCATTTCTAAATACTTTAAAGACAAAAGTATGGGTATGAAAATAGTAGCCATCTCGCAAGTAAAAGACAAGCAAATCTCAAGCGGAAACGGAAAACAACAATACCGCATATCTTCTGCCTATGGCACTTACCCTGTGGACAAGCCAGTATATGATGCTCTCAAGATAGGAGATTCGGTATTCTCCTTTCATGGCAAACACTCCGATTGGCTGATAGGTATGCACACTGAAAAGTCAGGCTATATTCCCGGATAATTTCCAGTAAAACCACTGTTTTCCGGAAATAACAACCTCTTTAGGCGGCTACCAGAAAGCATCTCGTAAACTAGGGCAAACGCATTCAAAAATTCATACTGTCCCCAGACTTGTTCTGGGGTCTGTTAGAGTTGACTGTAATTTCAAGGGATACCGCAACAACTTGCCTGACGACAGTCAGGAGTGCGGTAAGGAGGTTTTTGTTTTTAAATGCGTTCGCCCTGTCTCGTAAACCCATATTCATGCTATTTTGACAAGAATGGCCTAACATTGCAGCATGAAAGTATCTGTATTCAGAAAAGAACAGTTCAACTCTGCTCACCGCCTGTTCAATCCGGAATGGAGCGATGAAAAAAATGACCGCATATTCGGCAAGTGCAACAACCCTAACTTTCATGGGCACAATTACGAATTGGTGGTTAGGTTGACAGGAGAAGTAGATACAGAAACCGGATATGTCTATGACATGAAGATTCTTAGTGACATCATCAATGAGCATATCATCGACAGATTTGACCATAAAAATCTCAATCTGGATGTGAAAGAATTCAAAAACCTGAACCCTACCGCCGAAAATATAGTTATAGTAATTTACCGAATTCTCAGAGATCAAATCGACAGCAGATATGATCTTAAAATACAGTTATATGAAACAAAAAGAAACTTTGTTGAGTACCCCGCTTAAACCTGACCTGGACATTGAGGACTTTGGCGATGACCACCTGGTGTCTTCGTTCAATACGCCACTCAGAGATGACGCTTTTGAAATGGACAATGACCTCAAAATAGAATTGATTGCCAAACATTTCAAAGAGATCATGCAAGTACTGGGACTTGATCTGACTGATGACAGCCTCAGGGGTACACCTATGCGGGTAGCCAAAATGTATGTAAAGGAGGTATTTAGCGGACTAGATCCGAAAAACAAACCACACGCAAGATTGTTTGAGAATAAGTTTGGCTATGGTGAAATGCTGGTGGAAAAAGACATCACATTTTACTCTCACTGCGAGCACCATTTTGTACCGATATACGGCAAAGCCCATGTAGCGTACATTTCCAGTGGTAAGGTAATCGGTTTATCCAAAATCAACAGGATTGTCCAGTACTTTGCCAAAAGACCACAAGTGCAGGAACGCATGACTGTGCAAATCGCCAATGAATTGAAGACCGTGTTGAAAACTGAAGATGTGGGAGTAGTAATAGATGCCAACCACATGTGCGTATCGTCGAGAGGTGTAGGAGATACCAATAGCAAAACCGGAACGGCTCATTTCAGTGGAAAGTTCAGCGAAGAAAACACCAAAAGAGAATTCTTGAATTACATCAATACTCCGGCTTAATCATCTACGCCCATGAATGAAACAATAAAATCCATTCACGATCTATTGCTACGAGATCTCAATAGACTGACCAATGAAATCGAGAGTTATACCAATGAAGCTGACCTTTGGAAGCTTGCTGGAGATATCAACAATACAGCTGGGAATTTATGCCTTCATCTATGTGGCAACCTCCAACATTTTATAGGTGCTATCATTGGAAAAAACGGATACATCCGAAAAAGAGATGATGAGTTTACATTAAAAAATGTTCCACGAGCGGAATTGCTCCAACAAATAAAAGACACGAAATTGTCTGTGGCAGATACCCTTGAAGCTTTTAATGGCAAGCTGATGGAAGAAGCTTATCCCATAGAAGTATTCAAAAAACCCATGTCCCACATATCATTCCTGATCCACCTCAGTGGACATTTAAACTACCACCTCGGACAGATCAATTACCATCGAAGAATATTAGAGCTATGAGATGTGGGACTTAAGTCAACCTGAGATTAATTTCAAAGATCAATAAGCAAAAAACCTGTCTTTCCTCTATCTTGGAAAGACAGCAGAGCAAACGCATTTAAAATACTACCTGACAAGTCAGGGGTCTCTTAGGATTGACTGTGTCTCTAATAGATACCGCAACAAGTGCGGTAAGGAGGTATTGGTTTTTAAATGTGTTTGACCCTGGTGTGTAACCCAGAGTTTTATATTGAACTCTGCTTAGGTCAACAGGTTTCCATCATCATCCCATTGTGCTATTTCATTCCTTGTCTCAGGATCAAGACATTTTGCAAGCCATTCTTCTTCGTATTTCATGCCATGCTTGTCCAATACGTCTTGCGGCACACCATCCCATACATTGGGCGTATTGCCCTTATATCCAAGGTCTTTGAAACCCTCTTGCGTGGTATAATATCCGGAAAGTGTCAAATCTCTCATTAACGAAAAGAATTTCACTCCTTGCTGTACCTCAGGTGCAGCTTTGTCCGGATAAGCAATTTCATCCAGAAGACTTTTTTGCTGATCATCCGTGCAAGATTTGAACTCCAATCCAAATTTGTTATTTGACCTATTGTCAAGCCACATCAATCCTCCTCTTAAAGGAAGTTGGTGTCTTGGCATGTCTTTAGACATAAATTCTATGAATTCATGAACACCTGCATCTGTTGCCGATCCAAACTCGTCGTTGGCAGGCAATATGATATCGCACAATACGGCTACAGTAGCCAATTCATGCTCAGAAAAGAACTTATCAGACATCAGGTCTGTATCCCTTTTCTTTTCTTTCGGTGTTCTTCCGTAATGTTTCTCTTCTCCTGCTTTTTCCGGAGTTGTAGAAACAACCTCCTCAGCAGGTGTACATCCATTGATAAGGAGTCCGCCGGCCAATGATCCTACCAGCAATGATTTTAAAGAGTCTCTTCGATCCATGTGTATGTTGCTAAGGTTTTATTAAATGTTCTTTTTCTTAAGTTGATCTAAAATATAATCTGAAGTTCTCCAAGACAGAGCCAGAATTGTCCAGGTAGGGTTCTTATCTGCCTGAGATACAAAAGGGCCTCCATCTACTATAAATACATTGTTTGCATCATGCAGTTGCTCATATTTATTTACGACAGAAGTTTTTGGGTCATCTCCCATTCTGGTAGTACCTACCTCATGTATAATTTCTCCCGGGGCGTTAAGACCATATTCTTTGTCTTTTCCCGGTTTGTCTCCAAGAAGAGTACCTCCCATGCCACCTAACAATTCTTCGAATGTTTCATGCATGTGTTTGGCTTGCAGCCTTTCATCATCAGACCATGTATAGTTGAATCTCAATACAGGAATCCCAAATTCATCCACTACATTAGGGTCTATTTCACAATAGTTGTCTTCTCTCGCAATACACTCTCCTCTGCCCGAAATACCAACCACTGAACCATAATATTTTTTCACCTCATCCCGAAGTTTAGGCCCATATCCACCAACCGTACCACCAAAAAATTTGTTGAATTCCGTAACGCCAAAGCCAAAGCCATAAGAAGGCATGCCAAGACCACCCCAGATTTCCAAATGATAACCTCTGGCAAAATCAAGTTTTTTATTGTCGAGCCACCACGGAGTATATACGTGCATCCCTCCGGTACCGTCTTCGTTGTAGGTTTTTCTATCCATCAAAGCAGGAATAAATGCAGACCTGCTCGCTCCTGTAGAATCATGCAGGTATTTCCCAACCACGCCACTGCTATTGCCAAGGCCATTTGGATGTTGCTTACTCTTAGAGTTCAATAATATCCTTGCAGAACTACAAGCAGAGGCTGCCAACACTACAATTTTTCCTTTTAACTTATATTCCTTGCGATCGTCTTTGCTGATATAAGATACTCCAGTTGCCTTACCTTCATCATTGGTAGTGACTTCACGCACCATAGCATTCACAAACAAATCAATCTTACCACCTGATTTCTGAGCAGGGAAAATCAAACAAGTACCTGCAGAAAAATCTGCATAAACCGAACACCCACGATTACACTGGCTACAATAAAAACAAACTCCACGGTCGTTGTTGATACGTTTAGTCAGCATTGACAATCTGGATGGGATAACAGGAATGTTAGCCTTCCTCGCAGATTTTATATAGTACATTTCATGCAATCTTGGCTTTGGTGCAGGCAAGAAGAAACCATCAGGTTCATTAGGAATATTTTCCTTACTCCCATATACTCCTATAAGTTTATCTACCTTGTCATAGTAAGGCTTAACATCTTCATAGCCAATTGGCCAGTTGTCACCCAGACCATCTATACTTTTCTTTTTGAAATCATCCGGTCCGAAACGCAAAGAAATTCTTCCCCAGTGATTGGTTCTTCCACCCAACATTCTGGATCTAAACCAGTTAAATTTGGTTTCTCCTTTGGTGGTATAAGGTTCACCTTCTATATCCCAACCTCCATAGGCACTATCAAAATCACCAAAAGGTCGAACCGTTCCTGCACCTCTTCTGGGAGATTCCCACGGCCATTTTAGTTGTGTCCTTTGTTCAGGATCTGCCGGGTCAAAATGTGGGCCTGCTTCAACTACAGCTACATCTAAACCTGCTTCAGACAGTATCTTTGTGGCCATTCCTCCTCCTGCGCCTGATCCTACAATGATTACATCGTACTCCTTGGGTGATTCTTTTATTTGCATAATTCCTTATTAATAAAACATAGGCTAATATAATAAAACCGATAAGTATCTATCTAATAAATTGATTTATTTCCTGATTGACAATTTACAAACTGGTTTTTAATTGATACTATTCATTGAAAAACAGGGATCAAAAAAGGCCGAAAGAAAATACTTCCGGCCACCCTTTTCCCATAGCTGTATGTCTTTGTTTGGACTACATGTGAGATTTTGCCTAAAACTAGTTTAAATTTTGAAAACTGTAATAAACACTAAGAAAAAATGTTGCTCCTACGCAAAGACATGCTATTAATATGTGGCTATTTTCTCTTTCTCCGACAGGTAAGAGGATTTCAGATGTCTTGCGCTAAAATAGTCTGATTTTCAAATTGGAAGGTTATTCTACAGCATGGGAAAAAACAACAAAGCGGAATCGCTAAAGTTACCAGAAAAAGCGTAAAGGATTATTGACTTGTATGCAGATCAAAAAGACGAAAGTGAATTTGTTGTTTCCTGGGTTGAAAAAAGTTGAGCCAACCAATGTGAAAGCAGTTATGAAAGCTATCAACAATACGGACAAGAAATTCAGCAAACACTAAAGAGCGGGCAAAGATTCCATGTAAGTGGAACCAATCATTCATTGATTACTTCCACGTTATCAATCCAAAATGAAGACTCCTTAACGGATTCGTCGGCACCTTCCAGTGGTTCCGACTCTACCTCATTAGGCGTTTTTCTGGTTGGTAAGATTCGGTATTCTCCGGTACGAAAAGATAGCCGCTCCACAGATTTCACAGCTTCACAAAGCTGCAACCCGGAGATCTTTTCCTTGCCATTTACAGCAAGGCTATAACTCCCATGCGGTGTGGCATCAATGGATAGTTCAAAGTCATACCACTGATTTGCATCAAATTTCCGGATTACTACTTCCTTGCTCCCGTCAAAAGCCACCAACTGACCATCGGGTTTAAAATGGATTCTAACAGGCCGGTTGCCATATCTGTCAACAACATCTATTTCCAGAATTCCCGAATCATTTTGCTTTGGCTTCACACGATACTTAATATTCACCTGTTTGCTTTCTTCAAATACCCTGATAGCACGAGAGTAATCGTAAGGGTCTTTATCCACCAACTGCAAAACATTGTTTTCTTTGGATTCCTCTACAATCTTGGCAGATGCCCATTTTGGAGAATAAATATTCCAATCCGATATAGAACCATCCGGCGAAAGTTGGTTAAAATTTTCACGTATCTCTCCTTCCACTTTGTATCTAATAGGAAGAGACATTTTACTGACCCAGATATCTTCTTTGTTCATGCTATAGGTCAGCCACATCTCCTCGCCCGGAGGATTTCCATTTCCCTCCACAATACCACGTGTGTAGCAAGGGCCAAAATCTTTCCAAATACCATAAAATCTTCTGGGAGGCACCTCTCCCTGAACCAAAATCATATCATCAAAGACAATTCCATCATCGCTGGTGATGACCGTAAGAGGGTAACGATACTCCTGTATCTCGATCGGGTTATACACCATAGCATATCGGCCATCGTCTGTTTTTTGTCCCCAATTTTTACCGCCAGCCATCAGCAAAGTAGAAATCTTCACAGGGTCAGAAAAGGTCTGACCCTCATCTTCAGAAGTAGCAGCTGCCGAAAATTTCCACAAGCCGACCACTTTTCCATCCTTGCGGTGAAAATAAGAAAATGCCTGAAGCGAATCCGCAATTCTTCCTTCTCCATAAAAGTCATCTTTGCCGTAATCTTCATCCAGCCATTGCAGCGTCTTTAGCCGATCTCCTAAGAGGGCTTCACAGGCTTTTATAAATTCTTTATCCTTTGATTTTTTATAGAATGGATAGCTGGTATTCTTTTCATTAAAATCAGTAAAACTGCTGTACCTAATAAAATATATAGGCCCAAAACTTCCGTCTTTTTTCACTTCCCTGACTACCCGGCCGATACCACCTTTGCCGAAGGGATCTCTGGTGTGTCCATAAAAACCAAGTACCAACAAACGACCATTAGGAGCAACATAAAACCCCATTCGTTGGTGCATCATGTACCCTTCGTACCCTTCAGGGATGGTCACTCCCTCTGGTGCTTTGTAGTGAGGAAAAACCACTTTGGGTTTTTCCCAATGACGGCCATCAGTGGAAGTAGTCAACAAGGTATGACCTGGAGCTACATGTTCGTCCTGCGGATTGCTAAGGTATTGCAGGAAAAATGTTTCGTTCCAATATGCCATGTTTGGAGCATGATTGTATGTCCAGCCATAATCCTCCGCTTGTTCTGGATAGGTTCTGTTTGCCCTCAAAACCTGTATGCTTTCAGTTCCGATAGCATACCGCAACCGCCCTTCATGCACATTGGGGTCTATGGTTACTCCACCGATATAGCGCACCGGTTCACTAGCCGATCCTGTTTGTGCTGAAGTCTGGTAAACTGACGTAAATGCCAGTATTGGTACAATGAGAAGCTTTAATATGGATTTTGTTTTCATACTTTAAATTATATGGAATCCATAAAATAAATACACATACTTCATCAAACCTAAGGCAAACGCAATTAAAATTCTTACTATCCCCTACTTATTCGGGGTTCTGAATGAGTTACGTGCTATTTGCAAATTATATTGCGATTTGTTCGTGTTAGTAAGGTAGGTTCTGCAAAGTAGTCGCATCCGGCTTTTATTAAAGATCGGGGTGGTATACTCGCTGCACAGGTCAAATAAATACTCACAATGTGGGCAGTCTATTGATCGGTTTTATTTTCTACCAAATCTTCTAAACGCAGCAATGGTTTGATAAACCAAGAATCCAATGCATATTCGTCCAAATATGTCTAGAATGTTTGACCACCCCTTTGTTTTAGTTGTGGGTATAAATTCGAATGGATGGGTAGGTAGAAGAAATTCTATATAATATTTCAAATGAAAGGTAACGTTCTCACAGTTGAAATGTAAGCTACAAATTGAGATGGAAAAATGAAATGCAAATGATTATTATGATTTTACCGAATGCGCTACATTTTATTGGACAATATTTTAAGCTGACGAAAGATAATATATTATTGAATCGGTACTATTTACAAGCTGAATCCTTATGCTCTAAAAGCAATTTTATAATCTATTTAAATCTGGAATTATTTGAAAAATAGGATTAACAAAGACAATCAAAAAGTGCCTGTTGTGTCTTGATTAAATATTTATTACGCAATCATTCTGGAAATGTATCATCATACAATTTTCCTGTCGCCCATTTAAGCTCTCCTACCGATTGGCTAAATTTTGACTGAAGCTCGATTAATTTGATTTGTCCCAAAAGCTTTTTGTTTTCCCGGCTATTGAGTAAAAACACGGAACTCTCTCCATTTTCAAACTTGGTCTGCTCTGCCTGAAGCATTCGCTCATAGTTTACCTGGATTTGTTCCTGTTTTTGAATCATCTCCTGCAAAATATACACCTTATTATAACTCTGCTGAATTTTGTTAATCACTTCACGATTTTTCTGATTGATCTTAAGGTCGTATTCCTGTTGCTTTACCTTCACGATTTTAAGTTTGGCCCTCTCTTTTCTAATCAGTAATGGAAAAACAAATTGGACTCCCAGTTTGTAGTTATTAGAATAAATGGGCGCATATTCTGTTTCCTGCCCTGAGAGTAGCAAGTTATAATTTACATCAATGATTGGCTTTAATTGTTCACTAGCCCATTTCCGATCCATTTCAAGAAGATTGCTCTCAATTGTTAGTTTTTTTAGATCAGGATGATTTTTCAACGCCCAATCTAAATGAGAATCCAAATTGATAGTAAATGCACTGTCCTCATAATACGGTGATAAAGTATTGAAATCCAAACCATCTGTCCATATAAAATTTTGAAGCAAGAGCATACTGTTTTGTGAATTCAGCTCGGTTTCTTTCAACTTGTTGGACCATTGCTGCACCTGAATGAGCATTTCCACACTATCAATAGAAGCCTTATCACCATTGGCAATTGACTGTTTTATTCCTTCAAATCTTTGCTCAATCAGTTCTAAGTTGGTTGCAACAGTTTCTCTTTTTTGATGGTTTTCATACCACAACCAATAGGCGAAATTGGCATCAAAAAACAAATTATTGAGTACATTTTGTGCCTGGTTTTCAAAAGATTGTTTCTCAAATTTACTTTTTTCTAAATTGATGTTTCGTTCACTTTTTAGAAGCCCCTGACCAAATGGCACTGAAATGCCGGCATAATATAATCCATCTGTTGGTACAGTGTTTTCCGCATTTAAATATGTCCCCTTATTTCTTTCGTACCCAGCTTTCAAATCGACATTGAGCAGAGTGGGTATTTGAACATAAGTATCCCATAGATCAAAGTAGGTCTTTCCATCGAATTGTTTTTGATTATAATCCGAAACAATTTTAGGGTCAAACGAACCCCTTGCCTGACTCACTATAAGATTACCACGAGTCTTAAGTAAGACAGCTTGTTTTGCTATAGGATGGTGTAGGTGAATCTGCTGATAAAACTGCTCTAAAGTTAAAACACTGCTGTTCCCTGATTGTGACCAAGTAGCGAAATGGCCAAGCAATAGTATCAATATGGTCAATAATTGAATCTGTCTCATTTTGCTTTTTGACTGGTTTTAACACCCAATTCTTCCATATAAAAATCAGGAGGAAATCCATTTAGATTTCTCCATATCTCGTACCAAACGGGCACTTTCTTAAGCAATCCTATTCCATAAGCACCTGATCCAAGCCGGAGCAAGGTTGGCCAATCTGCAGCATTGGGATCTGGAGCTACCAATATCCGAAATTCTCCCTTAGGACTGGCTGCTTTATCAAAAGCTACCACCCTGCCACTGTATGTTCCAAAAGACATACCGGGCCAACCACTAAAAACCAATGCTGGCCAGCCATCGAACTGGAGCTGTACCTTTCGCCCTTCCTGAATAAGGGGAAGATCAATCGGACGTACATACATTTCTACAGCTAAATCATAGCTGGCAGGAATAAAACTAAATACTGACTGACCTTCTTTTACTGATTCACCAATGCCAGTGATGATCGCTTTGGTGACATAGCCATCCTGAGGGGCGGTAATGTAGTAAAATCCTGATCGCCTGACATAATTGGATTGTTGTATCGATAGTTTGTTGAAATCCCCTTCTGCTTGCAATGCACCGGATAGGGCAGACATTCTTTCGGACTTAGCTTTTGCTATTTTCTCCGAAAATTCATTTTGAACAATCGTTAGATTAAGTTTAGCATTGATGAATTCATTTTTAGTTGACAGCCATTTATTTTCAATAGAAATTTTTTTATAAAGTGATTCCTGAAGTTTTTGTTTTCTTTGTTCCAGTTCTGTCAGGGATTTCAGTCCTTGCTGATAAAGCTTTTGTTGACGCTCAAATTGCTTTTGCGCTATTTCATAATTAATCGAAGCGGTTTGAAAGTCGATGCTGTCAGATACTACCTTAAGCCTGGACTGTCTGTAATAATTCTCAGCCTGTTCAATTTTTAATTTCTTATTTCTTTGCAAAGCATCTATTTGATCTGCCAGTGCATCTGCTTTATCTTTGTAAGCACTTATAGATGCTTTTTTGGCATCCGTTTGATTAGCCGATCGTTCTATGAGTTTTGGATCCAGATATTCGGATTTCACTTCAGAGATAAATACTATAGTATCACCCTTATTTACCAATTGACCTTCACTCACATACCATTTTTCTACCCTACCGGATATCATTGAATGAATGTTTTGTTCTCTATTTTCCGGATGCAAAGTGGTGAGCTTGCCTCTGGCACGTATGTTTTGAGTCCAGGGCAAAAACAGTATAACAAAACCAATCAGAAAAACTCCCGAGAGTAGAAAAACCAATCTACGAGAAGCAGAGGTTCCCATGACATCCTTATAAGCCGATTGATCCTTTAATACCTCATCCCTGTCGATTGGATTTTCTGAAATATTCAGCATTACTTTATGTTGTTTTGGGTTTATTTATCTTTTTTCTTAGATCAATATCTACTATGGTACCATGCTCCATAGTAACTATTTTATCGCATTTTGAAAGCATCAATGGATCGTTAGTAACTGCTAACAAAGTCCAATTTGACTTAGGGTCAAGTAAAATTGAGCTAATATGTTTTCTATCCTCATAGTCCAGGCCCTGCAATGTGTGATCCATCACTATAAGTTTGGGTTTTTCGGCAAGCGTACGTGCAAGTAAAATTTTTCGCTTAATACTAGTAGATAAGCCCTGACCTTCGGGTTGAATCATGGTATTTAGTCCTTTTGGTAGGGATTTGAAAAAACTACTCAACCTAACTTGCTCTATTGCCCAAAGTATGTCTTCTATCTTTATATCTTCTTTTCCTACTGTAATGTTCTCTTCCAAAGTGCCATAGAATAAATCTTGTAATCCAAGATTGTCACCGATTACAGATCGAAAGCTCATTATATTAATGTCTCCCAATGGAATACCGTTATAGTGAATGGATCCTTCATAATCATTATATAATCCAGAGATAAGAGCAAGTAGGGTAGATTTCCCGGATTGATTCACTCCTGTAATACATATTTTCTCGCCAACCCCTACCACCAGATTTACATTGTTTATAGTGGGTTTATTATTGTTTGCAAACTTGTATGTCAGCCCGGTTAGTTCAAGTGAAATACCTTTTCCCTGAGTTATTTCATTAAGATCAATCCCTTCATCACTTTCTATAGTTATATCCGTTACCTGTCCAAGTTTTTCCAGCCCGGTCAATACATCATAAATGGTTTCCATACTCAAAATCAGTTTTTCAGATGAGTTTAAAACCAATAGAATAATGATCTCAGATGCAACAAATTGGCCAAGATTGATTTCCTGATTGATGACCAAAATACTACCCAATACTAAGAGGCCGCCAGTAACTATGGTTTTAAAAGCCACAATGTTGGAAAACTGAAGAATTAAGATGTTAAAGTGTTCTTTTCTGAATTTCAGGTAGTTAGTCAAATAGTGGTTCATTTTATCAAGAGGCAAGTTGGTTTGCCCTGCGAGTTTGAATGTTGCCATTACCCTAGCCAACTCCTCAAGCCAATGTGCTACCTGATATTTGTATTTTGACTCCATAATACTTGTTTTGAGCCCTTTAGGGCCTGTTATTAAAAATATCAGGGATATTAGACCTACGAGAACAATTCCAAAAAAGACAAAAAACGAGTGATAAAAGGAAAGCAAAACCAATCCAAATAAAATTTGAAGAACAGAGGTAGAAGCATCTATCAGTATTTTCGACAACCCTTTCTGAACGTTAAGTGTATCAAAAAACCGATTCATTAACTCAGGAGCATAAAAACCAGAAATCGCTTCCATCTTGAATCTTGGTATCCTAAATGCAAACTCAAATGAAGCTCGGGTAAAAATCCTGCGTTGAAGCAATTCTGTCAACGACAACTGAAGAATCTGAATGATACCTGAAGTAGCCACACCCAAAACAACGATAAAAATTAAAAGCCCCCATGAAGAAGAAAACTCTGCGCTGATAACAAATCCAATAATAGCCTGTACTCCCAAAGGAAGTGAAAGATTGATCAAACCATTAAAAATAGCATAGGCATAGATTATAAATATCTCCCTTCTATCCAGAGAAAGCATTTTAAAAAGGCGCCTTATAGGTGTAAACCCAGTATCACTATAGACATTCATACTTTCGCTATTAATAGTATTACTATTCATTTTAGGTAAAAAAATTATTTGAGTACTTTAAAAATCAATGCATCTATAAAAAGGTAAACCTGCTGCTCAACAGTCCTTGCACTTTCTTTTTTTATTTCTGTCAACGATGGCAGGTGCATAGCAAAAAAAGCTTGCTGATGAGAGGCCTCCAATATAGTACTTACAAAAGCATGAGGATATGGATACGCCGGATTAACATCTGAAATAATAGTTGCTATTTTATGACATAACCCCTTAAAACCCTTGAATAACCCTTGATTGTTGATCTCATCGACTTTTTTTGTCAAATACGTTTTGTCAGACTCGCTAACAACCACCCTTCGCAGCGAAGATGTATTGACACCTGGCAAATCCATACTCAAATGACCCTGATCTACATGACAAAGAATTTTGATAACTTCTTTTAATTTCAACTCTTTATCCTGAATATGATGTGTTTTATGATCTATCATATATTCCATCCAAGCCCAATACCATGAAGTGAGATAGACTAACATCTTTAATTTATTCTCAAAATAGCGATAAACTGATGCTTCGGTCGATCCTATCTTTTCTGCCAATTTTTTAAAAGTAAACTCTTCAAACCCCAATTGATCCAACATTTCAATTCCGGCATAAACGATTTTTCTACCAAGCTCAGTTGATAAGGGGTCTTTGCTATAATACTTTTCTCCGATTTGAATAGTAACTGTTGCCATGATGTAAAAGTAAATATACCTTATATAATAGTAATACTATTACGACTATAAATGTAAAAGGTTTACTTTGTTTACAAATAAGATAAATCTTCTATAAATGAGGCAATATCAGTTCCTATCAAACAATGAAACACGAAATTGAATGTGACAAAAGTAGATGTGAATGAACAAAACGGCCAAGCGATTGGATTTTATCATCATTGTGGTTTCAAGACAATAAAGCGTTCTGAGTTGGATGCATTAGGAAAACCCTATCCAACCCTGCACATGCAATTAGAAAAATAAAAACCACTCCTTAAACCAGAATTTTAAGTAAAATTTAACTTGTTTTATTATTTGATTCTTAAGGAAGAGATTTATCATTGAACTGGCAACCAAATCAGACCGACACTTCCAATGAATACCATTCTTAGCTACTTAAAAAAATACCTGAAAGACCATTTTCATCTAAAATTGTACTTGTCAGTTGCTGTCTTTCTATCTATATGCACCTACTTCAATTACAAATATGATTTTGAGGATTCTATACTGGATTCTTACACCGGATCAGAACTCAAGTGGTTGTTTATGTTTCTGCACATGTCATTTCCATTTTTGGTTACCTGCATGTTCTTATATCTGTACAAAATCGAAACTGGTTGGGTAAAATCAAAAGAGTTTTGGATCAAGTTTTTTGTAGGTTTTGCAATCATAAGCTTCGACAGACAGTTTTATTATTTTTATGATGTTATCAAATCATTACCAAAAGCAGACTATTACTTTGCTTTTAAAAATATATCGTGGGGAGACAGCCTTCTGGCCACAGTAATACCCATCCTTGTTTTTTACTTTTTCTACGAAAAAAACAGAGATAGTGAAAATCATTGGTATGGTTTAACATTGAAAAAATTTGACTTAAAACCTTACGCATTATTGGTAGCACTGGTTTTTGGAGGAATGGCTGTGGCCTCTTTTATAGCAGAATTAAACACCTACTACCCTAGATATAAACACTCCGGGGGAACTGACTTTGCCACATTTCATCAAATTCCGGAATTTGTCTCAGTATTAATTTATGAGCTTGTCTATGGATCATACTATATCAGTGTAGAACTGTTTTTCCGTGGCTTTCTGGTAATTGCTTTTGCAAGAACTTTAGGAGGTCATGCCGTACTCGCTATGGTAGGCAGTTATGTGTTTCTGCATTTTGGTAAGCCTCTGCCCGAAACCATCAGTTCCGCATTTGGTGGTTATCTTATAGGGATTTTGGCTTTTTATACCAACCGAATCTGGGGAGGAGTCATCCTACATGTAGCCCTGGCATGGAGCATGGAGTTGTTTGCCTGGCTACAGAATGCATATGACCGATAAAACGCAACCATTACTTTGTTCGTTCACCAAATTGAAAGTACATTTATAGTAACAAACTGGCAGGACAATGAGTGACAACATCAAAAATTTAATCCAGCGATTCGACAGGCACAAAAATGTAACAGAAGCAAAATTTTCGTTTATGCTTGAACGACAAAAAAGCATCGAAAATGCTCTTATCGAATTACAAGAAGAATCATCAGATTTTTATTCCTTCGTAGCAGAATCATTGGGTGAGCCGGACAAAGAGATTAGTTCAATCAAGAAGAAAATCAAAAATTTATAGGTTAAAAGCTTTTCTACTTCTTTAAATTCCTTAACTGCTTCGAAAACTCTTCCATTTGTCTTTCAAGAATCATCACTTTTTCTTCAAGCATTTTAGGTGGATTCAGATAAGTACTGTACACACCCTTCACTTCCCAAAGCTCCTGAATGACATCAGGCAACAATTCCAGTTGTTCATAGTTTGGGTCATCACTGATCCAGACCAGTTTGCTTCCGCTCATTTCTTTCCACCTTCTGGTAATGATTTTACCATCGGCAATCAATACATATACCTTACCTTCTTCCGGTTTTTTGGCTGCTAAACTACACTGAAGGCATAGCAAAATATCACCATGATGCAACCCATTTTGGTGATATTCCATTTCATTTCCTTTGAGCTCAAACGCACGAGTGACTCCCTTAAAGTTAACAGGAAGCTCTATGAATGGCAGTTTGTTGATGTAATCCTTGTTTCCAAAATTGACAACATACTCCAGTTGGCTGTCAATTTTCACCAGCCCGATTCCACCTCGCCTATAAGCAACTTCAGGTTCCTTTTTGAACTGGTGCGCTTCATTGAGTTTTTCATTTACAATGTCCAAACTGTAAAGATCTGTAACAGTGAGTTCTCTGTTTACCAGTGCGTCTATAGATAAGCCAAAATAATTAGCTAATTGAATAATCGTTTCTAATTTCGGTTCAGCCCTTTCTTCTTCATAGGCACCAATACTACCTCTTGTCAAAGAAAAAATCTCTGCAAATTCAGTTTGATTGATCTTTTTGAGCGATCTTATCTTTTTTATATTTTTCCCTATCCTTGACATAATTTAAAATAATAAGCTAATTATATTTGCATAACTAAAACTATTTGCATTAAGTTTACGTAAACATAGCCAAATTAATCAAAACAACACAAGCAAATATGAAATTAAGACCTCCCCCTGATAAGGAAACCATTTTTTAACAATCAATATTGAATAAGCTATCAATTAGTAATTAAATTTGAAAATACAACAATACCATTCAACATTTAATTACGCACATAAAACAATTTTAATAATGGACAATTACTTTCAAAAAGTAAACGAATATTTATTGGATCTGGGATACGCAGTAAGCTATGAAAATCAGGAAGATGGATTAATTGTAATAGAAAACGAATCTCAGGGGATCAAAAATCTTGTGTTAGTTATAGCGGATCCTTTGCTAATAGTAGAACAATTTATTGTTGAATTGAAAAATCCAACAGCTGACACTTACAGGCAATTGATGCAAAAAAGCAGGGACATCATACATGGAGCTTTTGTGCTGGACGAGTCGGGCAAAAAAGTACTTTTCAGAAATACACATGAGCTTGAAAACCTCGACTTAAACGAAATCGAAGCAACATTCAATTCATTGGCAATGCTTCTGGGAGAATACTCCAATGAAATACTAAAATTATCAAAAAACTAAAATAGAAAGAATCATGAACATGTTTAAAAGACTTTTCAAAATAGGAGAAGCAGAAGCACATTCTGCGATTGACAAATTAGAAGATCCGATTAAATTAACAGAGCAAGGTATCAGAGACTTGAAGAAGGATCTTGACAAAAGCCTACAGGCATTAGCTGAAGTGAAGGCCATGGCCATCAGGGCAAAGAATGACGTGGAAACCTACAAAAACAAAGCTAGCGACTATGAAAGTAAGGCCATGCTTTTGTTGAAAAAAGGTGCCGATGGTCAAATAGATTCGGCAGAAGCCGACAGACTGGCAAGTGAGGCTTTGGTGAAAAAAGAAGAGGCTACCGGACAAATGAACAGGTCGAAAGAAGAGCAGGAAAGATTCGAGACCAGTGTGGCTCAACTGGACGTGAACGTGAAAAAAATCCGTTCAACAGTAAGCCAGTATGAAAATGAACTGAAAACCCTGAAAGCAAGAGTGAAGGTAAGTGCCGCTACCAAAAACCTCAACAAACAGCTATCGCAGGTTGATGCGTCAGGTACTGTTGCTATGCTGGAAAAAATGAAAGACAAGGTAGCTCAGGATGAAGCTTTGGCTCAATCTTATGGTGAAATTGCCAATGAGAGCAAAAGTATTGATGACGAAATCAATAAGGTATTGGAAGGTGATTCTTCTCAAATAAAAGCTGCCGATAGCCTTGCTGCCATGAAAGCCAAAATGGGACTGGACAAAAAAGACTAATCCAAAGACCGACTGTCAGTCATAGGTTGTCAGTCGATCCAATAAGTAAAAAAGATATGTTTGATTTAGCAAAAATATTGCTGGTTGTAGCCGTGGTATTGTTCCTCGCAGGGTTCATCTTCGGTATCCTTTTCAAGATTGGATTAATGGTTTTAATCATTTTAGCTGGGCTATATCTATTCCAAAGAGTATTTGGTAATCAGTGAATGGAATTATTATTATGGGAGTATTTGATTTTTTAAAGAAAAAAGAAAAAGAACCTGAGTATGACATTACCAATATGTCTGTCAAAGACTTAGATCAAGGGTTCATTCTGGATTATGACATGAAATCATGGCAGGTGAAGGAGGTATATGAATATGACTGGGGAAATAACAACTTCTCGAAAGAATACATGATTGACTCTGGTGACGAAGTGCTTTATCTAAGTGTGGAAGATCAGGGAGAGTTGTTCCTTACTGTGAGTAAAAACATCAAGATGAGGAAACTGGATGAAGACATTATCGACAAAACCATTAAAAAGGAACGACCTCCAAAGAAACTGGAACTTGACGGAATACAGTACTACCTGGATACAGATGTTGCGGGCTATTTTAATGATAAAACCAAAGGAACTGACGACTGGGAGGAGCTTGTTTGCTGGGAATATTACAATGATGAGGAAACTCTCATTATTAGCATTACTCAATGGGGAGAGCGGGAATTTGACGCATCAGCAGGAAAAGTGATCAAGGAATATGAGATTTCAAACATCATTCCGTCAGGAAAATAATAAACTCTCTTATGCCTGGTTTTTTCACTTTTTATAGGGTAAAAAATAAATGACTTTGCTCCTTATAGGCAAAAGGTTAAATTAGTAAAAAATAAAAAACTGAAGTTTAAATTCAAAGTAAACAGATACAATGAAAGCTTACAAAAGCATAATCATTCTGATGATTTTAGCCCTGCTCTATGGATGTGGCGGAAAAAAATTCCAGAAAAACCCCGTTGATCTCCTTATTAAGGATATGCCCGCTGATCGGGTATTTTCCATAGTCCTCAATGACATGGATGTTGAAGGTAGCTTTTTCGAAACCTATAAACACCAATATAAAATAATTGAGGAAAGGGAAGAAGGCAAGCCAGAGGAATATATTTCAGGATGGTATGAAGTGGATGAGCTTTTTTTCAACCAACATGTTGATGATATGGGAATGGAAATAGCTTCACGTGGTGAAGATGGCAAACTGCACAAATCCGCCAGCCCCCCAGGCTACAACAACTATGTAGGCAACCCAAAATACGGGCAATGGGAAAACAGAAATGGCGGTAGTTTTTGGGCTTTTTACGGGCAATACGCTTTTATGAGCAGCATGTTTCGTATGGCTACCTATCCTGTCAGTAGATCTTATTACAACGACTATCGTGGCAACTATTACGGAACCGGACGTTCTTACTACGGCCCTACCACAGGAGGCAGGTCATACTACGGAACCAATAGCAGCTATACCAGTAGCTCCCGACCTAATTCTTCGTGGAGCAGAAACAATTCCAGCTTCAAACAAAGAGTGGCAGGCAGAACCTCAAGATCAGGATCGAGATATAGTAGCTCTACATCTCGCTCTAGAGGAGGGGGCTTTGGAAAATAACCTTCTTATTTCAAAAAAATGACCATAAACCATAAACCTTCATAACCATGTTACCAATCTTAGACGGCATATTGACAACCATCATATACCTGGCTGTTTCTTTCTTTTTATTTTTTGTAGGAAAAGTAACCTATCAACTTTTTCACCCGGGTATAAAGGTTAATTATGAATTGGTTGAAAATGACAATTTCGCTTTTTCTGTAGCCTATGTTGGGTACTTTATAGGATTGCTACTGGCAATTGGCAGTGCCCTATTGGGAGAGTCCGACGGACTGATAAACGACCTGATGGACATAGGCATTTACGGAGGGCTTTCTATCATTCTTCTCAATCTTTCCATCATTATCAACGATAAAGTAATCCTGAATAAGTTTAATGTAAAAAAAGAAATTGTTGATCAAAAAAATACTGGTACAGGAATAGTAGAAGGTGCTATGGCTGTTTCCACAGGATTAATTATCCTGGGAGCTATTCATGGCGAAGGGCATGGAGCGGGAGGGCCAATTATCACAGCACTTTTATATTGGGCTTTAGGACAAGCCTTGATGTTTGTTACTTCTCTGGTATATAATCTAATCACTCCTTATGACATTCATGATCATATCGAAAAGGGAAATATTGCTGTAGGAATTGGATTTGCAGGAGCGATTATTGCCATAGCCAATCTGATCCGTTTTGCCCTGATGCACGACTTTGAAAGTTGGACAATTACCCTTACCGATGTAGGAGTGGATGTGGGAATCGGACTGGTATTTTTACCTATAGTGAGATTCCTGACTGATAAAATTCTTTTGCCGGGTCAAAACTTGACAGATGAAATTGTGAATCAGCAGCACCCCAACTGCGGTGCTGCTTTGGTAGAAGCATTTGCTTATATAGGTGGCTCTGTATTGATCAGTTGGTCGCTATAGTTTTCAAAAGCCCCAGTTTACTTTAGATTTTTAGGCGTATCCTTTTTCTATAAAAAGGAAAAATAGTGTTAGAGTGAAATAATGCCGATTGCACATGAGTAATTGTTAATTGACTATACATGAAACTACAATCCAACATACTAAAGCTTGCTCTGTTTGCCACAGGCTTGTCTGGAATTGTAGCAGAATATGTACTCTCTACTCTTGCCACTTACTTTTTGGGAGACTCAGTCTTCCAGTGGACCATGATCGTGTCTATCATGTTGTTTTCAATGGGTCTTGGTAGCCGTATTAGTAAGTATTTTTCAAAAAACCTCCTACAGAGATTTATTTTAATAGAATTTACACTTTCAGTGCTAACAGCCTATGTTTCGGTTATCACCTATTCTGCTTCAGCCTATTATGGTAATTCCTATTTAATTATCTATTCCCTCAGTATCATTGTAGGCCTGCTCATTGGCATGGAAATCCCCATTGTAATCAGGCTAAATGATCAATTTGAAAAACTACATGTAAATGTCTCCTCTGTAATGGAAAACGACTACTATGGAAGTCTGGTAGGAGGAGTTTTTTTTGCCTTTATCGGTTTGCCATATTTAGGCTTGACCTATACGCCCATCATCTTAGGTAGCATCAATTTTTCGGTAGCGATTGGGCTCTATTTTATGCTAAAGTCCGCACTCGGAGAAAGGCAAATTGTCAAGATCAATATATTGTCCTTATGTGTGTTTCTTCTATTGATTTCAGGATATCTGTTTGCAGAACCCATTATCAGCTATGGGGAAGAAAGACGATATAAAGACAAGGTCGTTTTTGAACAACAAAGTAAATACCAAAAAATAATCATAACTCAATCAAAAGAGGACTTTTGGTTGTTTATAAACGGAAACCAACAGTTGAGTTCTATAGACGAGGTGATGTACCATGAACCTTTAGTGCATCCCGCTATGAGACTTTCGAAAATGCCTGCCGATATACTCGTGATGGGTGGTGGTGACGGAGGTGCCGTCAGGGAAATTTTGAAGTATGAATCTGTACAAAACATTACATTAGTTGATCTTGATCCAGCCATGACTACACTTGGCCAGCAAAATGACTTGCTGGTAGAGATGAATCAAAACTCTATGAACCACGAAAAGCTGACCATCATCAATGAAGATGGCTATAATTTTCTGGAAGACCACAACAGCTATTATGATGTGATTATCATAGACTTACCAGATCCTAAAACCGTAGAAATCGGCAGGTTGTATTCTTACGAATTTTACAAGCTATGCTACAAAAGACTTAGGCCGTATGGATTGGTAATCACTCAGGCTGGTAGTCCCTACTATGCCGCCAGAGCCTTTAATTGCATTGACAAAACCATGAAAACTGCCGGATTTACCACCGTTCCGCTTCACAATCAGGTGATGACATTAGGAGAATGGGGGTGGGTATTGGGGGGGAAAGACAGCAGTCCTGAACAGCTAGTTGCTGCTTTGCAGGCTCTTGATTTTGAAAATCCAAAAATTCAAACCCGATGGATCAATCATGATGCGATGACATTGATTACTTCTTTTGGCAAAGAGTTGTTTGAAAATGACACATTGAATATAGAAATAAACAAAATCCATAACCCGATTTTGTATAAATATTACCTCGATGGGAAATGGGATGTGTATTGATGCTTTAAAAAATATGAGTTGAATTGTAAGATGAAATAACACTTTATACCTAAATACAACAACTATGAGTGTAGAAATATATTGGAACATTGCCATCTATTCGAGTGGTTTTTTGGGAGTCTTCGTACTGCTCAATTTACTCGGAATGGATATAGACAGCATAGACATTGATTTTTTAGGCGATCATTTTTCATTCAGCTCAATCATAGCCTTCATTTGTGTTGGAAGTTGGACAGGATTTCTTGCTCATAATATGACTTCCATGTCCGATTTACAAGTGCTCATAAGTTCCATAATGATGGGTCTTGTTGCTCTTGTTGGAAGCATCTTTTTTCTAAAAAAACTTAAAGGATGGGAAGAAAAAGGAAATATTGATATTAATAATGCAATTGGAAAAACAGGCAAAGTGTACTTAGGTATTCCAGCCAAAGGAGAGGGGTCAGGACAAGTGCAGGTCATCATTCAGGGTAGATTGAAAACTTTTCATGCCAAAACAAATCAAGAAAAAATTGAAACCGGAACGGAAATAATCATATACGACGTGAAGGAAAATGTACTATATGTAGAACCTTATAAACACAATTGAAATGGAGTTTTTATTTAGTGTCTTCGGAATAGTTTCCGTAGTATTTATCTTTTTGATATTGCTCTTTATCGCCAGATATAAGAGGTGCCCATCAAATAAAATATTGGTAGTTTATGGGAAAGTCGGAGGATCAGAAAGCGCCAAATGTATTCATGGAGGCGGAGCATTTATCCTGCCTATTATTCAAGAGTACGAATTCCTGGATTTGAAACCAATTCCTATTGACATAGATCTTAAAGGAGCATTATCCAAACAAAACATTCGAATCAATACTCCAAGTACTTTCACAGTTGGTATTTCCACTGCGGAAGGAATCATGCTCAACGCAGCTGAAAGGTTACTTGGCTTAAGCCAAGATGAAATAGAGACTCAGGCTACAGATATCATCATTGGCCAGTTGAGGCTTGTCATAGCAACATTGTCTATTGAAGAAATCAATAAGGACAGGGAACAGTTTCTGCAACTGATCAACAAACATGTCGCTTCTGAACTAAATAAAGTTGGACTCGAACTCATCAATGTAAACATCAAGGACATAACTGATGAATCCGGCTACATAGAAGCGATTGGTAAAAAAGCAGCAGCAGAAGCTATCAACAAAGCAAAAGTAGAAGTGGCAGATCAAGATGCTTCCGGTGCTACCGGAGAAGCCAGGGCTATGCGCGAAAAAGATGTTAATGTAGCAAAAGAGTTGGCACAAAACGAAGAAGGTGTGAAGGAAGCTGAAGCCAGAAAAAGAGTTGCAATCGCCAACTTTGAAACCGAAGCAAGTCTGGGAGAAGCAAAAGCCGGAAGGGAAAGGGAGGTGCAAATTGCTTTGGAAAACGCTCGTGCAACAGAGGGAAGAAAAGAAGCTGACACTGAACAAAGGATAAAAGTGGCTACATTGGAAGCAGAGGCCATTTCCGGAGAAAACCATTCAAAAGCCAAAGAAGCATTGTCAAATGCTGAACTTGCTGAACGCATGGCAGAAGCTCAGCAACGTAGCGAGGTGGCTCGTGCGCATGCAATGAAAGAAATTTTAGAGGCAGAAAAAATTTCCGAACAAATCCGACTTGAAAAGGAAGAAGTGGTCAGAAATGAAATAGAAAAGAAAAAGACAACTATCGATGCAGAAGCCAAAGCCCAACAATTGATCAACATTGCCCGCGGAGAAGCTGACTCTACACTGTTGAAGTATCAAGCAGAAGCCAAGGGTATGCAAGAGTTGTTGAATGCCAAAGCCAATGGATATAAAGAAATAATTGAAGCTTGTGGAGGAGATAGCAAAGCAGCTTCAACACTGCTGCTATTAGAACAATTAGATACATTGGTAAGCAGACAAACAGAAGCCCTTGCCAATTTGAAAATAGATAAAATAACAGTTTGGGATTCCGGTTCCAACGGCAATGCAAACGGTCAAAATGCCACTTCCTCTTTTATCCGAAATTATATCAGCGCACTGCCACCAATTCATGACCTGGCTAAGCAAGTTGGAATTGATTTGCCAGACTATTTAGGCAGTATGAATGTAGATGGGGAAATTGAACTACCCGAAGCAGAAGAGATCAAAGAAACCAATGATCCGGAAACAAAAACAAGTAGAACACCTCCACGTAAAAGAGCTATTCCAAAGAAAGCACTGAAATAATCAAACATAGAACCTTTCCAGTACTTTTCTTTCAATTTGACTTTACAGAATTGATGAAATCTGTAAAGTCAAATTTTTGAGCCATGTTTTCATTAAAGTAACAAATACTTTAATTTTGCGCTTTATTTGATTTCTGACAGAAATTAAATACACAGAAGGCTGTTTATGAGAGGTTTACAATATTATTTTCTTAAATAATTGCAATTTTAGAAACATCAATCTCAAAAATGAGTATTAAACAGTTTATAATATAGAATTAATTTAAAATGGGTTGGGGGATATATCAATGATAATTGACATTTAACCAAACCATTATTTTATCACTAACTACCGAAAACCAATACAAACAACTCCTTTATTAGACCTCTAATCATAAAATGATAATTCAAAAACACCTTAAATTCTTACTGCTATCAACATTATTACTATTCCAAACTTCCTTATTAGTACACGCCCAGAGTATAACTCGTATCTGGGGAACAGTAGAAGACGCTGACACAGGGGAACCTCTTCCTTTTGTTAACATTTCATTTGCGGGAACTACACTAGGAACTGTATCAAGCAGTGAAGGTAAATTTTACATTGAAACGGAAAATGCAACATCAAACCTAAAAGCTTCTTTCATAGGGTATGAGCCTCAGATTATAGCCATCACAGTTGGGGAATCTCACAGACTAACTTTCAAATTGAAAGAAACCAGTATGGAACTGGAAGATGTAGTGGTAGAGGGAACAAAACTCAGGTATAGAAACAAAGGCAACCCGGCTGTCGCTTTAATGAAAAAAGTAATAGAGCACAGAGAGGAAAACAGGACTGAAAACCTTGACTTTTTAGAGTATGACAAGTATGAAAAAGTAGAGTTTGATTTTAACAATATCACTGAAAAATTCAGACAAAAGAAAATCATGAAGAATTTTCAGTTGGTATTCGATTATGTAGATACCTCTGAAGTGAATGGAAAAACATACCTTCCAATATTCATTAGAGAAACCAGTTCGAAAGTTTACTATAGAAAGTCTCCTCAAAAAGAAATAGAATATCGAAAAGGTCAGAAAATGACAGGTTTTCATGACTACCTGAACAATCAGGGAATCTCCATGCTGATTGATAAGATGTATCAGGAAGTAGATATCTATGACAACAATATCAATGTGCTGACCCAAAAATTTGTCAGCCCAATCTCAGGATTAGCACCAGTAACATACAAATACTACATAGCCGATACTCTGGATATAGATGGAGAGAAATTATACAAATTGGCTTTCCAACCCAGAAATGAAAACAACCTTGCTTTTGTAGGAAACCTGTTCATTACGACCGATTCTGCTTATGCGGTACGAAAAGTGTCGATGAGAATATCTCATAAAATTAATTTGAACTATGTAAACGACCTGTTCATCGATCAGGAGTTTGAAAAAACAGAAGCCGGCTCTTATATCATCAAAGTAGATAAAATCAGTATTGATTTTGATATCCCGGGCAAACTGGATATGTATGGCAAAAGAACTGTTTCGTTCAAAGACAGAGTCTATAACCAGCCTCGTGAAGACAGTATTTATGCCGATCTTCAAAACATTATAGAGGAACCTGATGTCCGCAAAAAAGACGATCAATTCTGGGAAGAAGCCAGGCACATGGAATTGTCCAAATCAGAAAAAGGCGTTTATGAAATGGTGGAAGAAGTAAAAGAACTTCCCGCCTTTAAACGAATGATGGACATCCTATTTCTGGTGGCAGTCGGATACAAAGACTTTGGACCAATATCAGTAGGGCCGGTGAATACCTTTTATAGCTGGAACAACGTAGAAGGATTCAGAGCAAGGATTGGAGGACAAACCAACAATAATTTCAGTGAGAAATTTCAGATCAAAGCCTACGGAGCTTATGGTTTTAAGGATGAAGAATGGAAATACTCCACCGAATTTTTATACTTCAGAAATAAAAATCCGCTTGATGCTTTTAAACTGACCTATCAGGATGAAATCAGAAATCCGGGGGAAGAATTAATGTTCGTTCAGGAAGATAACTTTTTACTCTCATTTAAGCGGGGGGTCAACAACAAACAGATTTACAATAAGAAAATACAATTTGAGTACATGAAAGAACTCAAAAATGGCATTTCTTATACTGTTGGCATAAAAAAGCTTGATATGCGTCCAGGTGGAATCTTAAGTTTTGCACCCGGGGTAAGAAATATTGATGACGAGTTTGATTTTATTTCAAAAGAAGAAAGAGATGCTCAGGTACTAAAAACATCAGAAGTAAACCTGACCTTAAGAATAGCGCCAAATGAGCAATATTATGAAGGGATACAGTTTAGAGTACCTATTTACAACAAGTATCCAATATTCACTTTTAAATACGATAAGGGATTCGAAAACGTATTTGACAGCCCGTATTCTTATGACAAGTTTTCCTTGGGAATATTCAAACGTACTTATGTTCCTCCATTCGGATATTTTGACACTGAAGTGGAAGGAAATAAAATTTGGGGACAAGTGCCGTATGCTTTGCTAAATGTACCACGTGCCAACCAGACATATTCTTATCAAATACGATCATACAACCTGATGAACTTTTTGGAGTTTACCAGTGACAGGTTTGTAAGCTTACAATATGCTCATTATTTCAATGGATACATTCTGAACAAAATTCCTGTTATCAAAAAATTGAAATGGAGGTCCATTATAACTTTCAAAGGACTAATTGGAGATGTAAGTGATTTGAACAACCCTGACTTACACCCGGATATACTCCCAGGTTATCCGGTTGATCCTGATGGAAATCCCGTTACTTCAGCTTTGGATCACTATCTAGAAACGAGTATTGGAATAGGAAATATATTTAAAATATTTCGGGTAGATTTAGTAAAACGTTGGACACAACTAGATCAACCTGGGATAGCTTCAGGATACAATATCCGTGGAAGATTTAAGATTGAATTTTAGTTTGTTAAAAAGTATTAATTTTGCCCGACTATACAGCCATTATGCTTAAAAAATACGGTCAACCCCTGGTTTACAAAGCGATTAATCCTCTGATTAATCTTTTGGTAAAATTAAAAATTTCACCAAACACTATTACTACAATAGGTTTGGTAATAAATGTAGGAGCGGCTATAGTGTTTATTGTTGGTGCTGAAACTGCACCCAGAGAAAACCTCAGCTATGTAGGATGGGCAGGCGCATTGATCTTGCTGGGCGGGTTATTTGACATGATAGATGGTCGCCTGGCCAGAGTAGCAGGAATGTCATCCACTTACGGGGCTCTGTACGACTCGGTACTGGATAGATGGAGTGAAATTATCATGTTCTTCGGTGTTTCTTACTTTCTCATTTCCCACCATTATTTTCTCAGTTCTATGTTTGTGTTTTTTGCGCTTACAGGATCTGTTATGGTGAGCTACACCCGAGCCCGTGCTGAAGGGCTGGGTATTGACTGTAGTGTGGGCATTATGCAAAGGCCGGAAAGAGTAATAATAGTTGGTGTATCAGCCACTATATGCGGTATGGTATCAGGAAAAATTGGTGGAGACTATAAATTCTATTCAGAAACATTGGACATGGTGTTGTTTGAAACCATTTCCATCCTCACCACCCCCATATTGATAGTAGCGATTTTAGCCAACTATACCGCCATAGAGCGCTTAAGTCACAGCAGAAAAGTATTAAAAGGAAAATAGATTGAAAAAATAAAATGAAGTCAATTTTTTTAACTTGTTTTTTTCTTATTGCTATAGAATCCAACGGGCAATTTGTAGCAGTAAAGTCAACCAATGATGGCAGCAGTGCCATTCACAAAAGGCACACTTACCCTACCCCACCTCGCACCAATAATTCTTTGTTCTACATACAAAGATCCAATAATGCCAGTGCAATTGTCTATGATGGGAAAAGAGACAAACAAGGAAAGCTAAACCCTGAAAATCCCGTTCATGTGTACTGGCTAAGCTATAGTGAAGACAGCACAAAAAACGAACTCAACTATATACAGAAAAAACTGGCTTACGGGGTACATGTCTATTCCTCAACGAAAAAAGACGAATACGATATTTCCTTGGTGTCATACAAAAAGAAAAAAATTCATGTCTTTGAAAATGAGAAGGGAGAAATGCAAGCCAATATGATAATCAATGGCAAAATGGCTCGATTTAGAAATGTATATGTTGAAATAGCTAAGAATTTCTTTATCCCTGAAATATCTTATGTTGAGGTCTTTGGAGAAGATTTGGTGACTGGCCAAGAGGTATATGAAAAGATTATCCCCGAATAATCAGTTTAAAAGGTGAGGAATCTCATGTTTCAGACTTCATCCATCCACATAGTTTATTAATTTTGCTAAAAAACCAGTTTATGGAAAAGTTATTTGTATCAAATAAAAACGAATCAGCCAGAATGTTTAAAAGTGACTTTCTGGAATTTTTCTCCAAAGTACATTTCACCACTCCATTATATTTTTTTCTTCCTTGCATAGGATATCTTTATTACATAACATTCGCTGAACGATCTTACTCTGTATGGCAATTCATAGGGTTAACGCTGGCTGGTATTTTTTTATGGACAGTGTCAGAATACCTGCTTCATCGTTTCCTCTTTCACTATCACCCAAAATCAAAACTTGGAAAACGATTTTTCTTCATCATACACGGCGTTCATCATGACTACCCTAACGATGCAAAAAGATTGGTTCTGCCGCCTGCTATTAGCCTTCCTTTGGCCACTATGTTCTATTTCATTTTCAAAAATGCGGCAGGAGAATTCTACCCTCCAATGTTTGCTTCCTTTCTTTTAGGTTATTTGTTCTATGATATGGGGCACTATGCCATGCATCATTTCAAGTTGAAAGGTAAATTTTGGGGAGCAATAAAAGACCATCACATGAAGCACCACTATGTAGATCCTGAAAATGGCTTTGGAGTAAGCACCCCGCTATGGGATATCATTTTACGATCTGGATATGATGACAAGAAAAAGGTAAAAGAACCATCAAGAGACTGATCTTTCGTTTACTATTTAGTTAAGTATTGTATCCAGGGTCCTCTCTGTCATGTCAATGGTAGTGCTCAATATAGCACCTGTTTTAATCTTCCTGTTATTTCATTGGCTGTGTTAAAACTTCTTTGAATTCTTTACTGAATAAAGAACGATTGGTTTGACTGATATGCTTGTTGGGTTTCTTTGAAAGTGTAAGATGACTAAGTAGAACGTGCTTTTATATAAATCATCGATACAGACTACTGGTTAATAACTATCAAGGGAATTTGGTGAGCCAAATAAAAAACAGAGGGCTATGTTCTGCTTTGTGTGGAGTATCCTATGACAAATGTTGTTGTTGAAATTGGTTAACTCATATATCACATAAGTTTACTGCCTTCCGTAATGATTCTATAGGATTTTCTCCTTTAGGAACAAATTCCTGTGCTACAAATCCGGTATATCCTGTTGCTAATATTGCCTTCATAATTGCCGGATAATTCAACTCTTGTATTTCATCTATTTCGGCACGTCCAGGTACCCCTCCTGTATGATAATGGTTAATGTATTGATGGTGTTTTTGGATGGTGGCGATTATATCACCTTCCATAATTTGCATGTGGTAGATATCGTAAAGCAATTTAAAGTTTTCTGATCCTAACTTTTCTGCTAATGTTACGCCCCATTCTGTATGGTCACATTGGTAGTCAGGATGATCCAGTTTGCTGTTGAGTAGTTCCATAGACAATACAATGCCATATTTTTCTGCCAGTTTTATCACTGGTTCCAATCCTTTTGCACAGTTTTCAAGCCCTTCTTTCTCAGATAGTCCATTGCGGTTACCTGAAAAACAAATGATTGTATTCAATCCATGATCAGCTGCCATCGGAATTCTTTCTGTATAGTCTTTCAACAGTTGCTCGTGGAGTTGTGGGTTATTGAAGCCTCTTTCTATCATCAAGGGGCTTCCGTTTGGCATAGCACAGGTCAATCCATATTTCTGAGCTATTTTCCATTCTTCAGGCTCAAGCAGGTCGATAGAGGTAATTCCGATTTCATTTGCTGCTTCGCACAATTGTTCTAGTGGTATGTCTTCATAACACCATCGACAAACCGAATGATTGATATTTCCCTTCAACATAATTTCAATTTTTTTCAACTGTTTTTTATATCCAATATAACGATTTAAAACAATGATTCATTGGAGTTTCGAATCTAGCCAAGTATATAATCAATACCGAAATATAATCAGGCTTTTTCGAGAGTTATTAAATTAAAATATCTCAATAAAGTCTTATTTATTATAAAATAAAGCCAATAATTTTGGATTAAACTAAAGTTTCGTGAATATTGTAAGGGCTATGGTTATCATAAATTGTTAAACCAATCAAAGAATAAAAAATGCGAGATTTTTTAAATGTATGGAACCAGGCTATGTTCATGCTTGCCCCCGTAATGCTAGGGTTATCAGTCCTTATTTATATTTTTTATAAGATTAGACTTTCCTCCCTCAAAACACCTAAAGAAAAATACGATTATATCAGTAATAAGGAATCTAAATTCTTTATGGCTTCTCATATTGCTATTGCGTTGGCTATAGTATTTCTATTCAATACTTATAAGGACGATGCTGTTGCACTTAGTGTTGTTTGGTTTTTCATACGCCTTTTTATAGCAGTATGTATAGGTACGTTGCATGTGTATGTGGCTCATTTAGTGCTAAAATATTATTACCCTGCCAAACAGCATAAAAAATTGGAAATTCTCAGGTATATGCCAAGAATTAATCCTAAAAATGGAAATAAAATGAAGTTGCTGGGAGAAGATGAAGAAGATGCTTATCTGGATGAAGGGATGCAGGCAGAAGAGGATGTTTTTTCTGTAGATTATGATGTATGGATAGATGTAGAAACAGGTGATACCCAGATAGAAAAGTACGAAGGAAGACTTCATGCCATGAAATGTGATCGTTGTGGTTTTCATACTTTGAAGCTTGATAAGGAAGAGATATTAAAAGAAGCCACCGAACACGAAAATGGCGAAATCCAAAAAGAGTATAAATGTACTTATTGTAAAAGAATCAAAAGAAAAACTGTTAAGCTTTCGAAGAAAAAATCGGAAAGTGATTTTGCGGTAAGTGATAAAACGAGATTTGTAGATGATCCTCTTGGGTTAGATATAAGAGTGGCTTTGGTGAAAATGGAAATTCATAGTAACAAGGGTGAAAAAAGAGAATTTGAATTCAACAACCTCAAAAATGCTCAGAACTTTCTAAAGGAATTCGATTTTGCCAAATTGAAAAAAGAAGAGGATAGCTAATCGAAAGTTAGAGAAACGATCATAAAAAATCCGGTTGAATAATATTCAACCGGATTTTTTATGATCGTTATTTTTTAGTAATTAGCAACACACCTGCAACTATTGTAGTTTGTTTTTCTGATTTGTACTTCTGACAGTTCATTGTGTGTACTATGAATTGAAATCATCGGAGCGGTATTTTTGCCTTCCTCACCTTGCTCCCAGTAGTTGGCACTTTTGCCTACATCGCTAAATACATTGGCAACATCACCAAATCCTCCCATTATCATACTGAGGTTGCTGCTTCCATCTTTTTTGAGAGCCTTGCCAGCTTCGTACATGCCTCCAAATGTGGAAATCACCTCTTTCCATTCTTTTGCAGTTGCCAAGTGCCACCCTTCGGGACACACAGTTTGAACATCTGCCCAGTTATATAGTCTTCCAAAAGCATCACAATACGCTGGTTCGCTCTTGTAGCAAACAGAATTCTCAGAGGCATAGTTGAGGTTACTAGCCATCCATACGCGATGAACGTAAATGCCACCTTCGAGTGTGATTTTGAGGTCAATAGTATTGTATATTTTTCCATCTCTTGTGTCAGTCATTTTACTCATTTCCTGAGCCAGAATATTTAGAGAAAGCAAACAAAGAAACAGTAAGGTAAAAGTGGTTTTCATGTCAAGGAATTTTAATATGATTAAAAGTTTGTGACTACTATATTTTACTATTATCTATCAAATTACTGATTTTTTCTAAAAAATCATCTCAAAACATCTATTATTTACTCTATTATCCGTTTCATTTTGTTGGGAGACATCAAATTGCTAGATTTAAATAATCAAAAAAAATGGAAATGGAAGATACAGAAAAACCGGAGTGGTCAGCACTGGGATATTTTTTCTTTGTGGCTTTAGTGGTAGCACTGGTTGCCTTCATAAATACCTATATGGAACACGATCGACCACAAAAAAAATATGTAGAAAGATCGTATAGGCATGGGGGATCGGCTAAAGATCAGAAAGAGAACCATAAACTGGTAGAAGAGCACGATAAGGTTGTGAATAGTCATAACAAAAAAGAAGAGCCAGCTAAAGTTGAATTGAAATCAACTGTTTCCAAAAAGGATGAAACTGATTCTAAGGGCGACAAATCAGACGAAGAGTATTTTGCAGACTTAATTGACAATTATAAATCTTCTGTTCTTTCTAAATTGAATAAACCAGAATCAAGAAGTGATGTTGTAGTTAGATATTATACAAAACCCAAGGATAAAGACAGGGTATATTCTTTGAGGAAATATGGTTTCTATATCCATGAAAGGAAAACCGATAGTGTTTTTGCGGACTTTCCGTCTAATTCTCTTTACTATGGTGATGACATTAGCAATGATGATATACAGTTGATAGCTTATACACTGATTCAGGCCGGAGTTGATTTGAAAAGGATAGTGCCTTCAAAGTTGCACGATGATTGGAAAGCCAATTCGGTAGAAATTGGATCGGATTCTCTGGCGTTAAAAATGCCATCGTTAGAAATATCAGATCTTCGTAAGAACTGGAAAACTAAATAGGTGAGCGATTTTAAGCTCAAAAGTTTCGCCTACTACTTTGGTGAATAGCAGCATATTCGTTTCCAGGTAGGTGGTTGTTAATAGGATATGTAGGCTTATCTTTGATTTATGTTTAAGATTTTGTCTTTTTCTTCTCTTCTCCAAGTACTCAAATTATCCCGTACTCCCAATCTTATCATTATCTTTTTCACTCAATATTGTGCTGCATTTTTTTTGGTAGAGTTGGGGCAATCCAAATGGGATATAATTCTGGATTTTAATTTTTTTCTTCTAGTATTAAGTACAACTATTATTGCTGCTGCCGGATATTATATCAATGATTATTATGACATAAAAATTGATATGATCAATAAGCCTGGTAAAGTTATTGTTGGAAACAAATTAAACAGACGGCCTGTGCTTATATGGCATCAAATATTCAATGCTATAGGGATAGTTGTAGGTGTATATGTTTCAATATGGGTTGGATTGATTAATTTGGTAGCTGCATTTCTATTGTGGTTTTATTCGAATCAACTAAAAAGACTTCCTTTACTGGGAAACATAACAGTAGCATTTCTTACTGCGCTTTCATTATTAATAGTCGCCGTGTATTTTAGATCAGGAGAGTTCAAGATTTTCATTTATGCTTTTTTTGCCTTTGGTATTACCCTGATCAGAGAAATAATAAAAGACATGGAGGATATGAAAGGAGATGAAGCATTCGGATGTAAATCTCTTCCCATAGTTTTAGGAATTAGGAAAACAAAATGGATACTTTACATATTGATTTTGGGATTTACTATTTCTCTTTTTTATTTCGCATCAAAAATTGGGAATATAGCTGTTACGGGTTATTTTCTGATTTTGCTGATTCCATCATTATTCCTGATTTATAAATTGGTAAAGGCTGATGCCAAACACCACTTTTATCAATTGAGCCAATATTGCAAGTGGTTGATGATAGGAGGAGTTTTAAGTATGACAATAATTAATTGATTCAATTTGAAAAAGAAACTGGCAATTTTCGCTTCGGGAAGTGGCACCAATGCAGAAAAGTTTTTTGAATATTTTCAAGATTCAGATGAAGTTGAAATATCACTTTTGCTAAGTAATAAAGCAGATGCCTATGCCTTGCAAAGGGCTAAAAATCATAATGTGGCATCACATGTTTTTAGCAAAGAAGACATGTACAAGTCTGAGAATCTCTTAGAACTACTAAAGCAAAATGAGATTGATTTTATTGTACTGGCTGGTTTTTTATGGCTCATTCCCAAAAATCTGATAGCAGCTTATCCTGATAAAATCATCAACATTCATCCTGCCCTGCTACCCAGATATGGCGGCAAAGGAATGTATGGCATGAGAGTACATGAAAAAGTCAGGGAAAATGGGGATTTTGAAAGTGGTATTACCATTCATTTGGTCAACGAAAAATATGACGAAGGAGAATATTTGATTCAAAAAAGCACACCTATTGATAAGTCGGATTCTCCGGAAGACATTGCCAATAAAATTCATCAATTGGAATACCGGTATTTTGCTCAGGTAGTAGATGATTACATCCGAAGATTTGATAATTAGGGGAATATTTTCTTAAATGTTTAGTTACTCTTAAAATCACAGATTTACCCTGAATCTTTCAATCTTTTTTCTGTGATTTCCCCACAATAAAAAAGTACTTTTGCACCTTATTTTTATCAGTCTGACTCAAAACTGAAAGATTACAACAATCAATTCTGGCGATTTACGCTTTAGCTTGAAAAACCATCAAATGAAAAAAATTAATTCAGCTTTAATATCTGTTTACCATAAAGACAACTTAGAAGGAATAGTTAAGACCTTGCACGCAAATGATGTGCAACTCATTTCTACAGGAGGCACTCAAACCTTCATTGAAGAATTGGGAGTACCCGTAACCGCTGTAGAAAGTCTAACGGAATATCCTTCGATATTTGGAGGGCGTGTAAAGACATTACATCCTAAAGTATTTGGTGGAATTTTGAACAGACGAGACAATGAAAGTGACATTGCTGAAAAGGCTTCTTTCAACATCCCTGATATCGATTTAGTCATTGTTGACCTTTATCCGTTTGAAGAAACAGTTGCTTCCGGGGCGAGTGAGGCAGATATTATAGAAAAAATAGACATAGGAGGAATTTCCTTGATAAGAGGAGCCGCTAAAAATTTCAAAGATGTGCTGATTGTTTCTTCTATGGAACAGTATGGAGAAGCACTTAGCATATTGGAAACTCAGGAATGTTCTACTTCATTGGATCAAAGGAAAAAATTTGCAGGGAAGGCATTTGATATTTCTTCGCATTATGATTCAGCTATCTTTTCATATTTCAATACTGGAGAAGACGAGCCGTCTGTCAAGGTGAGCAAGCGAAACGGTAAGGTATTGAGATACGGAGAAAACCCTCATCAGAAGGGAAGATTTTTTGGTGATTTAGACGAATTGTTTGAACAATTAAATGGTAAAGAACTCTCTTACAATAACCTGGTAGATGTTGATGCAGCTATTTCTTTGATCAATGAGTTTGAAGGCCAAAATGCCTTTGCTATTATTAAACACACCAATGCCTGTGGAGTGGCAGTGGCTGATACAACATGCGAAGCGTATCTAAAAGCTCTTGAGGCAGACAATATTTCGGCTTTTGGAGGTGTATTGGTTTCAAATTCTAATATAGATGCTGAAGCAGCAAATGAATTGAATAAATTGTTTTTTGAAATCCTGATTGCACCTTCTTTTGACGAAGAAGCACTTAATGTTTTAAAATCTAAGAAGAACAGAATTCTTTTGAAAGAAAAGAAAAAGTGCGATATTAAAAAACAATTCAAAACATTGCTAAATGGAGTAATAGAGCAGGATGTTGATCACATCACTGATTCAATTTCAGATTTAAAAACTGTTACGAAAGTTGCCCCAAGTGAAGAAGAAACTGTAGCACTGATCTTTGCTTCAAAACTATCGAAGCATACTAAATCCAATACCATTGTTTTTGCCAAAGCAGATCGGTTGGTAGCAAGTGGTACAGGTCAGACATCCAGAGTGGATTCATTAAAACAAGCGGTAGAAAAAGCGGCCAATTTTGGACTAAGTCTTGATGGAGCAGTTATGGCTTCTGATGCATTTTTCCCATTTCCTGATTGTGTTGAGTTAGCGAAAAATGCGGGTATAAAGTCTGTCATTCAACCAGGTGGCTCTATCAAAGATCAATTATCCATAGACTACTGTGATAAACATGGTATGTCAATGGTCTTTACCGGAATCAGGCATTTCAAACATTAATTATGTATCTGATTCTGAATTAATTAAAAACATTTTTGTAAATTTCCGTCGATTCATATATAAAGAATTTCATACAGCATGGGCATATTCGATTTTTTCTCAAGTGACATAGCAATTGACCTTGGTACAGCAAATACACTTATAATTCATAAAGGACAGGTTGTGGTTGATGAGCCATCGATTATTGCGATTGATAAGGCAAAAAACAAGGTGCTGGCAATTGGGAAGGAAGCGATGCAAATGCATGAAAAAACCCATGATAACATTAAGACCATTCGTCCTTTAAAAGATGGTGTAATAGCAGATTTTCAAGCAGCTGAGTTTATGATCAGGGGTATGATCAATATGATAGACCCCCACAAAAAAAAGTGGTTTCCGTCATCTCATAGAATGATTATTTGTATTCCATCCGGGATTACTGAAGTTGAAAAAAGGGCAGTAAGGGACTCTGCTGAACATGCTGGTGCCAAGGAAGTTTTCATGATATCAGAACCTATAGCCGCAGCTATAGGTATCGGAATAGAAATTAACCGTCCGGTGGGAAGTATGATAGTGGATATCGGAGGAGGTACTACAGAAATTGCTGTAATTGCACTTTCAGGTATTGTATGTGATCAATCGATAAGGGTTGCCGGAGATGCTTTTAATAAGGATATTCTTGACTATATGCGTAGGCAACACAACCTCCTCATCGGTGAGAGAACAGCCGAAAAGGTAAAGATTACTATTGGATCCGCACTTACAGAACTGGAAGATCCGCCGGAAGATTTTGATATCAGAGGCAGGGATTTGATGACGGGTATTCCAAAAGTGATCCAATTGTCTTATTCAGAAGTTGCTTTTGCTATCGACAAATCAGTATCCAAAATAGAAGAAGCAGTACTTAAGGCTTTGGAGATTGCTCCTCCTGAACTTTCAGCTGATATTTATGACAATGGTATTTACCTTACAGGTGGAGGTGCTTTGCTTAGAGGGTTGGATAAAAGACTTGCAACTAAGACCAAACTGCCTATCCATGTAGCGGAAGATCCTTTGCTGGCAGTGGTAAAAGGAACAGGAGCAGCACTTAAAGACATAGAAAAATATAGAGCAGTTCTAATGCAATGATATAAATGCGTCGACTTCTCCAGTTTCTTTATCAATACCGGTCATTTCTTTTGTTTTTACTGCTGGAGATTCTTAGTTTTTGGTTAATAGTGCAGAACAATAATTACCAAGGGGCAAAGTACTTTAATTCTGCAAATGCACTTTCTGCCACAATAAGCGAAGCTTCAAAAGCTACTTTCGGTTTTTTCGACCTTCCTGATCAGAATAGGTTATTGGCAAAGGAAAATGCAAGGCTAAAAAAAATGCTATTGGCATTGCCGGATACTATTTCACAAAAACCGGATACATTATTAAGCAAAGACTCTTCAGTCTGGAAATTTATTGCTTCCAAGGTAATTAACAATTCAGTTTTTCTCCACAATAATCACATAACGGTGAATAAAGGAAGCAAAGATGGAGTGTATAAAGGTATGGGAGTGATAGGTTCTGCCGGAGCAGTTGGGCAGGTTGTTGCGGTTTCGGATCATTTTGCATCTGTAGCTTCTATATTAAATGGATCAATATTGGTCTCATCGCTTCATAAATCCTCTGGTTCATTGTGTACCACATCTTGGGAGGGTAAAGATCCGTTGCATGTAAATATAGAATATTTACCGAGACATCTTTCCTTATATCAGGGAGATACGATCGTTACATCTGGTTACAATACTTTGTTTCCACCAAACACAATGATTGGTATTCTGGATCAGATTTCGATAGCTGAAGATGCTACTTTTTATGAAGCCAAGGCCAAACTGGCAACAGATTTTTATCGTTTATCTTATGTCTATTTGGTAGATTTTAAATTGAAAGAACAAAAAGATTCTTTGGAAAATACTCAAGTATTTAGATATGAATAAGTACGGTACAGCTGGTTTTTTCGTATTGTCGTTGATTATCATATTGGCACAGGTATTTATTTTCAAAGACCTGATACTCTTTGGTTCAGCTTTTTGCTTCTTTTATGTACTTATATTCTTCCTATTACCTATCGACACCAACCCTTTGATGCAAATATTTTTTGGATTTGTAGTAGGGCTATTGATCGATACCTTTTACAATACACAAGGAGTGCATGCATCAGCAGCAACATTCTTAATGTTTGTCAGGCCCTTTTGGCTAAATATACTGAGTCCCGGTTCGGGTTATGGAGCTGCCGACAGAATTAACATCAGAACTCAGGGGTTTCAATGGTTTTTAACCTTTACGTACCCATTGATATTAATTCACTGCATTTTATTATTTTTTGTCGAAGCTTACAGTTTTACTAACTTTTGGACTACTCTGGCTAAGGGATTTTATAGTTCACTGTTTACCCTGATTGTGGTATTAATCATCCACTATTTATTTATAAATAAAGAAAAATGATTTTACAAAAACTTTGAATGACAACAATAAAGAACAAAAAGAAATTAAAGAATGAATGACAGCAGAAAATATATTATTAGAAGCCTGATACTAATAGTAGCTGTCGTTTTTGTGTCCAAACTTTTCTTTATTCAGGTACTAGATGACAGTTATACATTGGCTGCTGAAAGCAATATTGTACAGGAAATAATAGAGTATCCATACCGGGGACTCATATTCGATAGGAACAAGGAACTGCTGGTGTACAACGATCCAAGCTATGACTTGATGGTAGTGCCTAAAGAAGTACAAAACCTAGATACTACTTCTTTTTGCTTGGCTTTTAATTTGGATAAAGCCGAATTTGAAGAAAAAATGCTAAAGGCCAAACGCTATTCATACATTAAACCTTCACAATTTATCAAGCAAATCCAAAATGAGGATTTTGCCAAAGTTCAAGACCAGTTGATTGATTTTCAAGGGTTTTATCCAAAAGCAAGAACAGTGAGGAAATATTCTCATAATGGACTGGCAAATGTATTTGGATATATTGGTGAAATCAGCTCTGGTCAACTCAAACGAGATACCAGCAATTATTACCGATCAGGAGATTATATCGGTATTACCGGGATAGAATCTTCTTATGAGAAGCAGTTGAGAGGTCGTAGGGGAGTCAAATTTAAAATGGTAAATGTAAGGGGAATTGAAAAGGGAGCTTTCAAAGATGGAAGCCTCGATACATTGGCAATTCCGGGAGAAAATATCACCCTGTCTATTGACATTGACTTACAGCGCTATGCCGAAAAGCTTATGAAGGGAAAAATCGGTAGTGTGGTAGCCATTGAGCCTTCTACAGGTGAAATTTTGGCTTTTGTTTCTAGCCCCAGTTATGACCCCAACTTATTTGCAGGTAAAAATTTTGGCGAAAACTTCTCCCGAATTGCCAATGATAGTTTAGTGCCACTATTCAATCGTCCACTGATGGCGATGTATCCTCCGGGATCAATTTTTAAGATAATTCAGGGATTGGTCGCTCTTGAGGAAGGGGTTTTGGGTTCGGAGGAAGAAATTTATTGTGATAATAGCCTAATTGCTGATCACGCCCCTACTGGATATCTTGACGTGCAAAAAGCCGTAAAATATTCTTCAAACAACTTTTTTGTTAAAGTGTTTAAAAGAATAATTAACCGGGATGCTGCCAGTGATGCCAAAAGTCAATTTAGACAAGCCCCAATTGGACTGAGTAGGTGGAGAGATATGGTTTCTCAGTTTGGATTGGGAAGCCCGTTAGGCATTGACCTGCCGAATGAAGGAGCTGGTTCTATTCCTGGACCCGAGATGTATGATCAGATATACAAAGGGAGAGGGACATGGAAATTTTCAAATATCTATTCCCTAGGTATTGGTCAGGGTGAAATATTAATGAACCCAATCCAAATGGCTAACCTGGCTGCAATTATGGCCAACAGAGGGTATTATTATATTCCTCATATTGCTAAAGGAATAGGATCTACCAATTATCTGGATCCAAAATATAAAGAGCGTAAGGGAGTTGGTATTTCCCCTGAGCATTTTCCTGTAATCATCAATGGAATGGAAGAAGTGGTCAATTCTACAGCTACCAGAGCTAAGATACCTGATATTTCTATTTGTGGAAAAACCGGAACAGCACAAAATCCTCATGGAGAGGATCATTCTGTTTTCATGGCATTTGCACCAAAAGAGAACCCTCAGATTGCCATATCAGTGTTTGTTGAAAATGCTGGTTGGGGAGGCCGTGCAGCGGCCACTATTGCTGGTTTGTTAATAGAAAAGCAAATTCGTGGACACATCACTCGCCCATGGTGGGAGGAATTTGTACTGAAAGGAGACTTTTTGTATTGATTAGCCGGGGTAGCATAGCGGACAGGATAGATTGGATAACAGTATTGTTATACCTGATACTCGTATTTTGGGGTTGGTTCAATATTTATGCGGCTGTGTATGATGAAGAACAGGCTGTTTCTATTTTTTCTTTATCTACCAATTCAGGAAAACAATTAATATGGATAGGCACGTCATTTCTCTTGATTTTGGGAGTAATGATGCTTGACTTCAAGTTTTATGATTCTTTTGGGTACATATTTTATGGCTTGGTTATTCTCCTGTTGATTGCAGTTTTGAGTACCGGGACAATAGTGGCCGGGTCAAAATCCTGGTTTCAGATTGGGGGATTTCGATTGCAACCATCGGAGTTTACAAAGTTTGCTACCGCTCTGGCAATTGCTAAATTTCTGGGAACGGTAAATATCAAACTGGACAACACAAAAAACCAACTTATAGCGGGTGGTTTAATAGGTTTGCCAATTGCTTTGATCATGTTGCAGGGAGATTTGGGGTCTGCTATGGTTTTTGGGGCATTCGCCATCGTTTATTTCCGTGAGGGGCTTTCTCCCATGTTATTCGTGGCTGGACTAGGTGTTGTTGTCCTTTTTATCGTTTCTCTATTGGTTGATCAATCCATAATTTATATTGTAACCGGAACGATCGGATTGATTATCATAGGTCTTTCTATAAAAAATTATAAAAGGATACTGTTGGTGATTGGAGTTATGGTGTTTGTAGTTGGTATGGTCAAGAGTGTGGATTTTATCATGACAGATGTGCTAAAACCCCATCAACGAAACAGAGTAGTGTCATTGTTCAATCCGGATGCTGATCCTCTGGGGGTAGGTTGGAATGTGACCCAATCTAAAATTGCAATAGGATCAGGCGGAGTATTTGGTAAAGGTTTTTTAAATGGAACTCAGACCAAATTTGACTTTGTTCCTGAACAGAGTACAGATTTTATTTTTTGTACACTCGGAGAAGAGCAAGGCTGGGTAGGAAGCCTGATATTGATTGGGTTGTTTACTATTTTACTTATTCGGATTTCCTTTATTGCAGAGCGTCAAAAGTCCCGGTTTGCACGGGTATATGGATATGGTGTATTGTCGGTGTTGTTCTTTCATTTCATGGTGAATATTGCTATGACTATCGGGCTTTTTCCCGTAATAGGTATTCCTCTTCCATTCTTTAGCTATGGAGGTTCTTCTCTTTGGTCTTTTACCATTCTATTGTTTATCCTATTAAATCTGGATGCTCACAGAATGCAGGTTTTGATGCACTAAAATCTGATTAGCTGCTAGTTTAGCACTTCTATCTTATCATTCATTTTAACTGTTCCCAATTTCTCAGGGATCATGTGGACACCAAAAGCCACTCCACCACTTGAAGTTTTACGGTATTTAGCCAGGGTTTTAAGTGGCTCCCCTGTTTTGTTTTTTTCCAATGTATCAGGGTTGATTGTGGTGAATACACATCTTTCACATTGTTGAGCAATTCTAAATTCACATTCACCTATCCTGATTTTTTTCCAGATATCTTCTTCAAAAGCTGCACACCCTTCAATCACTATGTTAGGTCTGAAATTCCTCATAGATACAGGGAAATCGAGCTTGGTATTCAAATCATTCAGTGATGCTTCAGAAATCAAAAGAATTGGATTCATGTCGGCAAACTTTACTACTTCACCAGCAAATCCTCCATGTTTTTCCTGAATGTACCGATTTTTATCAGGATCAAAAACAACCAACCTGCAATACTGACCAAGTTTTTGAGAAAACCAACTGTTCAGGTCTTCAGATACTTCTAACCCATACCCTATGCTGCTAAAGATTTTTACGTCTATGGATGAGCCTTTGTGAGAATCAAATGGAATTTTAATAGATTCTGTTCCGCTGTGAGATACGACCAGATGATCAGAAAAAACTTCAGAATGAAATGCGAGCATTTGAGCATTTTGTCTGCCGGTTATTACTTTACCTTCCTGATCTATTAGAGTCCAATTTCTGTCAAAATGTAAACCTGATTTGGTCAGGTCAAACTGATTCGCATAAAAACCCGTGGAGGACTTAATAGGATATATAGTGAGTCCGGTAACTTTCACTTGAGTTTAAGCCTTAATTGTTTCCTGTTCTATTGTTGTTTCAGGTTCGTCCGAATGTTTGAAAAATTTCTTCTGAAAAATAAGAATGGTAAATACACCTATAAAAATGGATGAATCTGCAACATTAAAAACCGGCCATAAGGACATATAGTTGCCACCCAAAATCGGAATCCAATCAGGTAGCTTTCCTTCCCAAATGTCAATATAAAACATGTCAATTACCTGACCATAAAACCATGGAAGTGGGGCATCATAAGGAGCATTGTCAAGTAACACACCATAAAAAGTACTATCTATTACATTGCCAACGGCTCCTCCCAAAATCAGTGCTACACAGAGTAGCAAACCGGGGTGAACATTTTTTTTGATCAGCATATACAAATAATACCCTATGCCTACCATGGCAAATAGCCTAAATATTGTTAAGATTAGTTTGCCATATACAGTGCCTAGCTTCATTCCAAAAGCCATACCGGGATTGGTAAGGTAATGTAGTTTGAAAAATTCCCCAATTAACTGAATTTGTCCCTGTACACCCATATCCATATTGAAATGTACCAACATTTTCACTACCTGATCCAGAACGATTACTGCAATGCTTATTAAAAAATACTTCTGATATTTTGTCACTTTATTATCTTTTATGCCCACAAAGTAGTTGAAAGAAAGTTTTACCTTCAACTATACCACTTCTAATTTTACTTTGATATCCAATTCATCCATATCCAAAGGTTTTCCGTCAGTAAGGTCTTCAGAAATATTTAACCCCCTGGCTTGAGTTTCCTCACAGATATACGACTTGTTCGATTCCATAGATGCCTTTACTTCTTCAGAAGTTGTTCCGACATGAATTAAAATTTTATCCTGAACATCCAGCCCCATATCTTTTCTGAGGTTTTGAATCCTATTTACCATATCTCTGGCAATCCCTTCTTGTCTCAACGCTTCTGAAATAGTTACATCTAATGCTACGGTAAGTCCTCCTTCGCTGGCTACCAACCATCCAGGTATATCTTCCGAACTGATTTCCACATCTTCCAGGGTCAGATTAATTGTTGAATCAGCGATAGTCAATTCAAAGCTGTTATTCTTTTCGAATGTTACAATATCTTCCTGCTCAAGCTTGGCTATTGCTTGAGAAATTTCTTTCATTTTAGATCCGTGTTCACGACCTAACTTTTTGAAATTGGGTTTGATTTTTTTAATAAGGATACCAGAAGTGTCGTCAATGAATTCAATGGCTTTAACATTTATTTCTCCAAGGATCAATTCTTCTACAGCCGAAATGTGATCCTGTGTTTCTTTATTTAATACAGGTATCAATATTTTTGACAAAGGTTGTCTCACTTTGATCATCTCTTTTTTCCTGAGAGAATGGATCAGTGAGGAAACCCTTTGTGCCAAATTCATTTTGATTTCTAAATCTTTATCCACCAGGCTATCGTCCTTTAAGGGAAAATCAGTGAGGTGAACAGATTCTGCGTCGAACTGACCAGAAACCATATTCAAATCCAAAAATAACCTGTCCATATAAAATGGCGCAATAGGAGCACTTATCTGAGCTACTTTTACCAAACAGGTGTACAGGGTTTGATATGCGGCAATTTTGTCATCATTGTATTCCCCTTTCCAAAAGCGCTTTCGATTGAGTCGCACATACCAATTGCTCAAATCGTCTATGACAAACTCCTGTATTTCTCTGGCCGCTTTTGTGGGTTCATATTCGTTGAATGCTTCATCTACATTGGACATCAAGGTATTCAACTTGCTGATAATCCAACGGTCACTTTCAGTTCTTTTTTTAAGAGGAATTTCAGCTTCTTCAAACTTGAAGCCATCCAGATTGGCATAAAGGCTGAAAAATGAATAAGTATTGTATAAAGTGCCAAAAAATCTTCTTTGGACTTCAGCTACACCTTCAGAGTCAAATTTTAAATTGTCCCATGGATTGGCATTGGCGATCATGTACCACCTGGTGGCATCCGGCCCATATTGACCAATGGTCTTAAAAGGATCAATAGCATTTCCTAGCCTTTTGGACATCTTATTGCCAGCCTTGTCCAGCACCAAACCGTTGGCCATCACATTTTTAAATGCCACGCTATCAAAAAGCATCACGGCAATGGCATGTAGTGTAAAAAACCAGCCACGAGTTTGATCTACTCCCTCTGCAATAAAATCTGCAGGATATACATCCTTGAGACCGCCTTCAGCCTGATTCTTTGCTTTGGGATCATCTCCCATAAAATGAAACTGTGCATAGGGCATAGCTCCCGAATCGAACCAAACGTCGATCAAATCCTGCTCACGAAACATTTTTTGACCACTGCCGCTCACCAGATAAATATCATCCACATAAGGTCTATGCAAGTCAAAATCGTCTGAAATCTGTTCGGCCATAAATCCAGCCTTCACCGATTTGGCTACTTCTTCTTTCAACTCTGCTATAGAACCAATACACTTTTGTTCTTTTTTATCTTCAGAAACCCAAATTGGCAATGGAGTACCCCAATACCTCGATCGGCTCAGGTTCCAATCCACCAAATTTTCTAGCCAATTGCCAAAGCGACCGCTACCTGTGGATTTTGGTTTCCAATTGATCGTATTGTTTAATTCGACTAGCCGATCTTTGTATGCTGTGGTTTTTATAAACCAGGAATCCAGAGGATAGTAGAGTACAGGTTTATCCGTTCTCCAGCAGTGTGGGTAGGAGTGTTCGTATTTTTCTACTTTAAAGGCTTTATTTTCTTCTTTAAGTTTGATAGCAATCAATACATCGGTCGCCCTAAAATCAGAATTTGCCAATTCTTGATCAGAGTAGTATTCGGCCTTTACAAACTTTCCTGCGAAATCCTTAACCTCAGCTACAAATCTGCCCTGTTTGTCCACAAGAGGCATCTGATTGCCTTCTCCATCATTCACCAATATCCCCGGAACGCCAGCCATTTTAGCGACTCTAAAGTCATCTGCTCCAAAAGTGGGTGCTATGTGTACGATTCCGGTTCCGTCTTCGGTAGATACGAAATCTCCTGAAATCACCTTAAATGCTTTTTCTATTAATTCATCGTTGGTAACATAAGGCATCAACTGCTCGAATTGCACCTCAATCAAGTCTTCTCCTGAAAATTCAGAAATGATTTTCCAGGGGATTAATTTGTCTCCTTCTTTGAAATCATTCAATTCAAGATCCTTAGCTTTTTCATTGAAATACTTTGTTACCAGATCTTTGGCTAAGACTACAGAAACGGGCTTGAAAGTATAGGCATTAAAGGTTTTAACCTTTACATATTTGATTTTTTTACCAACAGCCAAAGCTGTATTGGAAGGCAAGGTCCAGGGAGTGGTAGTCCATGCCAGTATAAAGACAGGTTCTCCATTTTCATCAAATAGAAAATTAGACCTTTCGTTTTCAATTACTTTAAATTGAGCAACAATGGAAGTGTCCTTTACATCTTTATAAGTACCTGGTTGATTGAGTTCGTGTGAACTTAATCCGGTACCGGCAGCTGGTGAATACGGCTGGATAGTATATCCTTTGTATAGCAGACCTTTGTCATAAAATTTCTTAAGTAGAAACCAAAGACTCTCCATATAATCCCTGTCAAAAGTGATATATGGATTGTCGAGATCAACCCAATAGCCCATTTTTTCAGTGAGGTCGTCCCACTGGTCTTTGAACTTCATCACGGCTTCACGGCATTTGGTGTTGTATTCCGCTACTGTTATTTTTTTGCCAATATCTTCTTTGGTGATTCCTAATTCTTTTTCTACCTGCAGTTCAACTGGCAGCCCGTGTGTGTCCCATCCACCTTTTCTTTTTACCTGATAACCTTTTAAGGTTTTGTATCTGCAAAATATATCTTTGACCGCACGAGCCATCACGTGGTGGATGCCGGGAGTACCATTGGCAGACGGTGGCCCTTCATAAAACACGAAAGATTCGGCACCTTCTTTATCATCTACAGATTTTCGAAAAATATCTTTCTCCTTCCAGCTATTAAGCACTTCATCTGCAATGCCTGGAAAATCCACTTTTTTATATTCTCTGTACTTCAACTTCTTAAAACTTTCTTTGACTAATTCTTTTAATATTTCATCCCTTATTTACTTCTATTTTATCAAGGTCGATTTCTTCATCGTCGTGCTCATGATAAAATTCAGGAAAGGTTTCTATCAATGGATGGCTTTGAACATCTCTTTTTCCTGTATCAAACCTTAATAAAAGGGCTGGCAACACAATCAGGTTGGTAAACATTGCCATCAATAGTGTAGTTGATGTCAAAGCACCAAGTGCTACTGTTCCGCCAAATTCAGATGCTGCAAAAATGACAAACCCAAAAAACAAAATTATGGAAGTGTATATCATGCTGGCTCCCGTTTCTCTCAAACTTTTACTTACTGCTACTGGAACAAAAAATCGATTTAAAAACAATTCTTGCCTGTATTTAGCAAGAAAATGAATAGAGTCATCCACTGATATCCCAAATGCTATACTAAATATTAAAGCTGTGCTTGGTTTTAAAGGAATTCCAGCAAATCCCATCATACCTCCCGTTATAAGCAATGGGATGATGTTGGGAATGAGAGAAATAACTATCATTTTAAAATTACGGAACAATAAGCCCATTATTACGGCTATGATAAAAAAAGCAATAGCCATACTGGTGATAAGGTTCTCTATTAAAAATTTGTTCCCTTTGATGAAAAGAAGGGTAGTACCGGTTACCATTACTTTCAATTTACCATCAGCAAATATCTCAGCTACTTTTGGTTTAATTACATCATTGACCAGAGAGTCTAATTTTTTGGAACCAATGTCCGCTATTTTTAATGAAACACGTAACCTCTGACCTGTGGAATCAACAAAAGAAGTAGAAATACCGGATTCATCGGTTTCTTCTGATAAATATCGTAAGATGAACGCCTTATCCCTGTTGTTGGGTAGTTCATATTGATCGGGGTTATTATTGTAGAAAGCCTGTCGGGTGGCCTTGATAAAACTCACCACCGAAATTGGTTGAGAAACGTGTTCAAGAGAATCAAGAAATTTTTCAAACTCATCAATTTTCCTTAAATTTTTTAAATTTTGTACACCCTTTTTTGTGCCAGTGTCCACAATAATTTCCAGTGGCATTACACCACTGAAGTTTTGTTCAAAAAAATATAAATCCTGCTTTACAGGACTGTCTTCTGGTAGATCATCTACCATATAAGATACTGCCTCAATTTTGCTCACTCCATAAAGTGAAATAGCACTAATGACCCCTGCTACAAAGAAAATGATATACTTGTGCCTGTGAACTGCCAAGTCAAAGGCCGTAAGCACTTTGTCCAGTGGTTTGAATTCCAGATGTTTTGTGTGCTTTTTAGAAGGTGCGGGTAAGTATGAAAATACTACCGGAATCATTATAAGGCTGACTATGAATGTAGCCAGAATATTAATTCCTGCAACAATTCCAAACTCACGTAAAATAACGATATCCGTAAACCCAAGCACCAGAAACCCAACTGCAGTAGTGAAATTGGTGATAAGTGTTACAATTCCTATTCTGCGAATTATATTGCCAAGTGCCCTGTTTTTATCTCCATGAGATATGTATTCCTGATGATATTTGTTGAGCATGTACACACTATTTGGAATACCAATAACCACAATAATGGGCGGAATAAGGCCTGTGAGCAGTGTGATTTTATATTCAAAAAGTGAGAGTGTGCCTATTACCCAAATGACTATGACTCCAATGATAATTAGAGGAAACAATACAGCCTGCCATGAGCGAAAGAACAGAAACAATATAAATCCTGTAACGATCAGTGAGAGAACGAGAAACAGGTTTAATTCCTTTTTTACCTTCACGGTATTGGTGTACCTGACATAGGGTAAGCCTGCGTAGTGTAACTTTATATTTGTATCGTTGACAAAAGCATCACTTACCTGTAAAATATCTGCTATGACTACATTTCTGACTTTAGAATTAAGCACAGATTTATCTATGGATACCAAAATCATATTGGCACCATTTTGAATATTAATAAGTTGACCACTGTAAACCCTGAGGTTCATAGCTTCCTGAAGCATGCTATCGAGCTTTACCTTCGATTCCGGGATTTCTGGGAATATTGGCTGTAGCTTGAATTTTTTCTTTTCCTTCCCGTTTTCTATAACGGTGGTTTTCATTAACATTTGCAGGTTCGTCAGTCCTAACACATTGCTCACTCCTTTTATTTTTTCGAGTTCACTAGTGAGGTAACTGAGTTTACGAAAATTGGTTTCTTGATAGACAGAGCTGTCTTTGATTCCAATAGCAAGAATGTTTCCGTCTTCTCCAAACGTTTGTTGAAAATCTTTGAAGTGTACCATCTCCGGATCATCCGCCGGAACAATGTTTGCAAGGTTAAATGACCAGTTAACGAATTGAGCCTGATATCCCATAAAGGCAGTAATAACTACCAAAATGACAAGCAACAAAAACCTTGATTTAAGAATAAAACGTGAGAGCTTAGACCACATGCTGAAAAATAAAAGGCAAAGTTAAGTAAATTAGTATTGAATATATGGAAATTCTTTGTGGCTATTATCTCCAGCCTTAAATGGGTACTCAAATACCTTACCAAGGTAGAAAGATACTATGGAGCGGTTAATAAAAAAGGGGGCAAATACCCCCTTAATAATTTTTCTTTTAAAAATATTAATTCTGATATTTCATTACCGCCTTTCTCAAAGAGTCCTTATTGGAAGTGATTGAAGGATCTGAATAAATTTTGGAAGACAATTCTGCAATGACGGCTTTTTTAAAGCCCAGCTTTTCAGCTACGTCTTCACAATATTTGATTTCACTTAAATATATTTCTTTGTCAATTTTCATCAATTGAACTACATTATACAGGTATTCAAATTTTTCATCATCCGACATCTCCAATACTGGAGGAAGTGGTTCAGGATTGTCCAGTAGTCCATCGATTTCCGCTTCCGGAACTCCATTGGCTTTTCCCACCATATAAATCATATTTTTTTCATCGTCAGCAAAATCGTTATCGATATTTGCTAATTTAATGAGCATACTTAATTGAGATTTTATAGGCATTTTGTAATTTTTCTAGGATTTGAAATTTTGATTAACTCGTCAGTCTTATGAGATCCGGTATTTACTTACTATTTCTTTTAAGTAATCTAAATCTGCATTTACCATTCCATCACTAAAAACCTTGGAAGATAACTCCCCCACTACTTTTTTCTTAAAGCCCAGTTTATCAGCAATATTCTCGCAAAATTTTATCTCTGTTAAATAAACTTCCTTATCGGCCTTCATCAAGCGGATGATATTATACAAATACATAATCTTATCATCTTCTGTGAGGTTTGACATGTCGGGCAATTCATGTCTGGAATTACGAAGGTGATGATGAAGTATTTTTTCAATTTCACTATCGGGCATATCATTGCTCCTTCCTATTCCATAGATCATGTCTTGTTCTTTGTCGGACATATCTCCGTCAATTAATGATAGCTGTATCAACAAACTAAGTTGCGTGCTGAAATCCATATTTTACTGGTTTTAAGTTTTATAAAAAATAAATATAATCAAATTTAAGATTCAATTATAAAAAAAAGTATTTAGCTCTCCCCTGATTACATTTTAAATATAGGAAGTTTTGATTATGTAAGTATTCAAGAATACCGTTTATATTCTATATTTCATGATTTGTTCTTTCAAGCCTTCCTTGTCAATTGTCAGAGTAGGGTCGCTAAATATTCTCGCTGATAATTCTTTTACTACATTTTTTTTGAACCCAAGTTTTTCTGCCAGGTTCTGACAAAATTTAATCTCACTCAAATAAACCTGCTCATCTACTTTCATTAACTGTACAATATTGAATAAGTAATCAAACTTATCTTCATCACTTAAATTGGTTATCGTTGGCATTTCATGTCTGGCATGCCTTAGGTGATAGTTGAATACTTCTTCAATCTCTTTTTCCGGAATTTTGTTCGCTTTTCCCAAAGCGTAGATCATTCTTTGTTCTTTTGGAGACAGGTTATTGTCGATCAGAGACAATTGGATTAAAAGACTTAACTGTGGATTAAAATCAACGCTACCCATATTTTATATTATTAAAAATTAAATATAATCATTTTTTAAAGATTAGGAATTGAATCTGATTTTAAGTTTGTATGAAGATAAAATCGCATATAATATTTTTCTGTTTTCCGGTTTTTTGTTGATCCAGTATCTTATTTATGAGCTTCTATCAAAAATCTTTTGAACATCAATTCTACCTCAATCTTTTTTGTTATTTTTCAAAAATAGCATAAAATTTCAACGCATTTTGAATTGTTTTAAACAAAGTAATGAGGTTTTAAAAAGATTATTAAAAAAGGTATAATTAAGTGAAGAATAATATAATTTAGAATAGTGTTGGCTGATATTTAAAAATTCACTTAATTTAGGTTTCCAATCAGCTATGACAAAAATTAGGAAGTGAAGGATTTTTCTTATAATTTTCCAATTTTAGTATCTTGTAGATATATTTAACCTTAACCTCTTGCACAAATTATGGGCATTTTAATTCCATTACTTTTAATTTCCTTTGCTTGTCTCGTTATTTGGAGAGCCGGAGATGGGTTCATGGCAGCATCAGAGTACATTGGTAGAAATTTATCAGAAGGAGTCAGAGGTGCTTCTATAAATGCTGTGGCCAGCTCAATGCCTGAAGTATTTACCTCCTTATTCTTCTTATTTGTGCTCATGGATGCTTCAGGTTTTTCCGGTGGAATTGGTACTACAGCAGGTAGTGCTATTTTTAATGGGATGGTTATACCTGCAGTTTCGATTTTGGCAGTAATTGGTATAGGACTGACTAAAAGAATTGAAGTTTCTAAAAAGGTATTGATGAGGGATGGGATTGCATTGATTCTTACTGAAACGATTTTTCTTGTATTGATAAGTGGCTCAAGCCTAGACTGGTGGCATGGCCTGATACTTATGCTGGTTTACTTAGCTTATATTTCATATATGTTTATTTCTATGAGTATGTCTCAAAAAAAGGCAGTTTTGGCGGCAGAGAAAAATGGGGAATCGATTATAGAAGAGGAGGAAGAAGAGGAAGAAAGAGAAGAGCAAGGGTCTTTTTTAAAAGGCCTTATAACGTTTGATCTGGAAAGAGTATTTATAGGATCCAATAAAATGAACGATCTGAGGGCATGGGCACTTTTGCTATTTGCTACAGTATCTATTGCCTTGGTATGTTATTTACTGGTTATCGCCTGTGAATGGATGGGAGCTGATGTTTATCAAGTTCCGTTTCTTGGTGAATTTCATGGATTAAACATTCCTTTGATGTTCGTAGCATTAGTATTAGCCTCAGCGGCATCTAGCTTCCCAGATACCATTATCTCCATTAAAGACGCACAAAGAGGTAAGTATGATGATGCAATATCTAATGCTCTGGGAAGTAATATCTTTGATGTTTGTTTTGCACTGGGTTTTCCATTGTTTTTGTTTACCATATTACATGGGCCAATACAAATGCCAGAAGAGTTAATTAATCTTAGTGCTGAGCTTCGATTTTTGTTATTGTTGCTTACTGTCATTGCGGTGGTAGTTTATACCACAGGAAAATATATGGGCAAAGGAAAAGCTCTTTTGCTCTTAGCGATTTACTTCCTGTTTATACTCTATATAGTAGGTAGAAGTGCCGGTAATGAGTTTGCTGCTTCAATAGCCAATGTTTTATTATCTGTTTTAGAATTTGTAGGAATTAGATAGATTCCTTCGAAATAATATAGAAAAAGCCTTATCCACTTAATTGGGATAAGGCTTTTTTGATTATTGAAGGTTGAAATATACTGGAAGAACCATTCTTACATTTACACTTCTTGCACCTTGCTTTCCGGGTTTCCATTTAGGAGATAGAGATATTACCCGTTCGGCCTCTTCGTCGCACCCGCCACCAATTCCTTTCATGGTCTTCACATGGGTAACTTCCCCTTCTTTGCTGACAATAAATTGTACAAATACTTTTCCTTCTATACCCATCCGGCGTGCCTGGTTCGGATATTTCATGTTCTTGGAGATAAATCGGTAGTACTCTTTAATGCCCATAAGCGGAATTGGCATGTGCTCTGCGAAATCAATATATTCTTCGGCCTTCTCAGCAATTGGCTCATCAAATGAAATATCTTCCAAAATCAACTCCTCAGTAAACTCCTGATCTATAATAATATCATCCACTTCTTCTATTATTTCTTCATTGGATACTTCTTGTATTACAGGTTGCTGCACAGGAGGGGGCGGAGGTGGGATTTGGGTAAGGGGCACCTCCATTAGTATCTCAAATTCTTCGTTTTGATCCTCGAAAACAACTAGTGGACTTTCCGCCGATTTCCATTCAAATGCGGTAAGTACGAGGGCAAGGCTTATAGCCAATCCAATGTTAAAAAACATTCCTCTTTTTCGATCCAAATCCAATTTGGTCATCTTTCTTAATTCCATGATTATAAATTTTTAGTTAAAAAAATAGATTATAGTTCAGCATCTGTGTGATGCCGTAAAATGGAAATAAGGATGTCCCGGGAAGTACCTTATTTTTAATGGTTAAACTCTTCGAAGATTTCCATGTCACTGCCAGATTCCGGCAATGGTTTTTCTTCTTTTATTCTAATTATTCCAAGTATTGTCATACCAATAAATAATACCAGAGCTATAATAATCAACACTATTCTGACCATACCACTTGATTTGTCCTCAGAGTCCTTAAAATTCCTTAAGCTCCTGAAATCTTTGTGTCTGGCGATTTGCCCTTGCGAAAGAGCCCTTCTCTTTATTCTAATATCATACTTGGTCATTTATCTAAAGGGTCAATCTTATCATACATGCTTTTTAGTTTGTTCAGTGCCCTGTACATTTTCATTTTTACAGCACTTTCTTTTTTGTTTAGCAACAAAGCAATTTCCTTAAAATTTTTATCCTCAAAATATTTCAATTGTAAAATAACAATCTCTTCTTCATTCAGATGTTCAATCAATTTTTCTATTATTCGAACTTTATCTGATTCGTCCTCTACCTGTCCACAATTCCATAACTCTGCTAATTTTTGTTCGTCAATACAGAGCACCATTGTTTTACTTCCTCTGAAATATTTCTTTGTTTCGTTTGATGCGATTCTAAAAAGCCATGCACCAAACGGTAGCCCTCTGCATTCGTATTTGTCTAAGGCATTCATGGCATTGATGAATACTTTCGAAACTATATCTGCCGTTTCATCCTCATCTCCGGTTCTGTGGTACACATATCTAAATATCGATTCATAGTACTTGTTATACAAATATTCAAATTGCCCAAGATCCTTTTTTGAAGCTTCAATCAGTTGTTCTTCTTTTAGGATTTCCTCGTCGATATTTTCCCTTTTACTCAAAGAATGGGCTTTTTTTATATAATAACTCTTCAAGTTCGGTAAAGTCACAGATAAAGATATTATATTTTTGTTTTTAATGGTGAATACTCAAAAAGCCGGTTCAATGGGTGATGGACACAAAAAATCTATTTCGGGAAAGGCGTTACTTAGAGCGACTTATTTAGAGGAAAGGAGACTTCTGCCTCAAAGTCAGATAGAGCAGACAAGTAAATATCTTTTAAAAATATTTGAAAGGTCATTTGATTTGAATCGACACAAATACATCCATGTTTTTTTACCAATAGAAAAACAAAATGAAGTAAATACCTGGCATATTGTTGAGTATTTAGAAAGGAATAATCAGTATGTAGTGATTTCTAAAAGTGATTTGTCTTCTAATAACCTGGAGCATTTTATTTATGACAAATCTGTAGAACTGAAGTCAAACAAATGGGGAATTCCTGAACCAGAATCCGGGGTACAGGTTTCAGAATCACAAATAGATATGGTATTGATTCCTCTTTTAATCTTTGATAAAACAGGGCACAGAGTGGGTTACGGAAAAGGGTATTATGATCTTTTTTTGTCAAAATGCAGAACCGGCTGTGTCAAGGTTGGATTGAGTCTGATGCCTCCGGTAGATTTAATTCCAGAAACGGAACCAACTGATGTCAGAATGGATTATTGTATTTCTCCTCTGGGATTACATACTTTTGAGACAGTGAAAAAATGACTGAATGAAAAGATACGATATCGTAATAATAGGTGCCGGACCAATAGGTCTGGCATGTGGAATAGAAGCCGAAAAGGCTGGGTTGTCCTATGCGATAATGGAAAAGGGTTGTCTGGTGAATTCACTTTACAATTATCCTTACAATATGACTTTTTTTTCTACATCAGAAAAACTGGAAATTGGAGGAGTGCCATTTATTTCGCACAATAATAAACCTACCCGGTCAGAAGCACTGGAATACTATCGACGGGTGGCAGTTTCCTGGAAACTGAACATTCAGCTTTATGAACCTGTAGAAAGTGTAGCAAAAGAAGGTGGATTTGTAATTAAAACCACAAAAGGAAGCTACATAGCCGAAAACATCATACTATCTACCGGCTTTTATGATTTGCCATTTTTACTCAATGTAAAAGGTGAAGAGCTTCCCAAAGTAAAACATTACTATGATGAACCACATCCTTATTTCGGTCAAAAAGTAGTAGTGATAGGAGCGGCAAATTCAGCAGTGGATGTAGCATTGGAAACATACAGGAAAGGAGCAGAAGTAACCATGGTTGTCAGAGAACCGGAAATCAATCCCAGAGTGAAGTATTGGGTGTTGCCTGATATTGAAAACAGAATCAAAGAATCTTCGATTAAAGCTTACTTCAATTCCAGCGTTGTTGAAATTCGGGAAACCGAAGTTGACATTCAAACACCTGCAGGAAAACTGACTATTAAAAATGATTTTGTTTTGGCTATGACAGGCTATCAGCCCAATTTTTCTTTGCTTGAATCTATGGGAATAGAAATTGGCAGAGACAGTATGAAAACGCCATCACACAGTCCCGAAACAATGGAAACCAACGTTGACAATATTTTTCTGGCTGGCGTGATATGTGGTGGTTTACAAACCAACAAATGGTTTATTGAAAACTCAAGGGTGCATGCCGAGGTGATTGTAAAAACAATCACTGAAAGAAAAGCTTAATTCATATACAACTATGGTGCGGTATCGCTCAACTTAGTAATTGGTGTAAAGTCAACCTTCCTGAATTCCACTTCTGCCCCTTCAGACTGTAGTGCTATTTGCCCTTCACTCACTGTGGCGTTATAGCCATAATTGACAAGGTCTCCGTTGACCCAAACCTTTATTTTGTCTTTGAGACATTCTATGGTAAGGCTGTTCCATTCTCCTAAGGGTTTTTCTGATCCGTCAGTAAGATTCTTTATTCTGCGTTTTTTATCACCATCAATGCCCCACTCTTCTTTAGGCCCACGACGTACGACCATATCATCTGAAGTGATGTCCTGTACGATGCACCAAAAATCTCCGGCATTTTCGTGCATCATTTGAACCTCTATAGATTTTGGAAACATGTCATACAATGCCCTTGGTGTCGAAACGTGAACCAAAGCACCACAATTACCCGGTTTTCCCGCAAAACGGTATTCTATTTCCAGTCTGTAATCCTGGTATTTTGCATCAGTAATGAGGTGCCCTCCCGGAGTTCCCAAGCTCACGAACATTCCATTTCTAATAATAAATGGATTGATGGCATCAGGGTTGTTATCCATTTGTGGTACATCTATGTGCCAGCCTCTCAGGTCTTTACCATTGAAAAGGCTAATGGTTTTTTGAGACTGACAGTTCATTGCCATAGTAAGGATGACAAAGCTGAGGATGATATTTTTCATGTATAATAATAGGTTTACATAGTTGATTTTAGAGTTTTCTAAGTTAAGTATTTATTCCTGAAAGCAGTAAAACGTTAAGACGTGTTTGTATGAGGAAGAAAAATATAAGTTTACTCACCGTAATTATTGATGATAATTTTTGGAGATTGCTGTAAATTATGGACAGAACCTGAGAGAATAGTCAGATGGCAATAATCAGTAAGAAGAAAATTCCTTTTAAGATAAGTGCAGGACTTAGAGAATACCTTAAAAAATATAAGAGGGCGGTCAAAGTACCCATAGAATACAATGACTTATTAAGGTATGACAACAGCATACCATTATATGACAATACGGGTAAAGATACCCTTTGGGAAACGGTATTTTATCCTCAGGATGAAATGAAAGACATTCACCTTGCATTGAAAAAGGTTTACTCTGAAATAAGATCGGCAGGTGATGTAAGTGTGATGAAACACCTAAATGTTGATCGTGTGGATCTTTGTGTTTATGGTAATACCAGGCCTTTCAGGGTTAGGATTGTCAATAAGATTAATGACAATTTTGACTACTTCTATATAAAGAACGCAGATGCCTCCAGAGTTTATGGATTGGAGTTGGAACATCTTCTTTCTCCTAACAGGATCAATTATGTTGTGCATAAAGATTCCCTGGTGGAAGAGCATATTGTAGGAATTCCCGGTGACAAATTCATTCAACATAATATGCACGACAAAGGAGTGAATAAAATCCGGTTGGCCAAAGAGTTTGTTAAATTCAACGAAAGGTGTTTTGTTCGTTTGCTTGGAGACATGCATTCCAGCAATTTTGTAGTCAATATTATTCCGGATTTTGAAGAGATCACCTACAGGATAAGATCCATAGATTTCGATCAACAATCTTATGAAGGGAGAAAAAATATCTATTTGCCTCAGTATTTCAAACAAAACAATCCACTAATAGAATTGGGAGTAAAATTGATGACTCCTGAGACTGCTCGTCAGTATCAAAAAGAAGAAAGGTCGTTGATTGCAGGTCGCCTCAAAATAGCTCGAAAAAGAGTTGTAGATTTGATGAAAACCATGATGACCGACACCATATCGTTTCCTAAAAATGTGAACACACTCAAAAGAGATTTAGCAGATTATTATGGGGAACCACGATTTCTAAAATGCAAAAACATGGGTGAAATCGTGAAAATGAGTCTGTGGATGGTAATCATTAGACCGGATTTACATGCCTGAAATGTTTTTTGAAATTTCACAGCTTAAATAGGAGTTTCAACATTTAGAAATAATAATTTCGCTAAAAAGGCTAAATGAAAATAGGACTAATCTCTGATACCCATAGTTACCTGGATCCTAAGGTATTTGATTATTTCAAAGAAGTGGATGAAATTTGGCATGCCGGAGATGTCGGATCTTTTGATGTGATAGAGCAATTGGAAAGCTTCAAACCATTGTATGGGGTCTATGGAAATATTGACAGTCATCAGGTGAGAACCGTTTTCCCGGAAGATCAAAAACTACTGAGGGAAGGGGTGAAAGTTTGGATGACACATATTGGAGGGAAGCCTCCCAGCTACAATACACGAACCAGACCTCTGATAGAATCACTTCAACCGGACGTTTTTATCTGTGGACATTCACACATTTGTGCTGTGATGCATGATCCTAAACGCAAAAACGTATTGTATATAAATCCCGGAGCAGCTGGCATCCATGGATTTCATAGAATGAGAACCGTGATGAGGTTTGATCTGGAAAATGGAAAGATTAAAAATTTACAGGTAATTGAATTGGGATTGAGGGCAAAAGGGTAATGTCGTTTAGTTAAGCCCGAACGTCATCGCAAGGAATGAAACGATCTCAATGAAAACAAACAGAAATACAAAATGAACATCAATTTATCAGGAAAACAGGCGATAGTATGTGGCAGTACACAAGGAATAGGCAAAGCGATTGCAGAAGAATTGGCTGAGCTTGGGGCATCAGTAGTTCTGGTAGCCAGAAACGAAGAAAGCCTGAAAGCAGCACTCAGCACACTTTCTCAAAATGAGCATCAACTTCATGAGTACATTGTGGCAGATTTTGGTGAACCATTAATATTGAAACAAAGGATTGAAGATTTTATAAACAGAGGAAACCAGCCCGAAATTTTGATCAACAATACCGGAGGGCCTTCCGGAGGTCAAATTTTGGACGAGCAATACGAAAAATTTTCTGATACGCTCTCAGCACATTTGCAATGCAACCATTTGCTGGTACAGGAACTATCTCCTTGTATGATGGCGAAAGGGTATGGACGAATTATAAATATTATTTCTACTTCTGTCAAACAACCCATCCCCGGATTGGGAGTGTCAAATACCGTAAGAGGTGCAGTAGCCAGTTGGGCAAAAACATTGTCGTATGAATTGGCTCCATTTGGCATTACGGTAAATAATGTACTGCCTGGGTTTACCGCTACGACGAGACTCGACTATGTAATCGAAAATTTGATGCAGAAAACCGGAAAATCAAGAGAGGAAGTAGTTGCTGGTTTGGAAGCGGATATTCCGGCCAGAAGAATCGGAGCAGCTCATGAAGTGGCATCATTGGCGGCTTTTCTTTCAACTCCTGCAGCTGCATATATCAATGGCACGAGTATTCCGGTAGATGGAGGAAAAACAACTGCCATTTGATTAATATTCTTTGTTATTGAGTTTTTTGTTAATAAAAATATTTTCTTTTGTTGCCTAAATGTATCGTCTTAAGAAATATATCACTCTATTTTTTATTCCGGTGATTTTGGCAAGTTCTGTTAGCTTTCCTCTGATCTATCTGGAATTTGAGTTGAATAAGAATTATATACGAGATGTACTTTGCGTAAACCGGAACAAGCCCATCACAATTTGTGGAGGGGCATGTTATCTGAAAAATCGCCTGGAAAAAAAACAGTCTGAAAAAACCTCCTCTACTTCAGATACCAAACGTATGGCATTGGCTTTGTATTTTGAAGAGATTTCCAAGGTTTTTGTACCATTGGATTCACCTAAAGTTTTGTTAGAGGGCTTTCAGTTAGAATATTCTTTTTCCTACATAAAGGGAATCTTCCATCCTCCCAGCTCCAATTTGATTTAATTCAAATTGTACTTTTTTATCCTCAATTTCAGTATTTCAATGAATGAAAAGTCTGTCCGAGGTATCTATTATTTTTAATCTAATCAATAATGAAATTTTTAATAACAGCATTGCTTTGCTGCATATCAGCTGTTCTGTATGCGCAGGAAAGCAAATCTACAGTTTCATCTCCCAATAGTCATGCTCCTATAGGTGTGATGGGAGATCATTTGCATAATAAAGGAGAGGTGATGTTTTCCTATCGCCTTATGAGGATGAACATGAAAGACAACTTAATTGGTAGCAATGAAGTGTCGCCCGTGACGATTGCCACTACAGTACCAAATATGTTTGCCGGAATGACAGGAATGCCCCCTACCCTAAGGGTAGTTCCTGCTAATATGACTATGAATATGCACATGCTGGGCATGATGTATGCACCATCTGACTGGATCACCCTGATGGGCATGGGCATGTATATTCAAAACGACATGGACTTGGTGACTTTTCAAGGCGGATCAGGCACAACTGAACTGGGTACTTTTTCTACCAGCACATCTGGTATAGGAGACATTAAATTGTCTGCTTTGATCAAGTTGGTTAAAAAGGAAGCAAATTCTATTCACTTAAATGTTGGTGTCAGTTTGCCTACAGGGTCGATCACAGAGACAAGTGAAGTTCTCACTCCAATGAACATGAGGCCAACTGTTCGTGCGCCTTATCCGATGCAGTTAGGATCTGGATCATTTGATTTTCTTCCAGGTATTACTTTTAACAGAAGGGCAGAAAATTTTGGATGGGGAGGACAATTGAGTGGTACTTTGAGGCTTTCTGATAACAAGCAAGATACAGATTTGGCAATAAGTTGGATATGTCTGCTTGGGCAAGTTACAGGATCAATTCTTGGTTGAGTAGCTCTATTCGACCATCTTTTTCTACTATAGGTGAGATCAGAGGTCAGGATGATGACATCATGCTTCCGGTGCAAACGGCACATCCGGCATTTCAGGGTGGCGAAAAAGTAAACCTTGCATTGGGGATCAACATGATCGGTCAATCAGGATTTCTGAAAAATCAACGGGTAGCATTGGAATACGGGGTGCCTGTTTATCAAAACCTGAATGGCCCTCAGATGAAGACTACTTCTGTACTGATTTTAGGATGGCAGTATGCTTTTTAATATGAGTTAGTTCTGCTTAAGTTCAGATTAAACGGAATAGAGTCGTGGCAATATTTTCGAACGGAAATATGTCACGACTTTTATTATTCAGGCATTGTAGATCAAATTAAAACTGAATAGCTATCCTGTGTTTGGCTTCATTCACAGTGTAGCTTATTCTCATGTCATAGATGTCACATATTTTTTTGATAAGGGCCAAGCCCAATCCTGAAGAATCTGACTGAGCACTTCCTTTTTTAAATCTATTAAAATAATTTTCAGGATCATCGCTCAATGGCTGTCCCGGATTTTCAATGATCAGTTCATCATTATTCAATATTATATTGATGCTTCCTTGCTTTAGGTTGTGCTTTATGGCATTGTTGATCAGGTTGGTTACCAACACATAGGCCAATGTGTTGTTCAATACCAGAGTAGGGCTGCTATTGTATGTTTTTGTTAGACTAATCTCTTTCATGGCAATTAGCTCTTCATAATTTTCCAGGCTACTTGTTATTAATTCTGCTACTTCTATTGGTTCTACTTCTTCAAACTGGTTGTTGTCCATTTTTGCCAGCATAGTCAGCCCTTGCTTCAGGCGAGACAGCCTGTTTGCTGCTTCATATATCTTGCCTACATCTTCCAGATTTTCCTGATCCAGGTTGCCATTTTGCAATAAGAGTTCTGCTTTAGATTTAATAATCGCCAATGGGGTTTGAATTTCATGTGAAGCATTCTCTGTAAATTCTTTCAGGCTCACATAGTCTTTCCTGCTTTTATCGATCATGTGGATCAATACCCGGTTTAATTCTTTAAATTCATCTATTGTAGTTTTGTCAAAATTAATATTTGCGGGTGTTGCTATCTGGTAGTTTTTCAAAGAAAAAATAGTGTTGTTAAATGGTGTCCATATTTTTTTAGAAATAGCCCTGCTTACAAACCCAAGGCTTAATACAAGCCCTGCTATCAGTATTAGGATTATTTGTCCGACTCCCTGAATTAAATCTTCGGTTGGGAGCATGGATTTGGTAATGGTAACAAGATAAAACCGATCATCAAACTTATGTGAAAATTTTAGTAACCTATAAGGCAGTTCTTTTTTTTCGAAGCTGTCGTACATGATTGTATCAGAGAGAATTGATCCTATTTCAGGATCATACTCAACCGCTTTTACTTCAATTTTATCTCCCACATTCAGATAGAGAGTTTCCCTCAAATTTTTATATGTGTGCCATTCATGAATAAATTGCTTTTTTTCGGCGAAGAGTTTTTCATTGAATTCATGGTTGATTATTCCTCTTAAAATGATGTATGCCAAAAAACCTCCTACCAGTAAAATGGGTAGAATTGATGCCAGATAGTACCTGTTGGTGAGAGAGAGTAATTTCAAAATCTGGTAAATTTATATCCTACTCCGTATATCGTTTGAATGTAATCACCACCCTTTTTTTCAAGGATTTTTTTTCTGAGATTTTTCAAATGGGCATATATAAAATCGAAGGAATCAGCCATATCCATGTGATCGCCCCATAAATGTTCTGCGATAGATTCTTTGGTTATCACCCGATTTGGGTTGGATACAAAATAGAGAAGCAAATCGTATTCTTTCTTGGTGAGTTTTATAGGCTCACCATGAATGGTTACCAACCTTTCTTGTGGCAAGATCGTGATCTCCTTGAATAAGATTTCGTTGTTTCCGTCAAAATTCCTTCTTCTTATAAGCGATTTTACCCGTGCGTTGAGTTCGGAAAGGTGGAAGGGTTTTGTAAGGTAATCATCAGCACCAATCTCTAAACCAATAATTTTGTCCTCAACGGAATCTCTGGCTGAGATAATAATTATACCTGACTCGGATTTAACACGTTTGAGCCTTTCTATTACTTTAATGCCACTTCCATCGGGCAAATTGATGTCAACGAGAATACAGTCATAAGTGTGTAAATGTATTTTTTCAGAAGCTTCACGAAAACTATTGGCCCATTCACAATGGTATCCTTCCTGTGACAAATATTTTATTATGGACTCGGCTAAGTCATGTTCATCTTCTACTATGAGAATATTCATAGGTTAAAGATAATCGGTATGAATGATCCCAAGCTAAGGGTCATTCAAAATTTATTGTGCATTAGCCTGTAATTTTGAAATTTCAGAGACTTTTTCTTCTAAATGTCCACAGTAGGAGCATTTATAATATTTGACAATAGAGTCAGGTTCACCGCTTACCAGTGAGGATTCTACCTCTTCTTTGTACTCTTTCAGGGTTCTAAACCTGCATTTGTCACAGATAAGAGCATGCAGGTTTCCTTCGTACTTTTCTATCAGCTTGTAACCGGTTTCGTCATCTATCCAAACATCATAATCGTAAGCAAATGCATTTTCTTCAGCAATCATCATTTCTGAAAGGTGGATGTCTTCCTGATCTTCATTGAGCAGGCGCATCTCTTTTTTCGACTCTGGAGATATTCTTTTTTTGAAACGCAGTGCAGATAGTTTTTTCTCCAGTGTAAATGGATAATATACATTGAGGTAGGTATTGATCACATAGCCTATTAAAAAGCCTATTCCCAAAGAGAGGATGGTCTTAACTGTTAAATCAAAATTGTGAGCTGTACTGTGCTTTTTCACCATAATGGCATTGAGAAAGAAAGTAAAACTTATGGTCAGGCTCAGGGCAGTGTACCAGAAATATTTTATTTCGTTGAGGCTGATAAATTTATATTTCTCCGCTATTGAGTTTCGAGTGGTAAAAATCAGTAAATAATAGGCCAGAATAATACCAGCAAAGGCAAGTGCAATTTGTGACCAAATTATAGCAATTTGATGCCAGTGTTCTACGAAAATATCAAAGTTTGAATCCATTTTCTTTTTTTGATACCAATACTAAAAATGAAATCTGTAGAAAATATGAATATTTTCTATTGGTGTCCGAGAAAAGATTTTGGCATCTAAGAAAATTCATCAAAATCACCCCTAAATCCCCTAAAGGGGACTTTTTGATCACCCCTTCAGGGGACGGGGGTAGTTTTAGGAAATCGAAAAAATCTTTTCTCATTTCGTTTAAACGTACTTTTTCAGGGTATTTA